>DASPGL010000175.1:0-9139 GCA_035620635.1 Nitrospira sp. | reverse complement strand
AACCCTGGAGCAGTTGGCCGAAGCAGCCCGCAGAACCCAGCTGTTATTCTTTACCCACCATGCGCACTTGGTTGAACTCGCTCAGACAGTTATTCCCGGACAATTGCTGAAGATTCATCGGCTGGACAAGCGTTAGGGCTTCCCGAGAAAGAGACAAGGTACAACTGCTAAAAGGTGTCTGATGCCTCCTCGTTCTTCAAGGGAATGCTTACGTGAAAATTAATTCTGTCCGTATTCAGAATTTCCGATCATTCAGTGACGAAACCATCGAACTCGCCGATTACACTTGCCTTATCGGGCCAAACGGCGCTGGGAAATCCAACGTTCTGTGTGCTCTCAATGTGTTCTTTAGAGAGTCTGAGGGCTAAGGAGGAAAACCGGGACATTCTACTTTTCCGGCAGTGCCTGATGGTTACTTGCGTGATTCTCTCATCGGGAGTGGAAACAGGTGTCAGGAACTATTCCCAACCCGCTAGCGTTTATGTTTGGGCGGGGAGCTTACACGTTGTTTCCATAAGGCCTTGAGACGATAATAGAGAACCCGAGTGGCTCACGCCAGTCTCGATGAGGTTCCAGAGCCTGCGTGTCAAGAAGGACCTGACGTTAGAGAGCGACCTTATGGATATGACCACATGACGTTCGTGTTCTCGAAGCATGTGTTGGAGGAATTGGTTGAGCGAAACATTCCGCGCGAGTTGGTCGAGCGAGTGCTTCAGGCGCCTCAGCAAAAAGTGCCGGAGATAGAGAACGTGACGTGCTATCAATCGCGAGTTGATATGAAGGGGAAGGAATATTTGCTCCGAGTGATCGTGAACGAGACGAGCATGCCCGCAAAGGTGATCACTGTGTAGCGAACCAGCAAGGTTGCCAAGTATTGGAGGAAATCATGAGAGTGAAATATGACCAGGACGTGGATGTACTGACCATTCGGTTCAGCGAAGCCGAGGTAGAAGAAAGCGACGAAAACAAGCCCGGGGTGATCTTGGATTACGACAAAACCGGAAAGATCGTCGGCATCGAGATCTTGAACGCGTCAAAGCAAATTGAGAATCCGAAATCGTTAGAGTACGCCGTGGCATAAGGCAAACAAGAGAGGAGGGAAACCGGGACATTCTACTTTTCCGGCAGTGCCTGATGGTTACTTGCGTGATTCTCTCATCGGGGAGTACGCTTCGTCCACTGGCTCTTCCCCTTGTCGGAGGATCGCCATGCGGGGTCTCTTCCTCCTGTTGTTCCTGCTGCTACCACTGCCGCTCTTCGTCCATGCGGAAGATCTCGGCGAGCTGAGCGCGAATCCGTACCATCCTGATTCCACGTCCAATCCCTACGGAGCCGGAAGCCCCTTCAAGCCGAACGGCCTCAACAATCCATTCAGCCTCTACGGCAGTCCGTTCAGCAATCAATCGGCGACGAATCCGTTCGCTACCGATGCGCCTCGGCTATACGACCAGCAGGGAAACTATCGCGGCAAGCTGAGCGCGAACCCGTATGATCCAGACTCGACCAGTACCCCCTACGGCCGTTACGGCTCTCCGTTCTCGCCGGACTCGATCAAGAATCCCTACGGCGCCGGGAATCCCTACAGCCCCAGCAGTCCCACGAATCCCTACGGCCGCGGCCTCCGAATCGAAGGACGCTGAGCCGGCCGCTGAACCGCTCCACGTGATCTCATGACGGCTTGACACTTCTGTCCTACCCCGCAGCTCTCGGGAGGAAGGACGTGACGAACCATGCTTTGTTGCGGCCTCAAGGGACCGGGGAGGAATCGGTCTATCACGTCCCGTTTGCTAGAGGGCGGCATCGTCGCAAGTAACTTTCAAGATACAAGGAAGAAACAAGATGGCGACCAAGAAACAACAATCCAAACAACCGGCGACCACGTTCCGATGTGGCAACATCAAGGCCACGATTTGGCAGAATGTCAGCGAGAAGGGTCCGTTTTTTGCGACGACCTTCTCCCGGCCGTTCAAAGATCAGTCCGGTGCATGGCGCAACGGGACCTCATTCGGTCTCCATGACCTGGAGGCGCTCGTCACTGTGGCCCATCAGGCCAAGGACCTGCCCGCGCCTCAGGCAGGCGGGGTGGATCGCTGCTCATGCCCTAAAGCGCTGAGCGGCTTCTCTGGAAGCCTCCGGCCCTCCGGGGGCTTCCTTCATTACAACGGGAACAGCACGATGACGTTCTTGCTGTCCTTCGAGAAAGCTCCCCTGCCCTGGGTCTACTCGTTCACGCAACCACAAGCTCTTCTTTCTTGGGCATGATCCTCGTGACTCTGATCTTCCCTGCCGCCTTTTCTGCTTCGGCTAAATCGTATTCCATCTGAAGCCCGAGCCACACTTCTGCCCGGCTGCCGAAGGCCTTAGAGAGCCGGATCGCCATTTCCGGTGAAATTCCTGACTTCCCGTTCAGCAGATTGTTGAGATTCTGCCGTGTCACGCCCAGGCGGACCGCCGCCTCCGTGACCGTCAGGCCCAAGGGCTCGATGCACTCCTGCCGGATGATCCTTCCCGGATGAGGGGGTCTCTTCATACGCATGGTTCTTTCTCCTTCTTAGTGGTAATCGATCAATTCAACATCGCATGCATGTCCTTCCGCGAAACGAACAATCACGCGCCAGTTCGCCCGAACGGTGACTCCATAGAACCTTTTCCGTCCCCTTTCAGCGGATGGAGCCTGAAGCCCGGCACATCCATGTCGCTCGGTCCGGATGCGCGATTGAGCACGGCAAGGATATGTTCGACCTTCTCGCGTAGGTCTGCCCGGATGCCTTTGGCCTCCCCGTCCTCAAACAGACGTCTCAGACCTTTGTGCTTAAAATTGCCGATCACGAGTGAAGCCTACTGCGATAACTGACAATTGTCAATTGTCTTCTTAACCGGACAAAGAATACCAACCTAATACTGTCGCTCTTCCGATTGGCGACTGTCCCGTCAGACACTGGGACAGGCACCGGCGAGGCCGGAGCCAGCCCCCCGGGCTGTTCACCGCGACAGGACCCGAAGGATAGCCGATCGTTTGGGAGAATCTCGGATTGAGGCTCATTGGTGTGGCGCTCACAAGCCGCTGAAGCACTGGGAGCACGGCCTGGGAATTGATCTCCGTTCCGCCTGCCCTGGCTCGGAAGCTTGGACAGGAGGAGACCGCGTTTCTGTCCTATGCCTCGATCTGTTGCCGCTCACTCGGTATGACGGGCAAGCGTAGCTGATGAGGCTCTTGTCCGAGAAAGGGAGCGACGAGGAGAAGGGCTCGCGCTAGGAGTAGAGGGCTTTGACGATTTCCGTGGTATTGAACAGCATCGCGTTCAGGCGGGTATAGGCGGCGTGGCCATAGTAGTGTTCGCGGACATTGGTCGAACCGGTACAGTCTTTGTAATCGACCAGTAGGCAGCGGCCTTCGCTCGGGAACCGCACGGCCCGGCGGGCACATTCCAACCAGCGCTCGAAGCCGTCGTAGGGCTCGACCAGCTCCCACAACGCCTTGTTCGCCGCCTTCGCCGCCTCAGTCGCCGGCACGGCGTCGCTCCCCGCCACGGCCAGTTCCTGGACATAGTCCCCTCCCCAGGCCATGGGCATCTCCATCGTGATCTGGGGCAACTCCATTTTGGCCAACCATGTCTTGCCGTCGGTTCTGAGATGCCGGTGATTGACCACATGGAGCAACCGGCCCATTCCTGAACCATCCCACCCGTAACGCACCGGTGTGCCCAGCGTGACCACGTCGAGGTTGGCACCGTGCAGCACAGCGTGTGCCGCCAGCAGGGGCTCCACCGTTCCGATTGTCGCAGCCAGATCGGCCTGCCCCTGCTGCTCTGCATAAGACGCGAGGATACCCAGGAGCTTCGGCCGCCCGGTAATCGGACTGGGGCAGAGCAGATTCGACACCAACGCCAGGACCAACCCCGCGTGTCCGTGAGCCTGCACGAGAATCCGGTCGCCGCTGCGAAGCTGATGCCGCTCACAATACGCGCTCAACTCCGCGAGCAGCCGGACCGCCGCCATCGCGCGCCCGAGATGATGGTGCTCGGACGACCAGAGAAGGCGTGCACAGGCAATCGGTCCGGCCAGATTCCTGTTGAGCGCCTTCTGGAGGAGTCCGACATAGGAGGCTGCAAAATTACCGGCTTCGCCGAGCTGCTCGTCGAGGAACGCTTTCGTGGCGTCATCGTTCGGAAGCGGGGGCTTCAGGCCGCCGGCAAGATGGGGAATCCCGTTTCCGCCCTCGCGCATGGCGGCGAGCAGCGCATCGACACCCGACACGCCGCGGGAATACCCCCGTTTGAGGCCTCCGACCTCGTCCAATCGCTGCATGCCGAACAGGTCGGTTCCGTGCAGCGAGCCATGGAGCAGTACCATGGCTCGAACACCGGCGTGCGCAAGGGTGGTTCCGCATTGGGCCATGGCCTCGAACCAGGCCGGAGATTCCGGTTGCGCACCGGACGTCAACTCCGCGACGGAGAGTCGGTCACCGGGATTCTTCCGCGAAAGTTCATCGTGCTGAAAGTTATTCTCGTTCGGCATCGGACGACGTATCTACCGCAAGGAAGGGCGTCAGTGCAATCGGCCGCGGCCGGGGCCGTGAAAGGTCGAAGAATGCTTACTTCGCGGAGACAGAGGGTGCATCACTGTCGGGAGGTTGCTTCTGTAAGAGAGAGGCTTTGCGCATGACAGCCGTGGCATAGCAGGTTTTGTTCGCCTCGTCGACATGGTGGTCGACGATTGTTGCACCCTGCAGGTACTCCTGAACGATCTCCTCACGCGTGAGTTCGATGTCCTGCTCGGTTTCACGGCCGCTCCGCTCGCGGACCCGATCGACCAGATGCTCCTTCACGAGGACACGGATCTGTTTCGCCAGATCCGTACGGGCCGAGAGTTCCGAGACGCGCTGACAGACCGCTTTCCCCTTGTTCAAATCACCCTGGCCCCTGCCGATCCAATAGTGGTCCGGTGAATGTCCATCGCCGGCGATTTCCACCATAGAAGCAGAATGACCGGTTGGTTTGTGCGAGGCCTGCCGGTCGGTATGCTGCGAGAGCCGATCGAATGATTGTGCCGCATGCGCTCTCACATCACCGGCCTCGGCTGCCTGCACATACGTGAATGGCAAGCCCGGACTGACCCAGAGGCTGGCCGCGATGACAATGTCCGAAATCCTGATGTGCAACGGTTACCTCCCTCGCCCTCCTCCCCTTCTTCCCCCGACACCTCCTCCGACTGCTCCTCCTCCACCGGGCCCGCCACCTCCACCGAAGCGGCCTCCGCCTCCGAATGAACGCGGCACATTCTGAAACTGGGTCTGCGGGACCTGGTGCGGCTGAGGGGAACGGAATCGGTGCTCACCGGGCGGCAATCCTCTGGTCCGAGGCAGTTGCCCACCCGGAATTTCCCGCGGCGTACCTCCCGAGCTCGGCGGGCGAAAGCCGGCACCGGGCACTTCTGCAGGACTTCCGTTCTGTTGAAGAAACCGTTGCATGCGCGAGAGCGATCGCGATGATGGCGGCCCGGCCGCAGGCGGCAGGAAGGGGTTCAGCTGCCGGACATCGGTCAGGGTTCGAGATCCTCGTCCATCAGGAGTCTGTGGCCGGCCGCCCATCCGGGGAGGCCCGGACGGTACGGTATGGGTGATCTCGTTCAAGCTGCGCGAAACACCCGGTGAGCCAGCAGAGGGAATCATCTCATGGCGCGGCAGGCGGCCCGGTGTGCCTCCGGTCGCAGACGGCATGGGCGGTTGCAGTGCCGGCGGCTGTTTGCTCGAAAACACCCGCTCCGCCACCACGATGTGCGGGCTGGCCGGGTACAGGCCGCGGGCCGCGTTCAAGAGAGCCAGGGTTTGCGCCGGGCCGAGCCCGGGATAGGCATAGACAACCGGCGCGACTAACACCCACTCAGTCCATGCCTGCGAGACCATCGTATTGGATTGCACACGGTTCAGGATCTCCTGCCGCTGTTGGGCCGCCTGCTGCACTTGATCCGTTGTCGATGCGTTTGCCAACGCCCGATTGGCCGCGTCCAGGTCCTGCTGCAGCTGTTCATTCTCTTGTCTCAATGCCGCCAATTGCACACGGGCATCTTCATTCTCTCGAAGCGCCGCGATGGCCTGCCTGACTTCTTCCGTATCGATGTGGGCGACAAGATCGACCGTCACGACAATAATCTCCCCCTCGAGCCGCGTTTGCGTCTTCTGGTCAAGCACAAGGACCAACCCGGCCGTGTAGGTGCGGATCTCGTCTCTGGTGACATCCATCCCGTCCACGACCGTGACGCTTTCCAGGTAGGTGGCCACCTGTTCCAGCGCGCTCCGCTTGGCTGATTCTGTGGCCAGTCGGACTGCATCCTCCCGCGTGTCGCGCTCCCCCATTCGATACTCTCCCTGCGCGGTGACGACCCGCCACTCGGCGAACGCCGGGGCCGTGATCAAGAGGGCGCCCACCAGGAAGACAAGAGGCGAACGAGAAATACGGCAAGGCGGTGAGTGGGTTCCCAGGGTCGCTGACTGGTGATCTGACCATCCGGGCATCGCCTTCACCCTCCCGAAGGGGACTGACGCACCGAAATCCTGCAGATTGACAGCAACCCGAGCCGAGGAATGATGTCAGCATAACACCCGGAAACCACGTCTGCCAGCCGTTTCGCGCACCCGACAACCGCCTTGCCTTCAGGAAAATTCGCGTGCTAGGTTACTTTTCCTGTTTGTTGAGAGTCTATGGCGTGAATTCCCTATGCTGACCACCTTTTGGCGTTCTCACATCCTCCTTGTCGGTCTCCTGACAGTTCTGCTTGACGCCGCGCTTCATGCCCCCGCCTATCCTGCCCCGATATCGAAAGGAGGAAGCCCTCCTACCGCCGGACCGACGGAGCATGTGATTCTCTTTGTGTTGGAAGGGTTTGGCCAAGATTCGCTCAAGGGAGGGGCGATGCCGCACCTGAGCAAGCTGGCCAGTGAGGGGTCGGTGACGTGGTCTGCCACCGGTGTGAAACCGGCGCTCCGCCTTCCGACCATGGCGTCGTTGATCACCGGACTGCCGGTGGAGAAACACGGTATCACGTGGAATGCCTTTGAATTCAGCCGGGGCTACCCCCGCGCTCCCAGTCTCTTCGATTATCTCGATTTGAGCGGAGGCCGCGACAGCGCGATCTTCTACATGGACGAATCGCTGTACCAGCTCGCCAGACCGGAACCCTACACCGACTATCAACTGTGCGGAGCCTTGCGGCCTGAGTGCGACCCCCAGAAAATGGTGACCTATATCCAGCAGTATTTTAAGAAGGCGACGAGCGGCCACGGACACGGGCATGCGATCCCCTCACTGCCGCACCTGCTGGTGGTGCATCTTCCGGAGGCCGGGCGAGCCGGAGTGGCTCATGGCTGGAACTCCAAGGAATATCGCAACGCCTTGAAGACGATCGATATGGCGATCCACTCCGTCCTGGATCTGTTCAGAGAATATGCGCTCACGGCGCGCTCGACCGTGCTCGTGACCGCGCTCAGCGGACCGGGCACCGACCCGGGAGCGGAGGCATCGACGAACGACTCCCCGGTCGTCCCCTGGATTGCCTCAGGCGTGGGAATCAAGCCCGGCCGGATCATTCATCAACCGGTCTCGATCATCGATACCGGCGCGACCGTGATGCGCATCCTCGGGCTTGAGACCCATACTGAATGGGACAGCAAAGCTGTGGAAGAGATTTTTCAGACAGCGGCCATCGCGTCACCCGTTCCTCAAGCCGGGAAGCACTGACCACCCATGCCTCATACGTACAGCAGACAACAGCGCCTCCTTCTGTGGTGCGGAGTGATGGCCGGGATGGCGACAGCAGCTTCCACCGGGCCGCTGCTCGCCGGGCCTCCGCCGGCTCATCTTACGGAACACCCGATCACCATTGATGCCACAAAACTGGTTCCCCCCTCGTGGTGGCAGGTGCCGGGGGTGACGCCGTCGATCTGGGCCTCGGACCCTGATTCGCTCGATGCTCCGAAAACCTCCGAGCGCCTGGAACTCGCGTTGAAACCAGGGAAATACAAATTCATCAGTTTTACGTTCGACTTTCCTTTCGTGGTCAACCTGGAGGGGAAACTGGAATTCGCCAAGTCGTTGGATCAATGTATTGAGGGACGCGGGACCCAAACACTCGTCATCCGCTGCAAGCGCATGTATCCGTACGGGGGCGAACGGGATGACTACTATGAGCAGGCACCCTTGCCATGACGCCTCGTCTTGAAGACCTCCTGGAAGCATTGGCAGACGTCGACGACGCCACGCGTGAAGAAGCGGCGATGGCGCTGGCCGACTTGGGCGATCCCGCAACCCTGGAGGCGCTGGTGAGCGCCTGTGGGGACGAATTCTGGTCGGTCCGGGCCTACGCAGGTCGTGGGGTGGCCAAGATCGGCGGCCCCAAGGCGGTTGAGGCCCTGCTCGGGTTGTTCAACGACTCCATTATGGAAGTCCGGAACCAGGCGATTGCGGCAGCGGCACAGATCGGACCGGCGGCACTGGATCGCCTCATCGCCGCCTTGAAGGACGAGCGTTGGCGCGTGCGCGAACATGCGGCGAAGGCCGCCGGCGACATCCGGGATGCACGAGCCGTCGACGCACTGATCGTCGCCTGTCGGGACCGTGACGGCGCAGTCAAGAGCGCGGCAGCGGAAGCGCTCGGCAAAATCGGCGATCCGAAAGCCGTCCCTGCGCTCATCAAGCTCTTCCGTGACTCCTCCAAGATCGTGCGCGAAACGGCCGGAACCGCGCTCGTGTACATCGGGTATCCGTCCGTCGATCCGCTCATTGCCAGTCTCACGGATCGAGACTTCGTGGTTCGCTGCCATGCCGCCCGGGCGCTGGGCGGCATGACCACCGACTATCAAATCGGCCGGACCTGGGTGCGCGACCCGAAGGTCGTGGATGCCTTGATCGCCGCGTTGAAGGATCCCGATCGGGCCGTGCGTGAGGATGCGACCATCGCGCTGGGCATGATCGGAGATGCCCGAGCGATCGACGCGCTGGTCGACGCCATGAAGGATGGCGCGGTGAAGCGGCATGCCATCGCCTCACTCGGCATGATCAGCGACCCGCGTGCCCTCCCCGCTGTCTTGGACGCCTTGAAGGGCAAGGGTATCAAACAGGAAGGCTCTCCGACGCCCGGGTGT
>DASPGL010000174.1:0-2863 GCA_035620635.1 Nitrospira sp. | reverse complement strand
TCGCCTGCCGAGCTGGGCGACAGGACTTCTGCCTGTCCGGGGACTTCCAGGAGCGCGGCATTCAGCATGCCGATGGTTTTCTGACGGAGTTCGTAGTTGAGGAAGAACAATATCTCATTTCGGTTCCACGAGCGCTGGCAGACGTGGCCGTATTGGTGGAACCGCTGACCGTGGTCGCCAAGGCGGCCTTGCAGAGGCGGGATATCCAGCAGCGGTTGCCGTATGAGTCGAGTCACGTGCGCGGTCTCGTGCTCGGAGCCGGCCCGGTCGGACTCCTCGGAGCGATGGGACTCGTCGCACAAGGACATGAGACGTATGTCTACTCACGTGAGCCGTCGAATAGCGAACGCGCGGAACTTGTTCGTTCGTTCGGCGCCACCTATTTGTGCGCGCAAGATCATGCCATTGGCAGGATCGGCGCCCGGATCGGCAATATTGACATCATCTTCGAAGCAGTCGGTGTGTCGCCCCTCGCCTTCGCGGCGCTGGAAGCGCTGGGGCCTAATGGTACCTTCATCGTAACCGGCGTGCCGGGGGGAAAGCCTGCGACGAAGCTGGATACCGATTTGATCATGCGAAACATTGTTCTCAAGAATCAACTTGTCTTCGGCACGGTGAATGCCGGGCGGAGCTCCTACGAGGCGGCGATTCATAAACTTGAACAGTTCATGACGCTGTTCCCTGCGAGCGTGCGGCGTCTGATTACGGGACGAAGTCCTCTTGCGGGGGCGAAAGACTTACTTGTCCGGCGCGACGGCATCAAGCAGGTCGTGCAGGTCTCGACGAGTGCGGTATGAATCGAACTAGAAGAGGGCGTGACAGCGGTGCCGTGACCGAGAGGCCATGTCAGCCAGTACGATGACGTTCTGGTTCTCTGCCGACTGGTGAGAGAAGAGCGAAGAAAAAAGATTCTAAGCACACAGGGTATGCTCTCGTTGATCTTCGTGGCGTTCCTGCTGGCCGGCTGCGGCGGGTCTACGGTGGTGATTCCCAGGCCGACTGACCCCTTGAAACCTCCACCTCCGGCGCCAATCGTGGAGCAGTCGGTGGTGCATCTCCCAATTAGTCTTCCGGTGGATGAGCTTGCCTTTGCCGCCGAGGCCGCGGTTCCCTCTGAAGCAGCGAAGGAGGAGGCCTGGCTGGATGGCGGCATCCTCCCTGACCACAGCACGGTTCAGTATCGATACCGAATGGTGCGCGGACCGCTCGCGCTCCAGGCCATCGACAATCGCCTACTCACGCGGTTTCCCGACATCCAATACCGCATGGCCGTGCGGATGGGCTTACGCGAAGGCGGCGTGATCGAGGACGGCTGTGGATACGGGACGGATCCGCCCAAGCGATTGCGGCTCACCGCCCAGTCGGTCTTGACCTGGACCGACGCCTGGCGGGTGGCGGCCGCAACTTCCTTTGACCCGCCGGAGTACCTAGATTCCTGCCGTTTGATGAATCTGGATGCGGATGTCACGCCCGTGGTCCAAATGCTGGTAGAGGAACGACTTCGCTCGGTGGCGGAGGCCATCGATGCGAAGGTCCGAGAGAGAAGTGAATCGCAGAAACGCGCGGAAGCGATCTGGCGCAACCTTCAAGAGCCGGTCGAGCTCGCGCCGAATGTTTGGCTCAGCCTCAACCCGTTTGCCGCGCAGATCAGCCCCATCAGCGCAGAAGGGGAACGGACATTCAAGACATCCCTGAATCTCAGGCTCCAACCAAGCACCCATTTTGGAGCCAAGCCTGCATGGGGCGACCATCCCCTTCCGCGCCTCGAACTGAGCCCACTGTCGTTGGAGGGCTTCCACCTTGCCGTGCCGGTTATGGCCGAATATTCAGTGCTCAATGAGCGGCTGCAACAGCGATTGGTAGGCCGGGAACTTCCATCCTCGTTCGGTGAGACCGTCACGATCATCTCGTGCCAACTGTACGGGAGCGGAGAAGACCTGATCCTCGAATTGGGCGTGACAGGGACGGTGATCGGAAAACTCTATGCCAAAGGCAGGCCTCGGTTCGACGAGAAGGCTCGATCCCTCACCTTCGAGCATTTCGACTACACGGTGGACACCAAGAACGTGCTGATTCGCATGGGGAACTGGCTGTTGCGCGAGGATATTCTCAGTCGCGTGAAACCGTTCCTTGACATCGATCTTTCCGATCGATTGGAGTCGCTGCGCCGGCGGGTTTCCGCCGGATTGAATCGCGAACTGGCTCCCGGCGTATGGCTCGAAGGGGACGTGACGACTTTCCACCCGCGCGATATCTATCCTGTGGCGGACGGGGTAGAGGTGCGGCTTGTCGCCGATGGGATGCTCGAACTCTCGGTTCGCTGACCTCGTCTGGGCGGCGCGCGACCGCCTAGACCTGTCAGATATGACAGTATTCGATGGCTCCCTAAGCCGATATGCTGCCGATATCCCATCAGCCGGAGCGGGTGCGACCAACGGTGAATTGCTCAGGTGAGGAATCTGAAAGGAACGACAGCTCCATGTGGGGTTGATGGTTTGGATGTCTTACCATCATGGCGTGGAGCTGTTTCGCGGCCTGCACGATCATCGACGTCAAGACCGACTTCGATCATACGGCCGACTTTAGGAAATTTCAGACCTTCGCCTTTGTCGGCATGACGGATCTCAATCAGGCAGGAGTCCTGAGCAATAGCCTGACACGCACCCGAATCGAGACCGCCATCGATGAAGAATTGACGAAGAAAGGGATGAGGCAGGTCGGATTGGATCAGAATCCGGATCTCTGGGTTCACTATTGGGTGGGAGTGCAGGAGAAGCAAAGAATCCAAACGATTGGTCCCTCCGTGGGGGTCTCCCGCTGGCATGGCCGGTATGGCTGGGGCGCCGGCTATAACGGCGTGTCG
>DASPGL010000173.1:0-13293 GCA_035620635.1 Nitrospira sp. | reverse complement strand
ATGAGAAAGGCTTTTTCCTCGGCGGTCAGGTCCTCCGCCGGGCGCTGCGCGTATTCCAGAAAGAGATCGCGCACCGTGCCGGCGCCGATTTCCTCCAGTTGTAACAGAAGGGAAGGGGTGAAGTTGAACGTGGCGCGGACCGCTGGAAATTTCTCCAGCACGTAGGCCATATCATAGTAGGCCTTGGTGGCATGGAGCCGTACCCAGGGCATGCTGGCCGACCCTGCCACCGGGTCGGTGTAGTACGGCTGATGCATGTGCCACACAAAACAGACGTGAACGTTCTTCATGGGTGCGTGATTTCTGGCGTGTTTTGAAGTATGTCATAGGGGTATCAGGCATGCAATCGACGGCGGACTTTGCTCGTCCGCCTCTCGTTCACGGGGGGCAAGTGAGATGGCGACGTTCTTCCGGTATTGGGCGCCGGTCTGCGCATACGCAGGGCTGATTTTTTATCTCTCCGCTCAGTCGCATCCCGATGAGGACCTGCCGTCCTTCATCGATCTGTTCAGCGACAAGGTCCTCCACGCGGCGGAGTACGCCGTCTTGGGGGGGCTCTGTTATCGGGCGTTCCGTTGGGGCACGACTGACGCATGGCGGGGCCGGGCGGTGCCGCTGGCCATACTTCTGGCTGCGCTCTATGGCGTCAGTGACGAACTGCACCAATGGTTCGTGCCCTTTCGTGACGCCAGCTGGTTGGATTGGCTGGCCGATGCCGTCGGCGCAACCATCGGGGCGGTGGGCCTGGCTCGACTGCCGGCCTTGAGACCGGTGCACTCGATCGTCGACGCAGGCTCCCGCCGCTGAGCGATCCACCTGTCTTCGTGACAAGCGCGTGCGACGTGGGTATAATTCGGCGCGTATGTCCACGGCGAATCCCGCTCCTCCCCAATCTCCGACTGCGTCTCTCGATCAAACGCTCGTCGCCCGGACCGTTGAGACCCACCTTCCTCCCGGGCTGGTTCTCCGGAAGGTGACGCCCTTGGCGGGCGATGCGTCCAACCGGCGGTACTACCGCGCCACAGTCGCAGGGGGGCCGCCGCACTCCATCATCCTGATGCAGCTGGCCGAACCGGAAGGGTTCAAGCTGTCCGAGGAAGCCGTCAGCGGCGCCACCCATCAGATTACGGAGCTGCCGTATCTCAACGTCATGGCGCATCTGACCAAGGCCGGTGTATCTGTGCCGACGCTGTATCATTACGATCAGACGGCCGGATTGCTGTACCTCGAGGACTTCGGCGATCTGACGCTGGCCGAAGCGGTCAGTCAGGCGGACGGGCCGAACGTGGAATCCCGCTACAAGCAGGCCGTCAACGTCCTGATCCAGATGCAGGTCAAAGCCACGACCCCGGCCGACCCGGGGTGCCTGGCCTTCCATCGGAGCTTCGACGCAGCGCTGCTCATGTGGGAATTCGATCACTTTCTCGAATACGGCGTGGTCGCGCGCCGCGGCAAGCCGATGTGCGCGGATGACTGGACGGCCGTGCGCCATGAGTTCGAACTGATCGCACACCTGCTCGCCGATCAGCCGCGCGTCTTCACGCACCGGGACTATCACTCGCGCAATCTCATGGTCGATGGGGTGCGGCTCGGAGTCATCGACTTTCAGGATGCCTTGATGGGACCGGCCACCTATGATCTGGCGTCGCTCCTGCGGGACGCGTATATCCGGCTCGACGAGCCGCTCGTCGATGATCTGGTGGCCTATTACCTCGATCAGCTGGCCGAGCGGCGCTTCGTGTGGACCAACCGTGCCGCCTTCCGCCGTCTCTTCGATTTCACCAGCATCCAACGGAACCTGAAGGCGGCCGGGCGGTTCGTCTACATCGATCGCGTCAAAGGCAACCCCAAGTTTCTCTCGGACATTCCCAGGGTGTTGGGGTATGTCGTGCGCAATCTTGAGAAGTATCCCGAACTGCAGACGCTCCGCAAACATCTCACTCCCTATGTGCCGGAGCTACAGTAGGCGTGCGAGTCCTGAGTTGTGGATTATGAGTTGTGAGTTGTACTTCTGGTTGTTGCCACCGCTGACTCACCACCTCTTCCTATGAAGGCCATGATCCTTGCGGCGGGACTTGGGACCCGCCTGAGGCCCCTCACCAACACCATTCCGAAACCCCTGCTGCCGGTGGGAGGAACGCCGCTCATCGTCTGGAATCTGCTGCTGTTGAAGCGGCACGGGTTCCGCGATGTCGTGATCAATCTGCATCACCTTGGTCCGATGATCGAACAGACGGTAGGGAACGGCTCGCAGTTCGGTCTCCGGATCACCTATTCACGGGAGCCGATGATTCTCGGAACGGGCGGCGGGATCAAGCAGGCTGAGCCGCATTTCTCCGGGGAGCCCGTGCTGGTGCTGAACGGAGACACGCTCTGCGAGTTGGACTTGGAGGCGCTCTGCGCCTTTCACCGGACGCGGCATGCGGCAGCGACGTTGGTGGTGCGTGAAGATCTCGAGGCCGACCGGTGGGGTCTGGTTGAGGTGGGGGAGGACGGGCGGATCATACGCATCACGGGCAAGGGCCTTGCGAGTGCCGGTCCCACGAGGCCGCGCATGTTTGCCGGCATCCACATCCTACATCCCCGGATATTACGGGACGTGCCGAAAGGTGTGGCCTCCTCGATTATCGATCCATACGTGGCGGCCATCGAGCGGGGCGATGCCGTGCTCGGCTATGACCTGCAGGGCTATTGGTCCGATATCGGAACCGCTGAACGTTACGCACAGGCCGAACACGATGCCCGCGCGGGCCTTATCCGCATCGAAGATCGCCGGTGTGCCGGTGAGCGCCTGTTGTAGCCGGAGCGGTCCGGAGCCCACGCAACACGATTTCAACCGGGAGACGTTTCCGGGTCTGTGCTTGCGCCTTCCTGCCGATCTTTCTGCTGCTTGATCAACCGGGCGAGGTAGGTTCGCTGGAGCTGCAGGGTTTCAGCGGCTTTCGTCTGATTACCGTCGGCCTGCTCGACAGCGCGGGCGATGATGAATCGGCTGTGTGCGTCCATCGATTCATGGTAAGGCAGGTCGAGGTAGGACAGCGTACCGTTCCCTTTCGACTTGAGACCCGCGTCCTCCGGCATCAGCGCCAGCATGTCGGGCTCGATGGTGTCTCCGAGGCTCAGCACGACGGCGCGGGCGATCACGTTGTCCAACTCGCGGATATTGCCCGGCCAGGGGTAGCGGGTCAGGGCGTCCAAGGCGGCGGGGCTGAGCGTCATACGGGGGCGCTTCGCATCCTGCCTATGGCGTTCAAGGAAAAATTGCGCCAGGGCCGCGATGTCCCGGCGGCGTTCGCGAAGCGGCGGAAGGGTGAGGGTGATGACATTCAGCCGAAAATACAGATCTTCGCGAAACCGACCGGCCTTCACTGCCTGCCGGAGATCCTTGTTCGTGGCGGCGATGACGCGGATGTTGACCGACACGGTCTTGGAGCCGCCGACGCGCTGAAACTCGCGGTCCTGCAGCACGCGCAGCAGCTTTGACTGGAGCGGCAGCGACATGTCGCCGATCTCGTCGAGAAATACGGTCCCGCCGTCGGCCGTTTCCAGCTTCCCCTTCTGCTGCCGGTCTGCTCCGGTAAACGCGCCGCGTTCATGCCCGAACAGCTCGTTCTCGAGCAATGTTTCCGTCAGGGCGACACAGTTGATCACCACGAAGGGCATGTTGCGACGGGGGCTCCACTGATGGATCGATCGGGCGAAGAGTTCCTTGCCGGTCCCGCTCTCGCCGAGCAGGAGGACGCTCGCATCGGACCTGGCAGCCCGTTGGGCCGCTTCGACCACGGCGTGCAACGAGGGACTGTTTCCGACGATGGAGGCGTAGCGGCCGGCGACCTCGGAGCGGAGATAGGCTACCTCCCGCTGTAGCGAGCCCCGCTCCAGGGCCTTGCGCAACACGATGAGCAGGTGATCCTTGTCGAGGGGCTTGGTCAGGAAATCGTACGCGCCTTCTTTCATGGCTTCGACGGCGGCGTCAATCGAGCCATGCGCGGTCATGACCACGATGGGAATGTCCGTCTGCTTCGCCGAAGAGAGGCGCTTCAGGACGTCGATGCCGGATAGTTTGGGCAGGTTCAGATCCAGCAGCATGAGGTGCGGCGATTCCTGCGCGATCTGGTCGAGTGCCAGCTGCCCGTCCGGCGCAGTGACCGTCTCATAGCCGGAGGCTTGCAAACGATCCTCCAGCATCGTGACGATGTCGGCGTTGTCGTCGACGATGAGGATTTTTGGGCGCATGCTCTGTAATCTCTCTCAGATGGTGCGGGGAAGGCGCCCATCACTGCGCGCATGCACCGAGCGCCAAACAGAACTCGTTCGACCCGGAGCCCTTCGCCTTGTTCCTGGCGACGGGATCAACCCCTGACTCACCCCTCCATCACGTTCATGACCAGGCCCGTCAACGGTTTGGGGAAGAAGTACGTTGATTTGTGCGGCATGCGCTCGCCCGCCGTTGCCACCGCCTGAACTTCGCTGACTTTTGTGGCATTGAGCAGCAGGGCGCCGGTTGCGGTTCCCCGGTGTACCCATTGCAAGGCTTCGTGGCCGTCTTTGGTGTAGAGGATGGCCTCCTGTTCCTGCTGGGTGGGGCAGAGTCTGGACACGATGAGCTGCTGCAACAGCGACACATCGAGCTTCGCGCGGGGGGAGGCCTGAGCAGGAGGGCGATGGGCCGGCCTGAGGGTGAGAGCGAGGTAGCGGTCGGCGCCTTGAAGGGCCAATCCGAACACGGGCGCCGTCCGTCCGTTCGTCCGCAGGTCGCTGAGAAACTGATCCGCCACCGAGCGCCGGGTCGAACCGGTAAATGGAAATTCTTGACACTCAAAGCTGTGGTCCAACATCGCGCGGATCTGTCCCGCAGAGGGCAACGGGGTGGTGGTGATTCGATGGGTCGGCAGGACCGTCAGCCCCGGATCTTCAAGCGGCGCGAGCAGCATCAACACGCTGTCGTAGGGGTGGAGTCCTGCCGGGGAGCTGGTCTGCTGCCGGCGGAGTTTCTGGTAGTTCAAGGCCGTCTCATACCGATGGTGCCCGTCTGCAATGAAGAGGGGTTTGGTCCGCATCGCCTCGGTGATCTGCCTGAGGGTGTCCGGGTCGGTGACCGTCCAGAGCCGTTGACGGCATCCTGCCTCGTCTTGGAAGTCGTAGCGGGCGGGCGTGCCCTTCACGTCTGCTTCGAGCAGTCCGAGGATGAGGCCCTGCGGGTCGGAATAGAGCGACCAAATCGGGCTGAAATTCGCATGGCAGGCCTGCAGGAGATTCAGCCGATCGGTCTTTGCCGCGCCGCGCGTATTCTCATGCGGATAAATGTGCCCGGAGTCCAAGGCCTCGAGTTTCGCGATGGCGAGGAACCCGCGAAGAACTTTGGTGGGCTGGCCCGGGGCCGCGAATGGGGGAAGGTACTCGATGGTGTGATAGTAGAGCGCCGGTTCCCGGTCCCGTGCGAGCGTGCCGTTGGCGGTCCATTCCCGTAACGTGGCGGCGGCACGGGTATAGCGATTGTCTGTTGGACTGTCCCCCGCCTGGTCGAGGCCCAACTCAAGACGGATGATGTTCCTGGGGTGGCGGTCATGGAGTGCTTTCTGGTCGGCCGCATCAATGATGTCGTAGGGAGGCGCCACCACATTCCTGATGTCGCCTGCCACAGCCGGGTCGTACAGGGTGCCCTGAAAGGGGAAGATCTGTGACATGAGTCGGTTCCTTGTTCTCTACCGGTGGGCCGTCGAACTCGTTGTTGACGGCCTGGAGTGCGGATCCTTTCGTGCTGTGCGAGGCCGATTCCCCGGCCTAGTTCGGTGGATGCAGGCGGGAAGAACGACTACCGGTCGCGGGTGATCATGTAATCGGCGGCGACCGTCAACGCACGGCGCGCGGTACTGTCTTCAAAGAGATCCAGTTCCTGCTTGGCCGCGGCGACATACGTTCGAGCCCGGTCCATCGCATACGTGATCGATCCGTACTCGGTCATGAGGGACAGGATCCGTTCCAGATCTGTGGCGCTGAGCGTTCTGGTTTCCATCCGGTCCTTGATCATACGGCCGTCGTCTTCCGAGCAGTGCTGCAACAGGTGCAGCAGCGGGAGCGTCGCTTTGCCCTGCCGCAGGTCCTGGCCGATGGTTTTCCCGAGTGATTCGCCGTTCGCGGTGTAATCGAGGGTATCGTCGGCGACTTGAAAGGCAATTCCGAGACACTGGCCGAAGCGGAACATGGCTTCCTGCTGGACCTCTGAGGCGTCGGCGAGAATCGCACCCATACGACAGGCGGCCGCGATCAGCCCGGCGGTCTTATGTTCAACGATCTTGATGTAGTCGATTTCCGGCATCGCGGGATTGCCGTTGTAATACAGCTGCAGGACCTCACCTTCGGCCATCTTGCGGCAGGCCTCAGCCAAAACTTCATTGATCCCTTGACTTCGGAATTCGACGACCTGGCACATCGCCTTGGTGTACAGGTAGTCGCCGACCAGAATGCTGATCTGATTTCCCCAGACTTTTCGGGCGGTTCTCCTCCCCCGGCGGATGTCAGCGTCATCCACCACGTCGTCATGCAAAAGCGTGGCGGTGTGGATGAACTCGACCAGGCTTCCAAGCTGGTGGTGCTCTTTGCCGGCATACCCGCACAGGCGTGCAGCCAGAAGAAGGAGGAGGGGTCTAAGACGCTTGCCGCCGCCGCTCAGGATGTGGGCGGCTACGGTGTTGACGAGGGTGACGCTGGAATCGAGGTTTTTCCTGACCTGCTGTTCCACTCCGTCGAGTTCGGGGCGGTACGCATCCCACACGTCCGCCATGCTGTAAAGGGTGGCAATCGCAGGGCCGTGAGCCATGCGGCGGATGGTAGGGCAGAGGAGGAAACAAAGTCAAGCAAACGACTGCGCCATCGACTCTAAACCTTGACAGAACAAGGACCCATCCAGTAAGTTTCCTCCTGTCGATCGGCTGAGGGATTCAGCCGGGTATTATGGTGTCATACCGTTCTACAGCTCCCACTCGATCCGCCTCCGTCCGACAGGGAAAACTCTCTAACTTTTGAACGGGATACCGCTCATGAGCGTGCCAGGATTTCCGGACAAGCAAGGGCTTTACGACCCCGGGCACGAGCGAGATTCGTGCGGCATCGGGTTTGTCGTCAACATCAAGGGACAGAAGTCGCACGAGATCGTCCGCAAGGGGCTTCAGGTCCTGGAGAACCTCACCCATCGCGGAGCGCAGGGATCCGATCCCCGTACGGGAGACGGAGCCGGTATTCTGTTACAGGTCCCCCATGCGTTCCTGACGCGGGCGGCAGGAGAGGCCGGGGTGACGCTGCCGGGCGCCGGCGAATATGGCGTAGGACAGTTGTTTCTGCCGCCGAATGCCGATTCCCGCAACCAGTGCGAGAAACTGTTCGCCAGGATCATTGAGGAGGAGGGCGCGCGCCTGCTCGGCTGGCGCGATGTGCCGGTGAAGAGCGATACGATCGGCGTGCAGGCACGCAAGACCGAGCCGTTCATGCGGCAGATCTTCATCGCGCGCGACGCCCTGAACGAAGCCCAGTTCGAGCGGAAACTCTACGTCATCCGGAAGCTGGTGGAAAAGGCCGTCAGGGACTCGGCCATCCAGGGCCGGGAACACTTCTATATTCCCAGCCTGTCGGCCAGCACCATCGTCTATAAAGGGTTGCTGCTGCCGCATCAGATGGCGGCCTATTACCAGGACCTGACGGATGAGCGCATGGTGAGCGCGATGGCGCTCGTCCACTCGCGCTTCAGCACCAATACGTTTCCGACCTGGCCGCTGGCCCATCCCTATCGCTACGTCTGTCACAACGGCGAGATCAATACGCTCAAGGGGAACGTCAACTGGATGAAGGCGCGCCAGGGCCGGCTCCATTCCGATCTGTTCGGGAAGGACATGGAGAAGTTGTTCCCGATCGTGTCCGAGAATCAGAGCGACTCGGCCTGTCTGGACAATGCCCTCGAGTTCCTTCTGCTGGGGGGCCGCTCGCTTCCGCATACGATGATGATGCTGATTCCCGAACCGTGGGTGGCGAATGCGCAGATGGATCTGGACCGGCGAGGGTTCTACCAGTATCACGCGGCGATGATGGAACCCTGGGACGGTCCGGCGGCCGTCTGTTTCACCGACGGCAAGATGATCGGCGCGACGCTGGACCGTAACGGTCTCCGTCCCTGCCGCTACCAGGTGACGACGGACGGGATGGTGGTCCTCGCCTCGGAGGCCGGAGTGTTACCGGCCGACGCCAAGCACATCCGTATGAAGGGTCGCCTCATGCCGGGCCGTATGTTTCTGGTCGATACGGTGCAGGGCCGCATCATCGACGACGAAGAGATCAAGGCCGACATCGTCAAACGCAAACCCTACCGCAGCTGGGTGACGCAATACGGCGTCTCGCTCGATGAGCTGCCGGAGCCGTTGAACGTTCCGCAGCCGGATCATCCGACGATTCGACAACGGCAACAGGCGTTCGGTTACACGGTCGAAGAGCTCAAGATGGTCATCACCCCGATGATCGTGAACGGTGAGGAGCCGGTGTCGTCGATGGGGACCGACACGCCGCTGGCGGTGTTGTCGGACCGGCCCCAGTTGCTCTTCAAGTATTTCAAACAGCTCTTTGCGCAGGTCACGAACCCTCCCATCGATCCGATTCGCGAGCAGCTCGTGATGTCGCTCGTGACGAATATCGGCCCGAAACCCAATCTGATGGATGAGTCGCCGGAATCCTGCCGCCGGATCAAGGTCCAGCAGCCGATTCTGACCAACGCCGATCTACAGAAGATCCGCGGCATCTCCGATCCGCACTTCAAGAGCAAGACGCTCCGGATGTTGTTCCGCGTGGCTGAAGGACCGGACGGCCTCGGCGCGGCGGTCGACGATTTGTGCAAACAAGCGTCGCAGGCGATCAAAGACGGCTACAAGTTCCTGATCCTCAGCGATCGTGGCGTCGATGAGGCCTGGGCGCCGTTTCCAAGCCTCCTTGGCATTTCAGCCGTGCACCATCATCTTGTGAGGGAATGCACCAGAACCGAAGTGGGCTTGATCCTTGAAACCGGCGAGCCGCGCGACGTTCATCAGTTCGCCTGTTTGATCGGCTATGGCGCCGGCACCATCAACCCGTATCTCGTCTTCGAATCGCTGGTGGACATGGAGCGGGATAATTACCTGCCGGAGGGACTCGACGCGCAGACGGCGGAAGGCAAGTTCATCAAGGCGATCAACAAAGGCCTGCTCAAGATCTTCTCCAAGATGGGTATCTCCACCGTGCAGTCCTACTGCGGGGCGCAGATTTTCGAGGCCATCGGGTTGAACCACGAAATCATCGAGCGGTATTTCACCGGCACGCCGTCGCGCATCGAAGGCGTGGGGATTCGGGAGATCGGGGAGGAAACCCTTCGCAGGCACCGCACGGCCTATGAGCCGGCGGCGATCCGCCAGCTTGATTTCGGCGGGGAGATTCATTACCGCATCCAGGGCGAGCACCACAACTGGAATCCGGAGACGATCTACAAGCTGCAACATGCGAGCCGCTCGAACGACGCGAAGACCTATGCCGAGTTTGCACAACTCATCAACGATGAGAGCAAACGGCGGTCGAATCTGCGCGGTCTGCTCGATTTCAAATTTGCGCCTCAGCCGATTCCGATCGAAGAGGTCGAACCGGCCAAAGACATTGTCAAGCGGTTCAATACCGGTGCCATGTCGTTCGGCTCGATCAGTAAAGAGGCGCACGAAACGCTGGCGATCGCGATGAACCGGCTCGGCGGCAAGAGCAACACCGGCGAGGGCGGCGAAGATCCGGAGCGGTTCACACCACTGGCTAACGGCGATTCCAAGAACAGCTACATCAAACAGGTGGCGTCGGCCAGGTTCGGGGTCACGGCGCACTACCTGGTCAATGCGCGCGAATTGCAGATCAAGATGGCCCAGGGTGCGAAGCCGGGCGAGGGCGGGCAGTTGCCGGGGCATAAGGTGGACGAGAACATCGCACGGTTCCGCTATGCCACGCCGGGCGTGCAGCTCATCTCGCCGCCGCCGCACCATGACATCTATTCGATCGAAGACCTCGCGCAGCTCATCTTCGACTTGAAGAATTCCAATCCGGACGCCGGCGTGTCGGTGAAACTTGTCGCCGAGGTCGGGGTCGGGACCGTCGCGGCCGGTGTGGCCAAGGCCCATGCGGACAAGGTGCTCATCAGCGGTGATTCAGGCGGGACCGGTGCCTCACCGTTGTCGTCGATCAAGTACGCGGGCATTCCGTGGGAACTGGGGCTGGCGGAGACTCACCAGACGCTGGTGCTCAACGATCTGCGCGGCCGCATCCGTGTCGAAACGGACGGGCAGATGAAAACGGGGCGCGATGTGGTCATCGCCACGCTGCTCGGCGCCGAAGAGTACGGATTTGCCACGGCTCCGCTCATCGTCGAAGGCTGCATCATGATGCGCAAGTGTCATCTGAACACCTGCCCGGTCGGCATCGCCACGCAGGATCCTGAACTGCGCAAAAAGTTCAACGGCAAGCCCGAACACATCGTCAACTACCTGTTCTTCGTCGCGGAAGAGGCGCGGCAGTTGATGGCGCGCCTCGGGTTCCGGACGATCAACGAGATGGTCGGCCGTGTCGACAAGTTGAAGATCACCATGGCGGTCGACCACTGGAAGGCGAAGGGGCTGGATCTTACCCCCTTGCTCGCGATGCCGGACGTCGGACCGGAAATCGCGCGCTATTGTGTGCAGAAACAGGATCACGGCCTGGCCGACATTCTGGACAACCAGCTTGTGGAGTGGTGCCGGCAGGCGATCGACAAGGGCGAAAAGGTGAAGCTGGAACTGCCGATCCGCAACGTGAACCGGACGACCGGTACGGTCCTGTCCAGCAAGATCGCCAGAAAGTACGGGCTGGAGGGCCTGCCGGAAGATACGATCTCGATTACGTTCCACGGGTCGGCCGGGCAATCCTTTGGCGCGTTCCTGGCAAGAGGTATGACGCTGACGCTCGAAGGCGAGTCGAACGACTACATCGGGAAAGGACTCTCCGGCGGCAAGATCATCGTGTATCCGCCCAAAGGTGCGCTGTACGAGCCGGAAGAGACCATCCTCATCGGGAACACCTCGCTCTACGGTGCGACGCAGGGTGAAGCCTATTTTTACGGGCGGGCGGGCGAGCGCTTTGCCGTGCGGAACAGCGGTGCTCATGCCGTCGTCGAAGGCACCGGTGATCACGGCTGTGAGTACATGACGGGAGGCGTGGTGGTGGTGCTCGGCCGGACCGGCCGGAACTTCGCGGCCGGCATGTCTGGCGGCGTGGCGTTCGTATTGGACGACCTCGGCAAATTCGAGGGCCGGTGCAATACCGGCATGGTCGAATTGGAGCCGGTGACGGTGCCGGAAGACAAACGGCTTCTCCATGATCTGATCACGAAGCACTTCATGTATACCGGCAGCCGCAAGGCGAAACAGGTGCTCGACGCCTTTGATGTGACGTTGCCCAAGTTCGTGAAAGTGATGCCGGTGGATTACAAACGGGTCCTCGAAGAACGGAAGCGCAAAGCGAGCGCCGTCCACTAGGAAGCGCGAAACGTATCAAACGTCAAGCGTCAATCGACAGAACGAATGACGACTGACGGATTGTTGGGAAGAAGATGGGTGATCCGAAGGGGTTCATGAAATACGCCCGCGAGGGCCCGAAACGGAAACCGGTCGAGCTGCGCCTGCTCGATTGGAAGGAGATGTACGAGCCGATCTCCGAGGACAAGCTCAAGGCGCAAGGTGCGCGCTGCATGGATTGCGGCGTGCCGTTCTGTCAGGGCAATACCGGCTGCCCCGTGGTAAATCTCATCCCTGAGTGGAACGATCTCGTGTATCGCGGTCGCTGGAAGGACGCACTGAAAGCCTTGCATGCGACGAATAACTTTCCCGAGTTCACCGGCCGGCTCTGTCCCGCTCCCTGTGAAGGCGCCTGCGTGCTCGGTATCAACGAAGAGCCGGTTTCCATTCGCATCATCGAATGGAATATCGTCGATCGTGGGTTCAACGACGGGCTCGTCATCCCGATCCTGCCGGTGGTGAAAACCGGCAAGACGGTGGCGATTGTCGGATCGGGGCCGGCCGGTTTAGCGGCGGCGCAGCAGCTGGCTCGTGCCGGGCATCGCGTGACGGTGTTCGAAAAGGCCGATCGGATCGGCGGCCTCCTGCGCTACGGCATCCCCGATTTCAAAATGGAAAAATGGGTGATCGACCGTCGATTGGAACAGATGAAAGCCGAAGGGGTGGAATTCAGGACCGGTGTTGCCGTCGGCAGGGACATCAGCGGCGAACAGCTCCGCCGGGAGTTCGATGCGGTGGGTCTGACGATCGGTGCTGAACAGGCGCGCGAATTGCCGGTCCCCGGTCGCGAACTCAAAGGCGTGCATCTCGCGATGGACTATTTGACGCAGCAGAACAAGCGCACGGCCGGGATCCCCCTCACCGACGAGCCGATTACGGCGAAAGGCAAGCGGGTGGTCATCATCGGCGGGGGTGATACGGGGTCTGACTGTCTTGGAACCGCGCACCGTCAGGGCTGCGTGGAAGCGCATCAGTTTGAATTGCTGCCCGAACCTCCGCCGCAGCGGGCCGATTCGACCCCCTGGCCGCTCTGGCCCATGCAGCTCCGCACGTCGCACGCCCATGAAGAAGGGTGCGACCGGCAGTGGAGCATGTCCACCACCAAGTTCACCGGCCACAATGGACATGTGACGAAGCTGCATGCGCACCGTGTCAAGTTTGAAAATGGAAAGTTTGAACCGGTGCCGAATACCGCGTTCGAGATGGACGCGGATCTCGTGCTGCTCGCCATGGGCTTCACCGGCCCGGTCAGGAACGGTTTACTCGACGGTCTTGGCGTCAAGTATGACCAGCGCGGCGCCGTGGCGGTGGACGAGAACTTCATGACCAGCCTCGCCGGCGTCTTCGCCGGCGGCGACACCAAGCGCGGCGCCTCCCTCATCGTCTGGGCCATCGCTGAAGGGCGCAAGATGGCCGCGGGCATCGACAAGTATCTGCAAGCAGGCAAATCGGCGAAACAATCAGTGAAGTAAAAGGGACTGGCTCCGGCCATGCCGATGTCTGGTCCAGCTTCTTACGGCTGCGGGTCCTGTCACGGCGAACAGCCCCAGGGGACTGGCTCCAGCCCCTGATCGAGGCTGTGCTTCCAGCGGTACATCTGCGCCGGATTCATCGCGTATTTCCGGCAGATCTCCTCGAGCGGGATTCCAGCCTGCCACTCCTGCAGCACGATCAACTTCTGTTCGGCGCTCCACCG
>DASPGL010000172.1:0-13259 GCA_035620635.1 Nitrospira sp. | reverse complement strand
CCAGAGGCTGCTGCAATGTCTGCGCAAGGCCACTCTGTTCAGGCAACGATACCCAGAGGACCAGAAACGGCTGGATCAACACCAGCGGCAGCCGCAAAATTCCTCGCCAGGTTGAGATGGCCTGCTCCTTGATCACCGAGAATGCGAGCAGATTGAGCGGCAGCAGCAGCGTGGTCGCCGCGAACATGGCCTGACTGGCGGACTCCGGTTCAGGATCGGTTGGCGGGAAGAGGGCGACCGCACGGTCAACGAAGGCCAGGACCAGCAGCGAGAGGATCAATCGGCTGCTCGAGAGGTACCAGCCGAAGAAGAAACCGAATCCCAGCACGATAACCGGAAAGGCACGGACCGGTCCCTGAACCCATGTCGGCACACCTTGTGGACGCAGGAACCCGAGGGCGGCGAGAAACACCATGCCCCCCGGGACCAGGAAACTGACACACGTTTTCACCCTAGGAGGCATCGGTACCGGCACCCCGCTGTATCTCAGCTTATTCGAGCAAAGAGCGAGAACTGTACCAGGCCCCCTTGTGATACTTAAAAATAAGAGTGAAAAGGCATTATCTGTTAATGGGTTGGAGTCACACCCGTGAAGAGCTCGCTCAGGAATCTTTCTCCTGTAGCAAGGGCCACGTCAGCTGTTCTGTTTTGGACAGACGACCGGAAGACCTGGTGAAAGACCCGACCCTACCTTGCAACAGGAAGCCGGGTAATCGTCCGGGACGCGGGATCGATGGCCACGGCCACATTTCCTTCCAGCACATCGAGCAGGAGGTCTCCCAGCAGCAGCCGGCGCCAGCCTTTCAGGAGAGGCAGGTCGAGGACCGCTCGATCCGGTTTCGCATCGACCAGAGCCTGGAGATCTGCCGTGGTCGCCAGTAAGCTTGGGGCGATCTCCTCCTCGGTTGCACGGGCCTTAGTCACCGCCTGAAGCAACTCCACGAGACCGGCCGATTCCGGCTCAGGTTTCCGCTCCCTAGGAACGTCCGGCCATGCCGAGGGGGGAAGCGCCAGAGCCTCGTGAATGGCGGCCAGCAACGCATCACCACTCCGATCGACCTCGGATCCGTGCACACCCCGGACCGCCCGCAGTTCTTGGAGCCGGCGCGGAGGATGACGCGCCAATTGAAGCAGCACCTCGTCCCTCATCACCCGACCGCGAGGCACATTTCGCCGCTGCGCCTCCTGTTCACGCCAGACGACCACTTGTCGAAGGACGGCGGCCGCACTCGGCTTGAGCGTATTCCAGCCTCGTATCCGCTGATAGCGCCCTTGTGGCTCACGCCGCGTTTCGCCAACGGTGTCTTGGAGGCGGGAGAATTCTTCGTCCGCCCAATGCAGACGCCCGCGCCTGACGAGGCAGTCATGGAGATGGTCATGAATCCCGAGGAGAAACGTCACATCCTCGATCGCGTACGCCAGCTGGTCCTGAGAGAGCGGTCGGGCGCTCCAATTGGCCAGGGTATGCGCCTTGTCCAGCTTCGTGCCGTGGACCCGCTGGACCAGATTGGCATACGCGACCTGAGGACCGAATCCGACCATCGCAGCGGCGATCTGTGTATCGAAAAACGGTTTGGGAATTTGCCCGGCATGGACCGCAAATAGATCCAAGTCCTGCCGTCCCGCATGCACCACCTTTTGGACAGCCTGGCTACAGACGATCTCCCAGAACACATCCAATGAGCCACTCGCCGCGACCGCGGGAAAATCGATCACCGCGGCCACCGTTTCGGTGGCGACCTGGATGAGTTCGAGCTTGGGTACAA
This sequence comes from Nitrospira sp., assembly GCA_035620635.1. Classification (GTDB taxonomy): domain Bacteria; phylum Nitrospirota; class Nitrospiria; order Nitrospirales; family Nitrospiraceae; genus Nitrospira_D. The sequence goes on along the minus strand of DASPGL010000172.1, from coordinate 11,493 downwards.
AAGAGTCCTCTCCCACGAACTCGGTGTCGAGTGCCAGGCGCGGACTATCCTTCAAACGTTCACAGAGCTCACCGAGCTCGGTGGAATTCGTAATGTAGCGGGATAGGGGGAGGGGTCGGGTCACAGGGGCATCATTCTGCCGGACTATAAGGCCGATCTGGAGGCCGCATCGGTTCGGTACTGCTCAGACTCAGGTACTCTTTGAGGTATTGATAGGCTTCAAGCATACGCCTGAGTTCCGGCTCAGAACTGCGATCGCCGTTGTTGGCGTCCGGATGGAGCTGCTTGGCCTTGATCCGAAAAGCCGCCGTCACGTCGGCAAGGGAACTACCGAACTCCACCCCCATCACGGCATAGGCATCCATCGCATTGTTCACACCGTTCGGGTTGTCGGTAAGCGAATTCCCTCCCCCGCCGGCAGCTTTCAACATGTCAGCCAGGCTGATCTTCTTGCGCCGGCGCCTGGGCCGTTCATGGATCTCGCTATCGAACTCATCCCAACGATCTTCAACAAATTCCAGGCGGGATTCCAGCCGCATGGCACCGGACAGGTCGCGAACCGTGTCCAGTTCCTCCTCGATCTCGATGAGCGATTTTATGACCTCCTCGAGCCCCTGCTCCACGCGGAAAAACCCGTCTACCCGCTCTTCCATCATGACATCGACGGCGGTTTCCAGGCTGTCTTCTGTCTTGGATCGCAAAGAACTGATCCGCTTCTGCATGCCCTGGCGAAACTTGAGGTACTTACCGGTTGAAAAGGGCATCGATCGCTCCCAGGACGCAGCATTGTAGCATAGTGCGATTTCCCGCCAGAAGGGCTCCCGGGACAGGACTTTCCGGCCGGATGCGGCGCGACAGGGAGGAACCGGCTACTCCGGCGAGGAAGGCTCATCGGCCCTGGCCCGCCTGCGCGCAACCCCCGTCTCTCGGGCGGCAGCCGCGACGGCTCGGGCGACTCGCGGAACGACCGTCTTGTCAAACAGGCTTGGCACGATGTAGTCCTCACTCAAGGCAGGCTCGGGGATCACGTGCGCAATCGCGTTGGCCGCAGCCAGTTTCATGGCCTCATTGATTTCACTGGCTTGCACATCGAGCGCGCCACGGAAGATGCCGGGGAATGCCAGGGCGTTGTTGATCTGGTTAGGATAGTCCGAACGCCCGGTCGCAAAGATCCGACAGTGTGACGCGGCGAGGTCAGGCGGCACTTCCGGGTCAGGATTCGCCATAGCGAACACGATCCGGTCCGGAGCCATGACATCAAGATCCTCAGCCGACAGGATATTCCCGACCGAAAGTCCGATAAACACATCCGCTCCGCGCAGGGCCTCGCGCAAAGTACCCTGCGACCGGTTGCGGGCAAGGCACGCAGAAAGATCGGTCCGGCAGGCACGCAGTTGTTCGGCGTCTCCTGACAGGATGATGCCCTCCTTATCACATCCGAGCAGATGCGACACCCCGGCCGCGAGCAACATACGGCAACAGGCCGTGCCCGCTGCGCCGAGACCGTTGACGACGACGTGGATGGTCTCCATTTGCTTGCCGGTCATCCTCAGTGCATTTGTGAGCGCGGCGAGAATAACGACCGCCGTGCCGTGTTGATCATCATGCATGACGGGAATATCCAGGCCCTGCTTTAATCTTCGTTCGATCTCGAAGCAGCGAGGCGCACTGATATCCTCCAAATTGATAGCGCCAAAGCCCGGAGCAATACCCTGAATAATCCGGACGATCTCGTCCGAATCCTGCGTGTTCAGGCAGAGGGGCCAGGCATCGATCCCGGCCAGTTCCTTGAAGAGCATCGCCTTGCCTTCCATCACCGGAAGCGCTGCTTCCGGCCCGAGGTTGCCCAACCCCAACACCGCCGATCCGTCTGTGACGACCGCGACGCTGTTGCCCTTGCTCGTGAGGGCATAGGCTTTCGACTTGTCCTTGGCGATGGCCTGGGAAACACGGCCAACCCCCGGCGTATACACCATGGAGAGCACGTTTCTGGTACTGAGCGAGACCTTTCCCTCCACCCGAATCTTGCCGCCCAGGTGAAGTAGGAAAATACGATCCGACGCTGAAAGTATAGTGACATCGGGCAACGAGGCCAGCCTGGCCAGGACCCGCTCGCCGTGCCCCTCGTTCCGGACGTCAAAGGTCACGTCGCGGACCATGCGGGCCTTCGTCGCCGACACGATGTCGACGGCGCCGAGATTGGCCCCCTCTTCGGCGAGCAGCGCCGCCACGCGGGCGAAGATACCGGGTTTGTTCGCGAGTTCCAGGCGAACGGTCAGACGATATTCGGAATAGGGACCGACCTCAGTCATCGTGCAGCCTCCTCCCTGACCTCCCTGGCTCAGCCTATCACAAATCATCACGAAGCACGGCTGATTACCCTCCTGCTTCCGTTGACGCTGTTCTCGCCACGATGCTAGGGTGATCATATGGTTCCACCATCAGAAACCCGGCCGCCGAACCGTCTCATTCACCAGACGAGTCCGTACCTCCTGCAACATGCCTATAACCCCGTCGACTGGCATCCCTGGGGACCGGAGGCCTTGAACCTGGCCAAAGAACAGAACCGCCCTATTCTCCTTTCGATCGGCTACTCCTCCTGCCACTGGTGCCACGTGATGGAACGGGAATCGTTCGAGAACGAGGCTATCGCGGCATTGATGAACCGAGATTTTGTCTGCATCAAAGTCGACCGGGAAGAGCGGCCGGACCTGGATGAAATCTACATGCAGGCGACGGTCGCCATGAATCACGGCCAAGGAGGCTGGCCGATGACCGTCTTCCTGACGCCGGACCAGAAGCCCTTCTTCGCCGGCACCTATTTCCCTCCCGAGGACCGGTGGGGTCGGCCGGGATTCGGTTCACTGCTGACGAAGATCGCCGACTATTGGAAAAAGGACGCGACCGGCATCAAGACGCAAGCCAAGGACATGACCGAACGGTTAAAAGAATCAGGCCGTATCCCCTCGCCTGTCTCGGTCAGCGAATCGACATTGGAGAAGACGGTCGGCCAGTTCAAAGACGATTTTGACCCTGTGCACGGCGGGTTCGGCGGAGCGCCGAAGTTCCCCCCTGCCGCCGGCCTGTCATTGTTGCTGCGGTGTCACCGGCGATCGGCTGACCAGCAGACGCTCACAATGGTCACCAAGACGCTTGATATGATGGCAGCCGGCGGCATCTACGACCATATCGGAGGAGGATTCGCCCGTTACTCGACGGACGCGCGATGGCTCGTGCCTCATTTCGAAAAGATGCTCTATGACAACGCGCTGCTGGCTCGCGTCTATGTCGAAGCCTATCAGGTTACAAAGTCGGCACTGTATCGGCACGTAGTGACCGAGGTGCTCGATTACACGCTAAGGGAAATGACGGGGCCCGAAGGAGGTTTCTATTCGGCCACGGATGCCGACTCCGAAGGGGTCGAAGGAAAGTTTTTCGTCTGGACGCCCGACGAAGTGCGTGCCGCGGTGAAGAACGACGAGGAGGCCCGGCGCTTCTGCGCCCTGTACGATATCACCGAGTCGGGCAACTGGGAGCACAAGAACATCCCGAATCGCCTGCGTCCGATTGACGAGGTGGCGACGCAGCTGGATCTGACGACTGATGAACTGCTGGACACAGCCGTCCGCGTGAAACCGGTGCTCTATCGCGTGCGCCGGGAGCGTATCGCTCCAGCGCTGGATGACAAGGTGATCACGGCGTGGAACGGCATGATGCTGTCGGCCATGGCTGAGGCAGCGCGAGTCTTCGGAGATGACCGTTACCGGCATGCGGCCAAGCGGACGGCTGATTTCCTGCTTCAGGTACATGTCCGACCGGACGGCAGGCTGTTGCGTACATCACGGGCCGGTCGCGCACACCTCGACGCCTATCTCGAAGACTATGCCTATCTGGCCGAAGGGCTTCTGGATCTGTACGAAGCCGGGGCCGGGGAAACCTACCTCCATGAGGCGGCTCGGCTGGCCGGTTCGATCATGGAGGAGTTCCTGGACAAGGAGCAAGGCGGCTTCTTCACCACTGCTAGGCAGCATGAGTCCCTCATTCTCAGGGGGCGCGAGGGCCAGGACGGAGCAACCCCCAGCGCAAACGCAGTCGCAGCCTCGGCACTGGCCCGGCTATCCTATCATTTCGACCGGAAGGACTGGCGCGACGCAGCGATCGGTGCAGTCCGCGCCTATGGACGGCAGATCGCTCGCTACCCGCGCGCCTTTGCCAAGAGTTTGGCCGTCGTCGATTTTCTGACGGACGGACCGGTCGAACTGGCATTTGTCGGTGATGAATCGCAGGACACCTTTCGTCTCCTCCGCCAGGCCGTCGCGGAGTGTTATCTCCCGAACCGCATCATGGCCACAGGCGCGTCCGCTTCCACCTCCTCCCTGCCATTGCTCCAGGGCAAGCAGACCGTCGGTGGACAGCCGGCCCTGTACGTCTGCCGGAATTTCACCTGCAGACAACCGGTCACAGACCCTCAATCCGTACGGGGGGCACTCGAGTCCGACCGCTCAAGCTCGGGCGATCGGCGCAGCGGTGCCACCAGGGTGCTGCAGGGGACCCGGCTTCCGGGCCATGCAACTACCTCAGGAACGGCAGCCTACGCGTCGCGAATCCTCGGACAGGCCGGCGACGCGACACTTGCTCACGGGTTCACGACGCTCGGGACCACCGGCCTCACGACGACGAGGCTGGGCTTCGGGACTTATCGCGTGGACACTCAGCATACCGACCAGCGAGAGGCCCTGAAACGGGCCTTGCGGGTATCCTGCAATGTGATCGACACCTCGACGAACTACATGGACGGTGACAGCGAGCGGTTGATCGGAGCCGTGCTCAAGGAACTCATCGCCTCGGGCGAGCTGGCGCGCGAAGAAATCATCGTCGTGTCAAAAATCGGGTATGTGCAAGGCCAGAATCTCCAGTTGGTGGAAGCGCGAGAGAAATCCGGCCGTCCCTACCCCGACATGGTGAAGTACGGAGACGACATCTGGCATTGCATCCATCCGGAATTCCTGGCGGATCAACTGGAGTTGTCCCTGGATCGCCTCGGCCTCTCCACACTGGACATCTGCCTCCTGCACAATCCGGAATATTATCTCTCGGAGGCGGCCCGTCGTGGCACCGGCGATCTGCCCGCGCTCCGGACAAACTTTTACCATCGGATCGAACGGGCCTTTGCCTATTTCGAATCACAAATCGCGGCCGGGCGGCTCCGGGGCTACGGGGTGTCCTCCAATACGGTGACCTCCCGGGCTGACGATCCTGAGGCGACTTCGCTCGCCCGCATGTGTGAGGCGGCGGAGAACGCCGCGCAATCGATCGGGAGCCCACAGCACCACTTCCGGGTTGTGCAATGCCCCATGAACCTCTTCGAGTCCGGAGCAGCGGTCACAACCAACACGGGCGACTCCGGGAGTGAGACCGTTCTGGAGTATGCCCGCCGGGTAGGTCTGGCAGTGCTGGTCAATCGCCCGTTGAACGCCATGCCGGCCTCACGGAACGGCATGTGGCGTCTGGCCGAACCACCGCTTGAAAACGGCCCGATTGATGTGCCCCGCCAACTCGGTGTTGTGGCGGACCTCGAAAAGGAATATCGAGACTCGCTGGCCCCCGCTATTCCACATACAGGAGAAGGGCTGTCACCAGCGGAGTTCTTCGCCTGGGCACGAGAACTTGAGGGCATGCGCCATCAGATTCAGGGCCTGGAGCATTGGGAGCAAATTGAGCATCACCATATCGCGCCCCTGGTCAATCAGGTCCTGCAGGCGCTTCCGCAGTATCTTTCCGGGGCCCTGTCCGACCAGTGGGAAGCCTGGCGTGATCGATATGTTCCCGAGCTGCTCACCCTCCTGCGCGGCCTGCGGCACGAAGCCACGGAACGGAGCCGTGCGCGAACCGCTCTGGTGTCGGCCGCCATCGATCCGCTCCTTCCGGCATCGCATCGCGCCGAGTCGCTCTCGAGAAAAGCGCTCTGGATCCTCGCCAGTACACCCGGAGTGACCTGTGTGCTGAACGGTATGCGCACCCCACACTATGTCGATGACGCCTTGGGCGTACTCCGATGGGAACCCCTCAAGGAAACACTGTCCTTGTACGGGCAGATGAAAGCCGTCGCCTTTGGGCAAGCGTAAGACAGATGCATCGGTTGAACTCGGGAGGCTCTCTGCCGCAAAGACGGACTGTGACGGAAGTGGAAGCCCTCGCCCTGGTCTGGCTGATGGCCCAGGGCTGCGCCACCCACTCGAGGGCAGGAACCGTGAGGCCGGACGGGTCAAGAAGAACGGATCAGCGACCCCGCGATCAAGGAGATTCTTCCCCTCGGCATTCGGCGAGAGCGCCACGAGAAAAAGTCCTGCCCTGGGCGACGACGTCGGAACAACCGCCAACAATCAGGTGCCAGGCGAACGGCGTGCCAGGAACGTCAAAATCCATCTCCAGCAGCTGAGACTCTCCATGGATGTGAAGACAACGAGCTACGGGAAGGCCTCCCCCTCTGCTTCGAACGGAACCGCGCGTGCATGCAGCGGAACCGGAACGTACGCTTCGTCGTCAAGGAGTGGCCGTCCTCGAGTTACGTGGCTTTTTGCACGGACAGCCCCGTCCCTGCTCGTCTTGTAACATAAACTTAACATTCCCATCCTTGACAGGGCCCCCTCTGTTCATTAAGGTCCGGGAACTTTGCGTGGCTCCACATTTCCGGGTGACCGTCAGTGGCTAAGCTTGCGGTAATCGATATCGGGACCAATTCCATTCACATGGTGCTGGCTGAGATCCTGCCTGATGCCAGCTACAAGATTCTCGACCGCTTCAAGGATATGACGCGGCTGGGCGACAGGGCTTTTGCCACCAGACGGCTCTCCGATCAGGCCATCGCCCGCGCCTTGGATATTCTCAAGACACTGGTGACGCTGGCCCGCAACAAGGGATTCGATCGTATCGTGGCGGTGGCGACCAGCGCCGTGCGGGAGGCCAAAAACGGCGGAGATTTCGTCAACCTGGTCGCGGAGCAGACGGGACTGACCGTACGGGTCATCAGCGGGATCGAGGAGGCCCGGCTGATTTTTCTCGGGGTCAAGCACAGTATTGCCCTGACGGACGGACCGACGCTCGTCGTCGATGTGGGCGGCGGCTCAGTGGAACTGATTGTGGGTAACCGCGACGGCATCCTCCACGCCAAGAGTCTGAAGCTCGGGGCAATCCGCCTGGTCGATCAATATCTGTCGAAAACCCCGCCCGCGGTTTCCATGATGCGCGTACTTGAAGACGCCGTGACCGGTCAGCTCAAGGCAGCGATCGAGGGCTTCAAGACCAGGAAATTCGTCTCGCTCGTCGCCACGTCCGGCATGGCCGGGAACCTGGCCGATGTGATCCACATGAAGCTGACCGGACGGCCGCTGCCGCAGCACAACCTGGCCAGAGTCGGACTGAAGGACATCCGCCTGTTGGAAGCGGAGCTGGCCCGATCGCCAGTGAAGACACGCCTGGCGATTCCGGGCTTGGACCCCAAGCGTGTGGATACGTTGTTGCCCGCCACGGTGGTGCTGCGGCGCCTCCTCGAACTCTCGGGCCTCGACGAGATGACACTGTGCGACAAGGCCATCCGCGAAGGAACAATTTATGACTTTATCGTGCGACACCGCGAAGGGCTGAAAGCCGAAAATGAAATCCCCGATATCCGCCGGCGGAATGTCATCGGGTTGGCGCGGCGCTGTCATGCCCCGGAAGTCCATTCGCTGCATGTGGCCGGCCTGGCGCTTCGCCTCTTTGATCAAACCAAACGGATCCATGGACTGGGACAGCAGGAACGCAGTTGGCTCGAATACGCCGCCGTCCTGCATGACATCGGCTACCTCATCAATCCTCGGCAACACCACAAGCACGCGTACTACCTGATCAAGAACAGCGACCTCGGGGGGCTGACCGCTGACGAGATCGACGTGGTGGCCAACGTCGCCCGGTACCACCGCCGGGCCATTCCGGCACTCAAACACCAGGGGTTCGAAAGCCTGACTCCCCGCTTGAAGCGGGTCGTGCGCATCCTGTCCGCCCTGCTGCGGATCGCCGACGGACTCGACCGCACCCACTTTTCGGTCGTGGAAACCGTGAATGTGAAGGCCGGCAGGACCATGACCGTCGAAGCCACCGTGGCCGGTGATGCCGAAATGGAACTCTGGGCGGCGAAAAACCGGGCTGACCTGTTTGAACAGGTCTTCCGTCGGCGCGTGCAATTCTCCGAGGTGCTAAAGGAAACAGAGCCATCATGAGCGAGCAGGAGAGCACCAAGGTTGCGCCTCACCCCTATCCAGGGAAGCTGATCATCGTCGAAGGAATCGACGGCTCAGGGAAGAGTACACAGCTGCTACTCTTGCACAAGTGGCTAGAGTCCAAAGGCCACAAAGTGTTTTTCACGGAGTGGAACTCCTCTGATCTCGTCAAAGCCACCACGAAGCGGGGCAAAAAGGCCAAGAGCCTCACGCCCACCACATTCAGTCTCCTCCATGCCACGGATTTCGCCAGCCGGCTGTATCACCAGATTCTTCCCCCGTTAAAGGCCGGCATGCTTGTCCTGGCCGATCGCTACATGTACACGGCATTCGCGCGCGACGTGGTACGGGGGGTGTCGCCGGATTGGGTACGCAAGCTGTATAACTTTGCCATCAAGCCGGACATGGCGTTTTATTACAGGGTCCCCATCGAAGTGGCCATCTCCCGGTTGTTGCGGGGCACGCGCGGCCAGTTCAAGTATTACGAGGCCGGCATGGACATGAACCTCAGCACCGACGTGACGGAAAGCTTCCGGTTGTTCCAGTCACGAATTCTGGCCGAATACGACAAGATTGTGGACGAGTTCGGCCTGTTGACGATGGACGCAACCCAGGACATCGAAACACAGCAGGAACATATGCGGACGCTTGTGGAAGAGGCGCTCCGCGGCTACAAACCCAGACGAGGAACCTATGGCCGACGGACGCTTTTTTGGCGACGGTTTGACGTACCTAAATCCGAGTGACCTGAAGGGGAAGCTCATTGCCGTCGAGGGCACGGACGGAGTCGGACGGTCGACTCACATCGAGATGCTGCAGGAATGGCTGGAAGTCCAGGGGTACGGTGTCATCACCACCGGATGGACGAGGTCGAACCTTATGTCCAAAACCATCGAGATGGCAAAAGCCGGCAACATTCTCGACCGGTGGTCGCTCAGCCTCCTCTACGCCACCGATTTTGCCGACCGTCTCGAGCATCAGATTATTCCCGCTCTCCGGTCGGGGTTTATCGTGCTGGCCGACCGCTATATCTATACGGCATTCGCGCGGGACTTCGTACGAAGCGGAGACCGGAAGTGGATTCGGGACGTCTTCGGATTCGCCTTGATTCCGGATCTGGTCTGCTATCTGCGAATCGATGTGGAAACGCTCGCGCTACGGGTGATCGAAACCATGGGCATGAACTACTGGGAATCGGGTATGGATCTCCGGTTGGGCACTGACCTCTACGACAGTTTCAAGAAATATCAATCCCTCCTGATCGAAGAGTTCGACAAGATGGCGGAGGAGTTCCGCTTCAACGTCGTCGATGCCAGGAAATCTCCGGAGGAAATCCAGGAAGAACTCAGAGGACACATCCTGCCTGTCCTGCAGGGCCACAAACGTATGACAGGCGCAGAACACGTACCGGCCTAGCCGTTTCCGTCCGTGTCCGCCGCGGTCAGTTTGCTCTTTCCCAAGGCCCGCAACTGCATTGGTTGGAGCCACCAACGAAGCAATCCCTGTCCGGGGATGACACCGCCCTGCAGGCGGATGAGCGCTCCCCCGGATTTCTTCAGGGACAAGCCTGCAGTGGATTTTCCGCACACAAGAAGTCCGGCCACTTCGCCGAGCAGCGGCTCGTGGCCCACACATAGCACCAGTGATTCCACCGGAAGGGAGCGGAGCAGCGCGACAATCCTGTCGGGCGTGGAACCGACAGCCAGTTCCTCGCGCGTGTCAACCTTGAGCGTCGGGCACACGGCGGTGCGCAGCAGCCGCGCTGTGTCATAGGCTCGGACAAACGGACTGCTGAGAAGATGGGTCGGCTTGCACCCCAGGGCAACCAACCCTGCGGCGGCCTGACGGACCCGTTTCTTCCCTTTCTCGGTCAGAGGACGATTCTCTTCCGATCCTTCCCAGTCCTCCGGCTCCACAGCGATGCCATGGCGAATCAGCAGACACTCCACAGGCACACCTTCTCTACGTGAGGGCCCTAGCCTATCACAGGGCAGCCGGAGTCCGGCAAGCCAGATGCATCCCTTCGGGCATGAGCGGCCAGTTGACACGCGACTGCACGGGACGGGTTCTTGCTGAGGGCCGGAGGGAAGGACGGGAGCCAGGGAGACGTTACTTGGGTGCGCCGAGAAGGCCTTGCCAGGATTTGAGGACGCTACCGGTCCAGGTTGACTCTTCGGTGCGGCTCTTCGCGCCGGCCGAGTCAGGCCGCCGAGAGCTCAATCGCTCAATACGACCAGCGACGTCCCGATAGCCCGGATCTTCCCGCCTGATCCAACGGTAACATTCCAGCGTGTCTTCGACCCTTCCTAAGGCCTCCAGGGTCCGGCCCAACACGTAGAGGATCTGCACGGTTTCTTTCGACGATCCGGACGAAGCTGAGAGCGCCTTCTGGAAGGCTGCCACGGCATCCTCATAGCGGCCGGCAATTTTATAGCACAGCCCAATCTGAGCATACGACTTCAGCGTGAGCGCCGGATCAACCTTGGCTAATTCGAATTGATCGATGGCGGACTTGTACAGACCGGCATTCTTCAAGACCAGCCCCCGTTCATAGCGCTCTGCCGGGCTGACCGTGGACTGTAGGGACTCGCTGAAAGGTTCCGACATGATGCGCCTGTCGTTCCTGGGAGAAGCAGCACCGGAGTGAACCAATGAAGCAGAAATTATGCCTTGAGCCCTACGCACCTTCCCCTAACCAAGGCGGAACACAACTACAAAAATACTTCAATGGTTTCATTTGCTTACGATGTTTGTTCATGAGACGTGACCGCTGCTGGTCAACGAGTCAGGCTAGATCAGCATTACCTCGGGCCAATCAGCGGATATGTCCAGTTCAGTTTAGTACACAGGAGGAGAGGCTGAGGTGATGAACGAAGACGTTATGGCTCCCGCTCCATCTCACCCTTAGCCGCCATAAGGCTAGCTGGGCTTTCGTAACATCGTGTTCGCACCTCGTTGCGGCGAGGGAAGGCAAAGGCGTAGAGTATACAAACCGAGCCTTACAAAAGTAGGAGCGACGATCCCTTGCAACAGCTTCCCCATCAGCAGCTCAGGCGGATTGGCCTGCTGGTCTGCCTCATCGCAGGGGCATTTCTGATCGCGCATACCGTCAATGCGCTGGTAGCTGACGCCCTGTATCTTGTCCCGGCACAACCGGCCGGGTCGAGTCGTACTACACCGGTTCTTCCTGCCTCCTATGTGCCGAGCGAGCATGCCGAGGATATTCAATCGAGCG
>DASPGL010000171.1:0-12089 GCA_035620635.1 Nitrospira sp. | reverse complement strand
GAGCATTCCAATCGGGCGATGAGGTGCTTGCTGCGGTCGAAGAAGATGCGCCAGATCTCATTCTCCTGGATCTCAAGATGCCGGGGATGTCTGGCATCGAGGTTCTGAAGGCGCTCCGCACGAAAGCGCGGGATGCAGTGGTGATCATGTTGACTGCCTATGGAACCGTTGAAGATGCGGTTGAGGCCATGAAGTTGGGAGCATTCGATTTCCTCATCAAGACCGTCGATCTCGACAGTCTTGAGCCAGTTGTGACCAGGGCGCTCGAGTATATCCTGTTGCGGCGTCGCGTCGCATACGCTGCCGAGAGCGATGGCGAGCACTACGGACTTGCCAATCTGGTCGCAAGCAGTTCGGCGATGAAGGGCCTCCTCGCGCAGGTGCGAGATGTGGCGCAGAATCCGAAGGCACCAGTTCTCCTGGCGGGAGAAACTGGGACGGGGAAGGAATTTCTGGCGAGAGTGATTCACTATAATAGTGCGCGTGCGAAGGGTCCGTTTGTGAAGATCAATTGCACGACAATCTCGCCGCAGCGGTTCGAGCGCGATCTGTTCGGGTATGAACGCGGAGCGTTTGCGGGCGCGGAGCGACGGAAACTCGGTCTCCTCGATCAAGTGGAAACCGGCACGCTGTTCCTGGACGAAATCGGCGATCTCGACATGACGATGCAAGGGAAGGTGCTGGGGGTCGTGCAGGATCGGTCGTTCCGTCGTCTTGGTGGGATGGAAGACATCATCGGTGACTATCGCGTGATGGCCTCTTCGTATCGGGATCTCAAAGAAGAAGTGTCGGCAGGGCGTTTCCGAGAGGATCTGTTCTTTCGCCTCAACGTCGTCCAGCTTTCCGTGCCGCCGCTGAGAAACCGTATGGAGGACATTGTGCCGCTGGCGAAGCGCTTCATCGTGAAGTCCGGCGCGGAACTCGGAAAAGAAGTGACGGACCTTGATCCCAAGGCCATCGCTGTACTGGAGAAGTATCCTTTCCCTGGCAATGTCCGCGAACTACAAAACATCATTGAACGGGCAATCATGTTGTGCAGCGGGAAAATGTTGACTCCCGGCGACCTGCCTGGTGCTCATTAACCGGTGGTGTCTTGCCTTTCTCAATTCTCCGGCCAGAGGATCGCGGACATGAAACGGGAGCAGCGATCGGAATTTGACAATATTCCAACCGGGGTCCTAGCATTAAAAGCCAACGGAGGGCCCATGCAGGCACATCTCACCCGCCTATTCAACGATATTCCAATCCAGTACAAGTTACTCCTCATCTCGACGATCCCCCTCGTGTCGCTGATTTTGTTCGCGCTGATGACCTATAGCAACGTGCGAACGTTCGCGCAGGATGAAGATCGTCTGAACGATCTGTATCTTCTCCAAAATGCGGCCGCGCAATACATGCGACTGGTAGTCGATCTGCAGACAGGCTTTCGGGGTTATGTGATTTCCGAAGACGACCGTGATCTGGACCCGTATGAAGAGGCACGGAAAGACATTCTCGAAATCGGAAGAGACCTGCGCGACAAGCTCCCGGAAGATCAACGACCGTCGTTCAATGACATACAGGCAGCAGTGATTCAATTTCTGGCTGAGAAGGAAGGACTCGTTCAGGAAATTAAGGCCGGCCGAAAGGCAGAGGCAATCCAGTATATTAAAGAAGGGAGTGGAAGAAAGCTGATCACCGAAATCAGGAAATGGATGGTGCAGTTTGAGCAAAATGAAAGACGGATCACGCAGCAGGAGTTGACGCGGTTGAGGCATGATCGAACATCGGCTCGTGTCGTCATACTGACCGGCGGGCTTATCACCTTAGGCCTGATCGTGTGCGCACTGTTTCTCATCGCGCATTCGATCGCAGTTCCTCTCGTCAACCTGGCGAAGGTCGTTGGAACAACCTCCGGAGAGCTTGTTCCTGTCATCCCTGTGCTGGTACGCAAGGATGAAATCGGAGATCTCACCAGGGTCATGCAACAAATGAGCTTGCAGATTCGAGAGCATCTCGATGATCTGAGACAATCAGAGGCAGCGCTCAGGAAACTCAATGCACACTTGTCCGCCTCCGAAGCCAAGTACCGAGGGCTGGTGGATCATGCTCCGTTCGGCATTTTTATGACGAAGGGGATGCCGGTGACGTTCAGCAATCGATACAACCAGATGCTGGCGGGACTTGATCCCGATGAAGAGGTCGACCCCGATACGTTCCGCCAACGAATCCATCCAGAAGATCGCGAGCGTGTCCTGACAACCTTTTCACAGGCCGTTGCCGATGGGCGACCGTGCGAAATGATCTTTCGATTTCTTCATAATGACGGCAGCATACGGACCATCTTAAGTCGTCGTGTGCCTATCATGAATCTTGATAGTTCTGATGTCGTCTATGTAGGGTTTAATATCGATATTACCACTCTGGATAATTTGCAATCGCGTTTGAGGCGGGCTGAAAAGTTGGCGACGTTGGGACAGGTGGCGGCTGGTATCGCCCACGAACTCAGGAATCCATTAGTCGGGATTGGTTCGACCGCCAAGGTCTTATTGGACGAATTCGAGACTTCCGATCCAAAGCGCGGGGAGATCGACGTGATCTTGACGGAGACCAGACGATTGGATCGGATCGTGAACCAGATCGTGGACTATGCACGGCCTCGTCAGCTTGCGCCGACAAGATTCGATCTTTCTCTCCTCGTCGAGGAGGTTGTCAAACTGCTGAAGCCGAGATTGGAGGAAAGACATCTCGACATCGCGACATCCCTTTCATCGATGGCCAGCGAGCTGCATGCCGATCGGGATCAACTCAAGCAAGTCCTCTTGAACGTCGTGCAGAATGCCATTGATGCCACCTCTGTGGGCGGTCAGGCGATCGTGATCACCTCGCATGAATTGTTCCGCGACGAACGGCCCGGCACGGTGATTCAGGTCAAGGACGCCGGTGTCGGGATCCCATCAGCGATGCTGCCACATGTCTTCCAGCCGTTTTTCACCTCGGGAAAACGAAATGGAACAGGGCTAGGGCTCGCGATTTGCAAGAACATCATCGAGAGTCATGACGGGGATATTTATGTGTCGAGTGAACACAAGAAAGGGACCATCGTGGGAATTTGGCTTCCGCTGGATCAAGAACTCGCGCTGGTCAAAGGGTAGGCGATGCGTGCTGCTATCTTCGTTACCGACGATGAGCAGGCCATCCGTACTGCCATCGTCAAGCGGTTGATCCGCCAGGGGCATCACGCCACTGGATATGAATCCGGCGAGGCGTTACTGGAGGCGCTTCAGCACAACCTTCCGGATCTGGTCCTGCTTGATTTGAAGATGCCGGGGCTCAGCGGCCTTGATGCCCTAAAACACGTGCGCCAACTGGCTCCAGCCGCCACCGTCATCATGTTGACTGCCTACGGAACGGTGCAGGATGCGGTGGAGGCGATGAAATTGGGGGCGTACGACTTTTTGATCAAAACCGTGGATCTTGAAGGGGTCGATGTCGTGGTCGCTCGCGCGCTTGAAGTGTTGAGGCTTCGTCGACAGCTGGAATCGGAACTGGGAGCCAAGGAAACCCAATATCATTTGAACAATCTGGACGCTCACAGCCATGCGATGAAGCATTTGCTCGAGCAGGTTCGTGAGGTAGCCGAGAAACCCAAGTCATCGGTGATGCTGCTCGGAGAAACCGGAACAGGGAAAGAGTTTCTGGCGCGTGTGATCCATCACAATGGCCCGCGGGCACTAGGGCCGTTTGTCGGGGTGAACTGTACCGCCATTCCGAAGGATCTCTTCGAAAGCGAGTTGTTCGGGTATGAACGCGGTGCCTTTACCGGCGCCAATCAGCGAAAGCTAGGCCTGCTTGAAAAGGCGGAAGGCGGGACGCTGTTTCTTGACGAGATCGGCGATCTGGATCTGTCGATGCAGGCCAAATTGCTGCGGGTGATTCAGGAGCGTTCGTTCCGACGCCTTGGGGGTACCAATGACCTGGGCGTGGATTTTCGTCTCATTACGGCGACGAACCGGGAGATCAAGAAAGACGTGGAACGTGGAGCCTTTCGGGAGGACCTGTATTTTCGCCTCAACGTCGTAGCATTTGAGATTCCTCCGCTCCGGAAGCGGGTCGAAGATATCCTTCCGCTCTGCCAGCGTACCATCGTGCGGTTTGCACAGGAGTTCGGGAAACCGGTCCCCCAGTTGGATCCAGAAGCCCGTGCGATGCTGGAGCGATACCACTACCCTGGGAACATTCGTGAACTTGAGAATATCCTCGAGCGGGCGATGATCTTTTGCTCAGGACAAACGCTGACCGCCAACTTTCTGCCACGAGAATTGCACGATCAGGTCAAGCAGATGACGACCTCGGTCTCGCAGGGGATCGAACAGGTCATCCGTATCGAAATGGAGGTCGGCAAGCACACGCTTGCGGAGGTCGAAGAATCCATCCTCGAGGAGACATTGCGGTTGGCGCAGTATAACAAGAGCCTCGCAGCAAAACAGCTTGGCCTTACCCGCTTCTCCCTTGATCGGCGCTTAAAGAAGTTGGCGGACGACTGACGAGGAAGAGGTTCCCGCACGACCGCTCAGTCTTCGCATGGAGCACCGAAGGACAGGCGGCACGCTGGATAGAGCCTACCCGCGCAACTTCTGGCGGTTCTAATCAAGCGGAGAAACATGTGCCACCACGCGCTCAAAATGTGTAGGGATGACACATAGGTGGACACGTGTGAACATGATAAACACTCGCCACCGCGAAGCTCCGCGATGCGCTGAGCGCCGGCTCCTGCGTGTGAAATTTACCGCTGCAACTAAACCCGATTTGAGCGGGATTATCCCCTTGCGATACCAAGCATATTGGTCAGGAGAGCCACGACGATGACCACGACGGCGATTCCGATAAAACCGAAGATCATGATTTTAATATGGTCCATGATAAACCTCCTTGTGATGTTGGAGATGACAGGTGGCCATCCATTACCACTAGCAAAGGAAAGTGTCAAGCAGCCCTCGGAGCGCCCTCCCTGTAGTTATACGAATGTGAATGCAAGTCAGGCACACCATGCCCCACCCGCGAATGCAGGGCGAGTAGTAGCGGACAGTTTAGCCTGAGCGCCACCCAGTTCGATGCAAATGACGCCCAAGTGCACATTGGTGCCACTCGGGTGCCAGCTTGCGTATAGGACAATCGCTAAGTCCGTGGATGTGGTGCCGAGGGACAGAATCGAACTGTCGACACCAGCCTTTTCAGGGCTGTGCTCTGCCAACTGAGCTACCTCGGCACGTCGATGAGGCGGGACTCGCGGCGATGAACCGGCGCAACATCCGGGAACGGCTGGATCGCCCGACGCATATTACCAAGTTGGGCGGGCTGAGTTCCACATCTTTTGCACAGTGCCTGGTCGTCGGGCCATGAAAAGTCCTCGATGAGTTCGGCCTTTTGGCAGGGTACATTCTCCATGGCCGTTCCCGGAGGAATAGGTGGTGGGGCAGAGCGAAAATTCTATTCAAGCATGACGGTCTCAGGTATGATTTGTGCGGGTGTTCATTGCTTGTGCGGCGGAAGTCCTGCTGCTGAAGAGGAGCGATCCGGTCATGCCTTCGGTTCATCTCGTCTCTGATGAAGAAGCGACGTCTGCGCCGGTCAGGAACGAAGCAGCTTCGTGGCGGGCCTGGAGCTATCTGGCAGCGGGAGCGCTGCTCCTTGCCATCATCGGTACCTGGCTGGTCTGGTTCTCAGCATCTTTTCAGCGGAAGCTTCAAGAAGATGATATCAGAGCCGCCTGCCAGCGGGTGATGCCTGATCAGGCTGAGCGATGCTTCGATACCGTCGTGATCCAGCGTGGAGGCGTGCGACGGTGAGCGGGTGGTCGCGATACGGCATGGCGATGCTCGGCATCTTGGTTGCGGCGCCGTGTTTGTCGGCTCAGGCCAACGAGGGAGCGACAGAACCGAGGTCGCGCGTCGAGCTCTCGCTGCGGTCGTGGCTGTTTACCAGCGGAGAAACGACGTGGAGCCACAATGCGTCCGGGCTCGATCCCACGCTCGGTAACCCTACTTCGAAATTGACATACAAAGACAACGATACGCATATCATCGAATTTGGGGCAAAGGTCCATTTCGGTCGCCGCTGGTACCTGCAGGGCGATGGCGGCGTCTCCGTCGATTTTGATCGAGGCACCTTGATCGATGACGACTTCTTGGCCGGACAATACCTGTTTTCAAGGACAAGCAGCGCCATCACCGGGACAGGTACCTGGTATGTGAATGGGAATCTCGGCTATCGCGCAGTCGAGTTTCCGAACGGCCGGGGCTACTTGAACGTGTTCGGAGGGTTTCGGTATTGGAGAACCACCTACGAAGCGACAGGCTTTGACCGGCTCGTGTGCGATTCGAACGTCACTTCATGCGTTCCCCAGGGGTCCACCGCGCTTGCCATCACCAATACCACTCATTGGATCACGCCGGTTCAGGCTGGAATTGATACGGACTACCGGCTGACCGGGCGATTGAGCATCGGGCTAAGAGCCTCCGTGAGCCCCGTCAGTGTCCTGTATAACACCGATACGCATCACCTGCGGTCGGACCTCCAGCAGGATCCGAGCTTTGCCATGTGGGGAGTCGGAGTGAGTGCAAGCGCCGAGCCCGTAGTCAAGTTCATGGTGACACGCCATTTGGCTCTGACCGGTGGGTATCGTGTGTGGTGGAACCGCACCTATGCCGGTACGTGGGAGACTCATCCGGTGGGAAGCGGTTCTCAAACAGCTCCGCTTACGGAATTCCAAACCATCCGACACGGTGCAACCGTCGGACTCACGGCCTTCTTCTAATCTGCGTGAAGCAGTCGAGCGCTACCGTCTCGGCCGCCCGGACGGCAGGGTCTCTTCTTCATATTGGAAAAAGAGCCGTCTGGCTTCGGGGTGGAGCTGGGTGGGATGACCGTAGGGGATGGCTGCTGTCCTGAACAGCGGAGTCAACTTTCCATTGGGATGAAGATATCCGGCACGCAGTGGCACGGTGCGTTTGCTGTGGCGGACCAACCGGCAGGCGGTAGGTCTGATCGACGTCAGCCAGTCGGCAATGTCCTGCGGGTTACCGATCGAAGCTGATAGCAGGAGTAGCCTAGCCTGCGACGGACAGAAGATGATCGTTTCCTCCCACACAACCCCGCGCTCCGGGTCCGCCAGGTATTGGGATTCGTCCAGAATGACGAGCCCCAGGGTGTCCAGACGGACATCGATTTCGCCGCTCGCCGCATCGTAGAGCAAATTGCGCAGGATCTCTGTCGTCATGATCAGCAGGGGAGCCTGACCGTTCTCCTGGCGATCCCCGGTGAGGATGCCCACCCGGTCCGCCCCGAAGATGCGGGAGAATTCTGTAAATTTGGTGTTGGACAGGGCTTTCAGCGGCGAGGTATAGATGACGGTACGGTTGTCTTCCATCGCACGCTTGGCTGCTTCCACCCCCACGTAGGTTTTCCCGCTCCCGGTCGGAACGCTCACCACCACGTCAGTCTCGTCCAGCGCGGCCAACGCTTCGACCTGCCAGGGATCCGGCACAAATGGTTGGGGGGGAGGGACGCCAAGTCCTTCCAGCCAGGCCGTCAATGACACAGCCGGTTCCGCGTGCTCCGGTTCGCTGACTTGCGCCGGGATCTTTTTCTGACGCACAACCGGAGTACGGCCGGTGTTCCGTGCCTGGGCTAAGGCAGGAGAAAGTTGCGTTCGTGAACGATGTTCTCCGATCAATGCCTGAAGGTCGGATTCGAGACCTGCAGGGTTCTGACTTGAATGTTGGAGGATCAGCTCGATGAGGCGGCGTTTTCCGGTGCGGAAGTGCCGGTGCACCCGCCCGCGCGCCAGGCGATGAAGGAGCGCAACTGGCTGTTGGGCAAGCAGTCGTTCGAGTTCGTCGGTGGTCATATCGCTACGGATAGCAAGCTGACAAGAGGGCAGGCTGACAGGCTGACACGACTGCCAAACGATCGTCTTGTCAGCCTTCTCGCTTGAACACCTGTCAGCTTGGCCCTCATGGCAATTCCTCCAGGACACCGCGGCGGATCAGGGCAATGGCCTGTGCAGCCGAGCCGGCGAGGCCCGGATGGGTAGCTTTCAGCGTATGGATCTGCGTGAGAAATTCCAGTGTTCTGGCCAGCAGGCGATAGATGTCGCCTTCGGCCATGGTGGTCAGACGGCAAAGACCGATCCATGTCAGGGTCGGTTCGGCAATCCAGCGTTCAGCCAAGGCCGCCACATCGGCCCGCAAGAGGGGAGGCTCTTCGTAGGGAGAGAGGCTTTCTGCCAGTTTCCTCACCTGGCCCAGAAGCGAACTCAGCCCGGCGCTAATCCGTGGAAAGGCGCCGGGGCGGTCGTCGTCATGGGCGATGCTGGCCATGACGCCTGTGAGGAGGGACGGATCGGCGCCGCCGAAGGCATCCGCACGGATCAGTTCGGTGATCAACAGTGAATGATCGATGCGAATGAGCCGGGCCCATTCTCCGTCTGCGGTCAGTTGTGCCGATGCCGACAGGTACCCGAATTTCTGCAATACTTCGATACGCTCCTGGAACCGATGCCACAGACTGGTCCGCAATGCCTGAATGGACTTGGCATGGCGCTGTTGTTCCTGCCGGAGCCGTGACGCCGTGGCGAAGTCTTTCTGGCAGGCCGGGCGTGAGGGACAGGTCGGACAGGGAAAATCACCCAGCGATTGGACGATCGTGTCGGGGAGCGGTTCGGCGTCGGCGGAGACGAGAATCGGAAGCACCGGCAGCCGCGTGGGCAGTTCTGCCAGCTGGTAGCTGAGTTCTTCAAAGCTGTCGGCCGTGCACCAGGGATACGCAGCCGTTTCTTCACAGTCAAACACGCGATCATACACGTCACTGACGGTAGAGGCGGGGCATTCGGTTACGGCCCCGTCCTGACGCAGGACTGTAATCATCGGGTTCTTTTGTCCCTTGCTGCGGTACGGGCGCAGGACGATGCCACGGCCCCGCGTCAGTCCCACAACCCGCCCCGGCGTCAGGAAATGAAAACGGGCGGACAGCTCAGGCGACTCCTGGCGGCGAACCTGATGGCGTGCGGGGCGTTGCCTGCGGGCATGATCGAAAATCTGCCATTGCGTGATCCAATCCGTGCAGACGCGAGGCCCGAACGGTTCCATCTGGCTGTGGAGGGCGTCCAGCTTCCGCTCGAGCAGCTCGGCCCGCTGGTTGAGCTGGAACTGGGCAAAACTCTTGGCAAGGATCCCTTGAATTTGTTCGTGGACGTGGGCCTTCAACAGATTGAGCACCATCGGATAGCTGATCGTGAACTGGCTGTCGATGGCTTCCGGGTGTCCGGTAAAGCCTTTGCAGAGGACGTTGAGGTCGATATAAGGCGAGGGGGTGATCACCGCAAAGCCCACCTGATCCTTGCCACGACGGCCGGCCCGCCCTGCGATCTGTTGCACTTCCCCGATCGTGAGATCGGTGAAGTCCCGAGACTTTCGGATGCTGGATTGGGTGATCACGACGGTGCGGGCGGGAAAGTCCACGCCGGCTGCCAGCGTGGTTGTCGCAAAGACCGCGTCGAGGCAGCCCTGCCGCATCAATTCTTCGACGGCGATTTTCCAGGAGGGGAGATGCCCGGCATGATGAGCGGCGACGCCGATCCGCCGGACAGTGGGAATGAGCGGATGTTCGGCGATGCTGGGGTATTGGGCGATCACTCCCTCGAGTGCCGCGTCGATCGCGTCCTGGCGCACGGCAGGAAGGACGATGTCGGCATGGTCGAACGATTCCATGGCCTCATCGCAGGCGCGGCGTGACGTGAGAAAGACGATGGCGGGCGTCAGGTGCTTCTGGCGGAGTGCAGCGATGAGATCAACCGGATGAATCGACGGCGGCATGCAATTTCATTCCCTTTGAGATCACCACGAGACCGGACTCCGTGAGGGTAAACCGCTGGGCATCGGCCTCCCGGTTGTACCCGATTTCCGTGTGTGGAGGGATGGTCACATCCTTGTCGATGATGGCCCTCCGGACGCGGCTATGTTCACCGATAACGACATTTTCCATGAGAATGGATTCTCGGACGTCGGCATGATCCTGGATGCGCACGTTGGGGGACAGAACGGAGTTCTGGACTCGCCCGCCTGAGATGATACAGCCGCCGCAGACGATTGAGTCGAGCGCCACCCCCATGCGCCCTCCCTGATAGTCCTGCGCGAAGACGAACTTGGCCGGGGGAAACTGTCCCTGATAGGTCCGGATGGGCCAGTTGGGATCGTAGAGGTTGAACAGGGGATCGACGGCGACCAGGTCCATGTTGGCTTCCCAATAGGCATCGAGGGTGCCGATGTCCCGCCAGTATTGGACGGCCTTCTTGTTCGCGTCGTGGAATTTGAAGGCGTACACGCGGCGTTGCTCGATCATGCGCGGAAGAATGTTCTTGCCAAAATCGTGCGCACCCCCTTCCTGGGCGTCGGCGATCAGGTGCTCGCGAATGGCCTTCGTACGGAACAGATAAATGCCCATCGAGGCAAAGACATGGGTCGGGTCGTTCGGCAGGGGCGTCGGATGGGCCGGCTTCTCATCGAAGCGGGTGATGCGGTAGTCGTCATCGACCGAAATGACACCGAACCGAGACGCATCCTGGATGGGAATATCGATGGCACCCACGACGGCGTCTGCCCCCTTGGCGATGAGCCAATGGAACATCTCCATGTAATTCATTTTGTAGATATGATCACCGGCCAGCACCAGCAGCAGCTCCGGTTGTTCGCTGTCCAAGAGGAACATATTCTGATAGACGGCATCGGCGGTGCCCTTGTACCAGTCTTCGCTGATTCGTTGCTGGGGGGGGACGGAGGCGATGTATTCTCCGAGTTCGGCATTCAGGATGTTCCAGCCGACGCGGATGTGCCGGTCCAGCGAGTGGGACTTGTACTGGATCATGACGGCCACTTTACGAAGGCCGGAATTCAAGCAATTACTCAGGGTGAAATCGATGATGCGGTACTTGCCTCCGAACGGGACGGCTGGCTTCGCGCGCTGGTCCGTCAGCGGAAAGAGGCGTTCGCCTTTGCCGCCGGCAAGGACCATCGTGAAAATATGCTGACCGAGACTCATGACGGTGGGATTGTAACAGGACCGAGTGCAATTGAAAAGGAAGCAGAATCATTGACTTCCATTTCCCTGCGGATAATACTAGCCCCCAGAACGCCGTATGACCGATCGTAATCCGGTGAGACAGGGAAGAAAGGGAGTACGTATGAAGCGAGATGTCGTGGTGGCCGCCCTGCCTCGGACAAATAGCAGACCTGTGACCAAGACCCGCGCGAACTCTACGGAGTCTCTGAACGATATGGCCTGGCGCCTGGAGCGGCTCGAGGGGCAGTTGCAGAAACTGTCCGAGCTGGTGCGTGAGCATGCCGAAGATGTTGATCGACTGGTCCGAATCGTCGGGGAGGATCGGGAGGTCATTCGACGCCAGCTGCTGCGCAAACACCACGAGAAGGTACGGGTCAGGAAGCATTTGCGCGAAGCTGACTCCAAGAACGGACTGGATCGCTGATCGCCATCTCAATATCCTGCCCCCTCGGTACACCGATCTGTGCCACCGATATTCACGCCCATATGACCGGTTACTGATTCAGTGTTCAAGGTGCATTACCCAGTCTGAAGCGCAAGAAGGAGTGTCGTGAAGGTGAAGGAATTTCACATTGGGGCGATCGGAGCGGTGGTCTACCTGTGTCTGATGGGAGGAGCTGACTCGCTTCACGGATGGTCTGGTTGGGCGGGGCAGGTGTGGTCGGTGCAGATGCCGTACGAGGCCCCGCCGAAAAGCCAGGATTTTCCCGATGTGGCCGTCCCTCCCAATACGAGTCCCTTGACTCCAGAAGAACTCAAACGCGCCGAGGCGTTGTTGCCGTTGCTGGAGGGCAGGCAGGAATTCTGGGCGATGGGCGAGTTTGTGCATTTGGGCGAACCGTCTGTTCCCGTGTTGGTGAAAGCGCTTTCTATGCCGAGCGTGCGGATCCGCTATAACGCCATCGAAACCCTGTCCATGATGAAAGGGGTCTCGGGAGTACCCGCCCTTATCGTGACGGCCAAGGAGCCCAACGAACTTCCACGCGTTCGCG
>DASPGL010000170.1:0-2502 GCA_035620635.1 Nitrospira sp. | reverse complement strand
GATCAACACATCGGCCGGCCCATTCCACCGACCGGGATCGATCACGCGTCCCCCCTTGATCAGAATCGTCCTGTCCCGCAATTCGGCTCTGTTCATGTCAATTGCAACTCATATTGGTGCTGTGGCCGGCAAATGTACCGGGACAGCGGGTGGGAGGCGTCGCGCCGGGATACGGCCCTTCCCGCGCCATCTGATCGTCGACGAGAATATTGACCTCCCCGGCGGTCGCATTGGGAAACTGATGGCTGAATTGAATGGCCAGCGCCTGCCTGCGCAACCTGGCCGCGCGATACATCTCCAGGGCCATGGTGAAATCCTCTTCGTTCGCCTCCGGATGCTCCGCTTTGAATTGGTGCAAGGCCTAAAGCTCGTCTGGAGTCTTCGCCAATTGCTGGAGGTCCAGATGACCCGCGCAGCCGGAGACCAGAAGCGCCACGGCGACCACACTCACAAACCATACCCGTTGTCCGTACCTCATTCCCAATTCCTCATGCACAATTCCTCATTCCTCATTCATCATTTCTCATTTCCTTATCCCCCCGCCCCCGACATCAGATAGAGAATGCCCATCCGAACCGCCACGCCGTTGGCCACCTGATCCAAAATCACAGACGACAGGCTGTCGGCGACTTCGGGCGCGATCTCCACCCCACGATTGATCGGTCCTGGGTGCATGACAATGGCTCCCGGCTGCGCCAACTTCACACGCTCGGCGGTCAGCCCGTACAACCGCGCATACTCTCGGATCGTTGGAAAGAGGGCCCTTCCCTGTCGTTCGAGCTGCAGGCGCAGCATCATGATGACCTGCGCGTCCCGTAGCGCTTCGTCCAAACTGTAAAAGACCGACAGGCCCAAGCGCTCGACATGGGATGGAATCATGGTGGGCGGCCCGACTATCCGCACCTCCGCCCCTAGTTTGGTCAGCGCGTAGATATTCGATCGCGCGACACGGCTGTGGGCCACGTCTCCGACGATGGCGACACGCAGCCCTTGAAAATCCATGCCCCGTCCCCGGATGGTATAAAGATCCAGCAGCGCCTGGGTGGGATGCTCATGCCACCCGTCGCCGGCATTGATGACCGAGGACTTCACGCCGCGGGCCAGGGTCTCGGCCGCGCCGGCCGACGGATGACGGAGCACGATCAGGTCGGCCTGCATGGCTTCGATGTTCCGCGCCGTATCGAGCAACGTTTCGCCCTTCACGACGCTGCTCGACGAGGGCGAGAAATTGATCACATCGGCGCTGAGCCGCTTGGCCGCCAACTCGAATGACGTGCGGGTCCTGGTGCTGGGCTCAAAGAACAGATTGACCACCGTTTTGCCCCGGAGCGCCGGCACCTTTTTGATCTCGCGGCCGGACACTTCCTTGAAGGAATCCGCCGTTTCCAAGATCAGCTTAATCTCGTCCACCGAGAGCGAGGCGAGGCTGAGCAAATCTTTTCGTTTGAGGCCCACGTCGTCCTCCTTCAGCTCCCCTTGGTGATCGTCACGCGATCTTCCTCTCCCTCTTCTTCCAGATATACATGGATGTTCTCGTCGCGCGATGTCGGAATATTCTTTCCGATATAGGTGGCCTTGATCGGAAGCTGGCGGTGTCCCCGATCGACCAGCACGGCCAGTTGGATTTCCGCCGGCCGTCCCAAATCGATCAGGCCGTCCATCGCCGCCCGGATCGTGCGGCCGGTGAATAACACATCATCGATCAGGACGATCTTCAGGTCGGAGATGTGAAATGGGACCGAGGTTTTGCGCAGAATGGGTTGGTTTTTCCTCAGGCCGAGATCGTCGCGATAGAGCGTGATATCCAGTTCGCCGATGGGCAAATGGGTGCCTTCGATTTCCCTGATGCGGCGCACCAACCGGTGGGCCAGATGCACGCCGCCGGTCCTGATGCCGACGAGCGCCAGATGGTCGGTGCCCTTGTTGCGCTCCAGAATCTCGTGGGCGATGCGGGTCAGCGCCCGCGCGATATCCCCTGCGTCCATGACGATACGCTCCTGCTGCCTCTCCGTGGTCGTCATGCGTTCTACCGGTTGGTCTGCGGGCATAAAAAAACCTCCTCATCAGTCAAGATGAGAAGGTTCCTGGTTGTCGAACGGCTTGGAGCCGCAGTCATCGCTTGCTCCTTGCTCACCTCGCAGGATGAGCTTTAAAGGGTTGTGGCATCTTACCGATCGTTTGGAGAGACTGTCAAGATCGACGAACGTTCCTGCGGCGACTCGCTCATGGATGCGAGCCATGCGACTTCTGCGCTGCGTCGCAGGAACTCACTGTCACTCGGTAGGCGTCGCTCCGCGCAAACTCCGGGAGCAGCACGGCAGCTTCGTCTCCTTCAACGGCGACGCAGGCATCGAGGGTCACCGGCAAGGTCTCGAGCGAAGCCGATCCCACATCAGGGATTCGCTCAGCGCGGATCTGTAAACCATTCGGACCGGCGTGGAATGCGGCTCGCGACAGGTTCCGCATGAGGATCCGGGTCTCGTCCCCGGCCGCTTCTTCGTA
>DASPGL010000169.1:0-12547 GCA_035620635.1 Nitrospira sp. | reverse complement strand
CATCATACGCAGCCGTCGTCAGGAAGGTGATGCGATCCGGTTCACGATCGAGGCTCCGCCGGAAGTGTTACGGTACTGCGTCGTGAAGGGGTCTGTGACCGTCGATGGCACCAGCCTCACCGTGAACGACGTGTCCGATCGCGATTTCTCGATTGCCATTATTCCTCACACCGCCAAGGCCACAACCCTCGGCCTCAAACAGATCAATGATCGCGTGAATCTGGAAGCAGACCTCATCGGCAAGTACCTTGAACGGTTGCTTCAAGAGCGTAATCAGGTTTCGAGGCCTGCCCCCGCGATCGATAAGGACTATCTGCAAAAGAGGGGTCTAATTTAGCCCCACGAGAATCGTCGTTACAGTACGACAGAGTGATGCGTCGGAGTGATGCGTCGGATGGAAGCCGGAGTGGTGAGGAACCGGTAGAACGCCGGACCCCCATGGCGGAGGCCCGGCAATGATTGGAGGAGGATCTAGTTCCCGCCGCCGCCTATGGCAGGGGTGAGGGCATAGTTGGAAATACTGTTGTTGAATTGACCGCCATATACTGTGGAGTACCATCCGGTTGCATTGTTCTGCTCTCCACCCAGGATCGCGGCATAGCGGCCTGCGAGCGTGTTGTTCGAGCCGAACACCAGTCCCCCGGATGAACTGAACGCGTTCATCTGGCCGCCGACCAGATTGTGCGATCCGAGACGATTCAAGCCCGTGCCGTTCTGGACGGCTTCGTTGTATCCGACAATAAGGTTGCCGAGGCCGGTTGTGTCAACGGTCGTGCCCGAGCCGCTTTGCACGTGGACATTGACGCCTTTGAAGATGAGGTGCGGGCCCTGTACCCCGTTCAGCGTATTCGGGTTGATCGAAACATATTTTTCAAGATCCGGAATCCCTCCGCTTCCGCCGGCCGGCCTGCTCTCAAGCGCAGTGATCTGCGCTTGCATGGTCTGGATCTGAGTTTGAGCAGCCTGCAAACTTGTCAGCAGGGTCGTGTCAGCGCTGAGAAGCGCGGCAACGCTGTTTTCCAAAGAGGCAACCTTTGCCTGGAGCGCTTCGACCGAGGTGGTACTCGTGCTGCCTCCGTTGTGATGCTGTTGCCTGTGGTCTTTCAAGCGGGCACGAAGATCAGAAATCCGTTCCTTGAGTTCGTGGATACGCTGGTGATTGATCAAGCGGTGCTGGGATGCGTTCTGCTGCCCTTTTGAGCCGGTCGCCCAGGCCGGATGTGGTGCCATGACGAATGCCAGTGCCATGCAGCTTGCCAGCATGGCGCGCAGGCAGTAGCCCCTGAAACCTCTCCCCATGTGCGTGAAGCTTGATGCATCACGTGAGAAGTTCTTGTCCATACCGGTACCCCTTCCTTTCTCTTCTGTGTGTGTGACTCCGTTCTCTACACCCCGGGTGCTTCGCTAGAGTCGCCTTGAGGACGGGATGCGACGGTTCTTGAGGGCGTAAAACGCAAAGGCTATGCCGACCCTGTTTGACAAGGGGTTAGGGTGGCCCAGTTCCTGCTATCTGTTCCCTCTGAAGAGAGAAAGAGACACAAAATGCCCTCGTTCTGGACGAAAAACGCACTTCATCGGGCATGTGGCGAGCTAAGCGGGGCACCGTGGTGCGGGATTGAACGGCACGGTACGAGGGCGGCTATGGCTGATTTCTGGCTGACGATCGGTAGGTGAGGTAAAGTGCGATTCCCATGATCACCGACAGGACAATGCCGATGACGAGTTGCGTACCGAACCTGACGGGTCCGACATAGACCTTGTAGAGTTGCAACAGCCCCAGCGGGAGCACCACGGCCAGCGTCAGGGCGATCATATGCCGTCTCTGGTAGATCGGCTCGCCAGGCTTTGGTCCGTGTCGCAGGTTGCTACTCCTCGATGGTTGAAATATCACCCGGGTCCTGCCCGAGTTCTTTGGCTTTCAGGACGCGGCGCATGATCTTTCCCGACCGCGTCTTGGGTAGCGAAGAGACGATATCGATCTCGGAGGGGACGCCGATCTTGCCCAACTCTTTCAACACCTGATCCTTAATCGACTTGATCAGCGCAGGGCTTTCCGTCTCTCCCTGTTTCAGGATGATGAAGGCTTTGATGGATTCACCGACCGTTTTGTGTGGCTTACCGATGACGGCGGCTTCCGCCACCGCGGGATGGCTGACCAGGGCACTTTCCACTTCCGCGGTACCGAGCCGGTTACCGGCGACTTTGATGACGTCATCCGCCCGTCCCATGAACCACATGTAGCCATCCGCATCTTTGTGGCAAATGTCTCCCGCGGCATAGCAGTTCGGGATGGTGTTCCAATAGGTCTTGTACCGTTCAGGATCCTTGTAGATCGTGCGCATCATCGAAGGCCAGGGCTTCCGGATGACGGCGAAACCGCCGGCGTTGGCTGGCAGGCTGTTGCCCTCGCGGTCGACCACATCGGCCTCGATCCCCAGAAACGAGCGGGTCGCCGAACCTGGTTTGAGCGGGACGGTGGGCAGGGGAGTGATGAGGATCGATCCTGTTTCCGTCTGCCACCAGGTGTCCATGATGGGTTTATCCCCCCCTGTGACACGATGAAACCATTCCCAGGCTTCCGGATTGATCGGTTCACCCACGCTGCCCAGGATGCGGAGGCTGGAAAGGTCGAACTTGTGGGGCCAGTCTTCGCCGTAGCGCATGAGCAGGCGGATGGCGGTCGGTGTGGTGTAGAAAATCGACACGCCATACCGTTCGATGAGATCCCACCACCGGCCCGGATTCGGATAATCCGGCTTGCCTTCCGCCGTCAGTATAGTCGCACCGTTGAGCAACGGCCCATAGACGATATAACTGTGGCCCGTGACCCAGCCAGGATCGGCCACACAGAAATACACGTCGTCGTCCTTCAGATCGAACACGTACTTCGCGGTCGTATAGGTTCCGACCATGTAGCCGCCATGGACATGGACGACTCCCTTGGGCCTTCCGGTGGTCCCAGAGGTATACAGAATATACAGCGGTGTCTCGGCGTCCAGCCGCGCTACTTCGCAGGTCGCCGGTTCCGCTTTCACCCACTCGTGCCAATCGATTTCTCTCGGCGAGGAGAGAGCCGGGCCCGGTGTCTGTCGGCGCACGACGACCACGTGTTCGACAGTGCTGCAGGACTTCAGCGCCTCATCCACAACCGGCTTCAAGTGAATGATTTTGCCTCGGTCGAACCCCACGTCGGCAGTAATCACCACCTTGGCCTCGGCATCGTTGATGCGGTTGGCGAGGGCCGGCGCACTGAAGCCGGAGTAGACCACACTATGGATGAGGCCGATTCTGGCGCAGGCCAGCATGGCCACAACCTGCTCGGGAATTTTCGGTAGATAAATGGTCACGCGATCGCCCTTCTGAAGGCCGAGTTTCTTGAGGGCATTGGCGCAGCGATTGACCTGACGGTACAGCTCACCGTAGGTAAAGATGCGCTCTTGGTCGTTCTCACCCACCCAGATCAATGCCACTTTGTTCTTGCGCCAGGTGTTGACGTGGCGGTCCAGGCAGTTATAGGCAATGTTGCAGGTGGCGCCGACGAACCATTGTGCCCAGGGGTAATCCCACTGGAGCACCTTACTCCAGGGTGAGAACCACACAAGTTCCTTCGCGGCATTACTCCAAAAGGCTTCAGGATCGGCGATGGATTTCTTGTACTCGGTGTCGTAGTCCTTGATGTAGGCTACAGCCTTGGTTTTCTCTGTCGGATGGTAGGTACGGCTTTCCTTCAAGAGGGTCTCAATCGTTTCACCCATGGCAGGTCTACCTCCCTAGTGGACAGGGCCCGTGACAGCAGTGCCAATTATGGAGAAAGGTGGGACTCGCTGCAACCATACAATCGTACGAGGTACGGCAAGCGGGCTTCTTGACAGCCATGGTGGCCGAGGGTAGCCTCGCTGAATGCGAACGGCTATCTCCTCCCGGTTCGATCACCGATGCGACGTCTGATCAGAATCTTGAGAATTGCCGGACTCTGCCTCAGTAGCGTGTTCGGGTTGTGGCCCTGCTACGATCTGTCGACTGCTGCGGCGCAGCTGGGGAAGCCGGAAGGCTTCTACTACAAGTCCTGGGCCATCGTCATCGGAGTTGAAAATTACCTGCTGGCTCCTCCCGTTCCCGGTGCCATCCGTCACGCGAAACAGGTGGCCAATGCCTTCCGGCAACTGGGGTTTGACGAAGTCGTTGAACTCTACGATAAGGATGCCAGTTCCCGCCGTCTGCATCAGCTGTTCAACGACATGTTGCCGAGAAAAGTTGGCCGGATGGACCGGCTGGTCATCTTCTATTCGGGCCATGCAGGAGCCGTGCAGGATTCCGAAGGGATCGTCCGAAGCTACCTGGTTCCGCTGGATGCGCCTCTGAACCACGTGGCCAAGGCGGTGACGGTGGACTACTTGAAGGAGTTCACCAGGCGGTCAGCCTCAAAGCACACGCTGTTGATCTTCGATGCTCCCGTATTCGGATGGGAAGCCACGGCGCCGCAGCCGCTGTCGCTTGAAGGTCGACAGGCACCTGAAACGGAAACGGAACGCCGCGCGGTTCAGGTCATCAGCGCTGCCGATCAAGGAGAATCGTCCCTCCGATCAGACGACCAGAGCCTGTTTGTACAGGCATTGCTGACGGGGCTTGCCGGTGTGGCGGACCGAGACAAGAATGGCTGGCTCATGGCCACTGAGCTGGGGACCTATGTCTCCCAGGAGGTGGTTGCGTTGTCCAAGGGAGCCCAGCATCCGACAAGCCTGCGAATCGACGGCGACGGCGATACCGTGCTGATCGAAGGACGGAAGGCAGCCTTCGCACTTGGCGCCGGTCCCCAGACGCTGGCGGAACGGCACCAGGCCGCTAGAGTCCAGTACGAGCGCGCCTTTGCGCTGCTGCAGGAAGGCCGATCGACGGACCAAGCCCTCGCCCATTTGAATCGCGCGATCGAATACGATCCGACATTGGGTGAAGCCTATATTCTCAAAAGCTACCTGCGGTTGGAACTCGCACCGAATTTGGATGAGGCCTTAACCTCTGGCGAACTCGCCGTGCGGTACGCTCCAGACAACCCCGATTCCTACTATACGCTGGGGCTCATCTATGAAAGGCGAGGCCGCTTTGTCGAAGCCGAGGGCTCGCTGCAACAGGCGCTGAAAGTGAAAGCGGATTATCCGGACGTTTACTTGTCGCTGGGTCTGCTCTACGCCGATCATCTGAATGATCATTCCAAATCTATCGAGGCCTTCCGACGTTATCTCGAACTGGGAGGCGCGAACAGTCGGGCCAGATCTGCCGTCGACGAGGCGGATCGAGCAGCAAAGCCAACGCCTTAGTCTTTTTCGCCCCCTTTGAGATAGCCGAGTCCGATCTTGATCGCCCGCCGGGTAATTTCCGGCCAGCGCACTGGTGGGTAGGCGGCAAGAATGGCCGCGGCCTTGGGATCCTGAATGTCGAGATCCACAATTCTGACGACGCCGTCTTCAACTCGTATGTCGGGCATGGGGCGTTCTCCCTTTCGCTCCTCTGGTCTACAAGCCGTTCATCCATCGCGCTCGCCACGCAGCGGTGAGATGAGATCCTCTTATGAAGGACAACGGTCTTCGGGGCCGTTCGTTGACGGAACTAGGGACGCATGTTAGCATCAATTCGCTCCTTTTTCCCCGGACTTCCTGTGTGGCTGCCTACTTTTTCTTGTCGAAGGAGGATCGCATGATGAGGTCACACGCAATGACAACACGATTGACCGGTGGCGGTCTCGCCGTCCTTCTGTTGATGGCACTCGCGGCTTGTGGAGGTCCTCCGAAGTGGGTGGAGAAGGGATCGGGGGTTCTGAATGAGAAGGATAATAAAGCATTCTACGGGGTAGGATCGGTCGTTGGCGTGCGGAATGAACCGCTGGCCTGGGATACAGCGGAGAATCGCGCACGGGCGGAAATCGCCAAGACCTTTGAAACCTACACCGGCTATCTGATGCGGGACTACGCAGCTTCAACCACCGCGGGAGATTTCACGCGCAATACCGAAGAACAGAATGTCGAGCGGGCCATTAAGACCGTGACGACCGCGACACTCAGCGGGGTCCGTCCGATGGAACGCTACAAGGATGAGAAGACCAACACCTATTATGTCCTGGCCAAATTGAGTCTGGAGGACATGAAGAATAACCTGGAGCAAGCGAAGGAATTGAATGCCCAGGTTCGCGACTTTGTGCGGAAGAATGCGGATCGCCTGTTTGAGCGTTTGGAGAAGGAAGAAGAAAAACGGGCCATTCACTAGAGAGGTACGACCGCGAGGGGGCCATCGCAGCGGCTGTCAATGCTGCGCGGAGGATGAGCGTGATTCCAATGAATCGTCAGGGTCTGGTGACGGCCGCCTGTGCCGTGCTCCTGTTGGCGGGCTGCGGGCATGAAACGAAAGTGACACGCGTCGATGCGGGGCTCGTGACCGATTTGAGCGGTCGCTGGAACGATACTGATTCCCGGATGGTGGCTGAGTCTATGGTAAAGGAGGCGTTGGACTATCCCTGGCTCAGCAATTTTTCCCAGGTCAACCGGCGCCAGCCGGTGGTCATCGTCGGAACCGTGCTGAATAACAGCCACGAGCATATCAACGTCCAGACCTTCATCACCGATTTGGAACGCGAGCTGACGAACTCCCAGAAAGTCACCTTCGTGGCCGGGAAGGGCGAACGTGACGAGATTCGGACCGAGAGGAAAGAACAGGCGATGTATGCCCGAGAAGAGACGCAGAAGGCGCCGGGCAAAGAGACCGGGGCCGACTACATGATGAAAGGTTCCATCGCCACGATTCTCGACGAAGCCGACGGAACCAGAGCGGTCTTTTACCAGGTCGATCTTCAGATGATCGATCTGGAGAGCAATGCCAAGGTCTGGTTCGGGCAGAAAAAAATCAAGAAAGTCGTCGAAAAGAAACGCACGATCTTCTAAGTAAGTCCGGACGCAGTTGAGCCAGGTCCACTCACGCTTTGCCCACGGTGGTTGTGTGCGGCGGAGCGTTGCCTCTCCGATCTGCTGTTCTGTTATCCTCGCCGGGCTGACCATTTTCACAGGTTGCGGCCCCTCGACCAATCGCTATTTCCTCATTGAACAGAGCATTCGCGACGGGGATCCTGCCAGGGCGGCGGCGATCGTCGCGCAGGCCGAGAAGGAGTATGGATCAAGGAGCCGGGTGTTGTATGCCATGGACCGCGGGCTGACTCTCCAGCTTGCCGGGGACTATCAGCAAAGCAATCGCGCATTGGAGGAGGCAGAGGAAGAGGTCGACCGCCTCTACACCAGGACCATCCGTTCAGAAACCGCCGCGTTTCTCACCAACGACAATGCGCTGCCCTATGAAGGCGAGGCCTACGAGCACGTCATGATCAACGTGGTGAAGGCGCTGAACTATGCGGTGCAGGGGCAGATCGAGGACGCTCTCGTGGAGGCGCGGCGGATCGATCATCGCTTGAATCTGCTGAGCGATAAGGTGAAAGAGGGGAACGGGTATCGCAACGATGGATTTGCGCGGTATCTGACCGGGATGCTCTACGAGGCGGCCGGCGACACCAACAATGCGTTCATCGCCTATCGCCATGCGTTTGATGCCTATGAGGCCATGCGCGGATGGTCGCGGACGCCCTGTCCTCCGTCGTTACGGGTCGATCTGCTGCGCACCGCCGATGCGCTCCATCTGACGACCGAGTTCCAACGGTATCGACAGGCCTTTCCCGATGAGGCCTGGGAGCCTGTGACCGCTGAAGAGCAGCTCGCCCAAGTTGTCCTGATCAGTTATAATGGACGCGCTCCTCGAAAAGAGGATTTCTTTCTTGACCTGCCGATCAGTCTGGATGCCTTGCAGCTGGTCCTACTCAATCGCGGGTTGTCACAATCGCGCCAACGGTGGAACCGCGGAACGGACACGGTGCTCTATGGCCTTAGCGGACAGGTGGTGCGAGTCTCGCTCCCGCGGCTGGTACCGCAGAAGACGCAGGTCCCTTTCGAACGCATGACGCTCACCGATCCTTCAGGCCGTTCGATCGCGGTGCGATCAGAGCCGGCACAGAACGTGACGGCTCTGGCCGAGAAGAGCCTTGCGGACCGTATGCCGGGGATAATGGCGAAAGCGGTGGCGCGTGCTGCGACGAAATTCGCCTTTGCCGAAGGTGCCACCAGAGGTGCGCAGCAGGCTGCCGGGAGAGATGCCGCTCCGTGGGTCGGTCTGCTCGTGGGGCTGTTGGCCAAGGGCCTCGCCGTGGCTTCGGAGGAAGCGGACAAGCGAAGCTGGCAGACACTCCCCGACGAAATTCACGTGGCACGGGCATGGGTGGCTTCCGGACACTACCAGGTGTCGATTGAACCATCCGGACAAGGGAACCATGCGCAGCGCCTGAGTCTCGCTCCGGGACAGACGATCTTTCTGATTCAGCGAGTCATGCAATGACCTCCGATCACCGCGGATCGTACCGGCGGAGAGGGCTCATCCTGGCCGGCCTTTGCGTCATCGGCGCGTGGGCGGCCGGGTGTGCGTGGTTCGGGGGCAATACCAAGCCGGGATGGGTCGAAGGAGCGAGCGAGGATTATCCTCCGGTTCGATACCTGAGCGGAGTCGGGCAGGCCGATACGAGGCAGGCCGCGTCGGACGAGGCCTATGCCGCGGTCGCACGGGTGTTCCGTGCAGAGGTGGAGGCCCAGGCCAAGGATTGGGAGTCCTATCTGGTGGTTGAGCAGCGCGGTACTTCGAATACGGAACGCCGGCTCACGCTCGATCACGTGACGAAGGTGACCACTGAGAAGGCGCTCGAAAGCGTTGGTATCGCGGACACCTGGTATGACTCGAAGAAGGGTCTGTATTATGCCCTGGCAGTTATGGATCGCGCCCAGGCAGAAACCTCCTTGATTGAGCGGATGACGGCGCTGGATCAGGCGATCGAAGCGGACGTGGTGGAGTCACGGCAGACGATGGATAAACTTGCTAAGGTCCGGAGCCTTCGAAGGGCCGCCAGGAATTTGGTCTTGCGCGAGGCCTACAATGCCGATTTGCGTGTTGTGCGAACAACCGGGCAGGGCGCGGCTGCGGCCTATCGTGTCGATGAGCTGACCACAGAGCTTGAGCGGTTTCTGGCGACCAACCTCGTGATGGCGCTGCAGATACACGGCGATCATGCGGAGCCGGTGCGACGCGCCCTCACGGAAGGCCTGCTTCGCGAGGGACTTCAGGTCATGGCGGAACCGGTGTATGAACGAGCGGAAGCGCCGGAGCTGCTCTTGCGAGGCACGGTGCGACTGTTCCCGATCGAGGTCAAGGATCCGCAGTTTACGTACGTACGATGGTGCAGCGATTTCGACATCGTAGAAACCAGGGCCGGTCGCGTCGTGGGTGCCGTGGCGCGGGGCGGCAAGGAGGGGCACCTCACGGAACGTGAGGCGACGGCCAAGGCGCTACGCGTCATGCAGCAGGAATTCTCCACGGAGGTGGCCAAGGCGATTGCCGCGCATGTGTTTGGAGAAGCCGCGTTGCCGATGCCGGCGGCACGACCGTCCGGCTGTCCTCGGAGTGAGTCATCGATTCAGTCCATGCAGTAAACCATTCATCCATCTGTTGTAAGGAGGCGTGACGACCGTGAAGACCACATCAGGACGAGCCATAAGTCGAGCTCCGAGGAGTCGGGGCCGGGGATTGACGAAACAGTCCGGGCAGAAGGTGTCAAGTCGTCTGGCAAAGCGGCGGTTGAATGACCGTCTGAAGAACGATACGGCCTCCTTCAGTCGCGGGAATCTTGCCGATACGCTGCGGAAGGAAGGATATGAGGAAGTGCCGCTCGATGAGTTGCAAGACCGTCTCTCCAAACTTCCTGGGCCATTGGCGGAAATCATTCTGAAGGGGAGGATCTAGCGGATGCCGTACTACTACTTTGATTCGACCGCACTCGTCAAACGCTACAGCATGGAACGAGGCACACGGATTGTGAACAAGTTGATGGTGAAGCGTGGAAAAGTAGCGATCCTTCCGGTCTGGTCGGTCACCGACTTTTATGCGATCCTGTCTACGCGGGCCCAGGAAGGGCAGATTACGAGGGACGACTGCTACTCCGTTCTCTATAAGTTCGAAATCGAAACCCGGGAGGGGCTGTATCAGTTCATCGCCCCGACCATGGACACCTACCTGGCAACCAAGGAACTTGTGTTGGAATATCCGTTTCTCCGGTCGCCCCAAGTGATGCATCTGGCGCTGGCGCTGGAGCTGAAGCCGCTGCGATTGACCGTCGTCAGTGCAGACACACAACTCCTGGCAGCGTCTAAGACGGCAGGATTGCACGTTATCAATCCGGAGGAAGACTAGCGCCGTCTCTGCGCGGGGAGCGGACAGTGCTTAGACTGTCGCGAGCGCTCGTGCGGACCGGTGCCGGAAGCAATGTGCGGTTACGGTTTGTCCGTCGAGATCTTTTTCCCGAGTCGTCGGGCGAGTCGCACCATGCCGGGGGACCGGTCTGAAGGATCGAGCAGTACGTTGAGCAGATGAAGCCGGGTACTGTCAGAAAATGCGGCCGCTAATCGCTGCTCAAACTCTCCTTGCGTCCTGACTCGTGTGCCGACGCCGCCGCCAATGAGGTTGCAGATCACCTCGTACTGCCATTCGTGCACATCGTTGAATGGACCATCCAGGATCTCCCGCTCGGTGGAGTAGCCCCGGTTGTTGAGCAGAACGACGATCGGGGCCTGCCCGTACCTCACGCAACTGGCCAGCTCGGTGCCGGTCATCTGAAACGCTCCGTCTCCGACCAATACGATGGGCCGCAGGCCGGGGTCCGCAAAGGAGGCGCCGAGGGCGGCGGGTACGGCGAACCCCATGGAGGTGTAATAGGCCGGTGACAGAAATTCGAAGCGATGACGTACATGCAGGTCGGCGGCGGCAAACAGCGATTCACCGACGTCGGCAATCACGACGGTCTTGTCCGTCAGCACGGTATCGAGGTGTTGGAAGAGTCCCGCCAGGGAGATTGGCGCTCCGGGAGGAGGAAGGGAGGCCACGACCACGGTTCGGTCCGGCAAGGTTCGTCGCGGGAACGCCGGCAGCGGCGTCTGGACCAGCCCCTGGACGAAGTCCTGAAATTTGATGGATTCGTAGCGGTGATGTTTGATCGCAACCCGGTCGGCTGTGGCGTGGATCGTCCGGCCCTCTGAGAGCAGCGGTGAACGGGCATCCAGATCCTCCACGTCGGATAGAATAGAACCGAGGATCAACAGACAGTCGGAATCGTTGATGAATTGTTGGACTTCTTCCCGCCCGATGAGACCGCCATACACCCCGACATAGAGGGGGTGGTCTTCACGGATGATGGATTTGCCCAGCAGCGTTGAAGCGATAGGAATATTCAGTCGCTCCACCAGACGGGTCAAATTCTCCTGAAGACCGAATCGGCCGACTTCGGCCCCGACCAGCATGGCTGGTCGTTTGGCGGAGGCAAGCATGGTGCGCACTTCCCCGATTGCTTCTTCCAATGCGGCGGGATCGCTTGGTTCGTCGTCGATGCACAGCGGTCTCATGGCGCCGGCCAGCGGCATATGGACCATGTCACGCGGGATTTCCAGGTAGATGGGTCGTCGATAACGCAAGAGCGCGGCAAACGCGCGATCCATCTCCCGTTCAGCCGTCAAGGGGTCATCGAGCGTCACTGCGGCGACCGTCATCCGTTCGAACACTTCACGTTGCGTTGAGAAGTCCCGCACCATATGATGCAGATACGGCGTACGCTGCCGTTCAGAAAGTCCTGGGGAGCCGGTTAATAACACCACCGGCGACCGTTCGGCATAGGCGCAGGCAATGGCATTGACGGTGTTCAAGCCTCCGACGCAATAGGTGACACAGACGGCGCCGATCCCGTTGATGCGGGCGTAGGCGTCCGCGGCGAATCCGGCACAGTCTTCGCGGGTGGTGGCGACGTGCTTGATGGGAGACGATTCGATCAGTTGAAAGAGCGAGAGCACATAATCACCGGGAATACCGAAGATATGGCGAACGCCCATGCGGTGCAGTCGATCCAGCACCGTGGAACCGATAGTGGCTCTGTCACCCATCGTGCAGTCTCCGAATGTCTGATGGTAGCGTGCGGCTACACGCACCCGCTTCATGCAGGAAAACATACTGGGCGTGGTCCGTCAAGCCAGTTCATGTCGCGGTTCGGTCGTCAGGCAAATGGCACGGGACCTTTGTCATTACGCAATCGGATAACAGCTTCATGAATGCTGATGCGTCCGTCCCGACCGCTCAGGTCACGCTGAAGACTCAACGGATTTTTGAGAAGCCCGGACATTGCTGGGTCTATGCGGGTCATCTAGGCCAGGTCGAGGGCAAACCGGGAGCCGGTGATCTGATTGATGTTCTGATGCCAAGCGGGCGATTCTATGGACGTGGCTTTTTCAACCCTTTCTCCAAGATCAGCGTGCGGATCTTGACCTTTGAGCGCGAACCGATTGATGAGCGGTTCTGGACGCGCAGGTTTCAACAGGCGATTCGACTCAGGGAACGCGTGGTGTCGCAGTCCAACGCGTACCGGCTGATTTATGGT
>DASPGL010000168.1:0-27753 GCA_035620635.1 Nitrospira sp. | reverse complement strand
CCTCGATTCAGCGATCCTGCACGCAGTGAACGAGGCCCTCGATGAACGGGTCCTTCACGCCTCAGTCGAAGCCGCCCTTGAACGGATTCGGAGCGAGCAACAGAAATTCCCTGACCAACGTATGGCCATCGAACGTGAGCTATCGCTGATCGAAACCCGATTGCATCATCTCGTAGAGCTGATTGCGAACGGTAAAGGTACGGACTCAGTCGTTGACTCGCTGCACCAGGAGGAGGCACGGAAAAAGCACTTATTGGGGGAACTCCGGCGGCTTGATGATCTTGTTCAGATGGTTTTACTCGACGCGAAACAGGTCACCAAAGAGCTTCGAAGCCGGCTAGCAGACCTCCCTGCCCTCTTTGCGCGACAGGTTCCCTTGGCCCGTCAGCTGCTCAAAAAGCTGCTAGATGGGCGTATCATGTGCGAACCGATCATGGAAGGCGACAAGCCGGGTTTCCGGTTCACCGCAACGGGGACATTCGACCGTCTACTGACTGGTTTGAGGGTTGTCAACGAAAGTGGTGGAGGGCACGGGAGTTGAACCCGCGACCCCTACGTTGCGAACGTAGTGCTCTCCCAACTGAGCTAGCCCCCCACCCGTGGGAACCGGCGATGCGAACGGTGAGCCCGGGAACAAGGAACGGACGTCAGATCACTCTCTGCCACGGCATTATACACAAGCGCCTGGCAGGCTGCTACCAAGGGCTGATCACCGTCTCCCCGACTGGCTGTCCTCCCTCGATCAAGACCCGCCGGCCATCGACGCGCAACCGGCCATCGGCGAACAGCTGCACCGCCCTGGGATAGAGCTTGTGCTCCTGTTCAAGAATTCTCGCCGCCAGGCTGTCCGGCGTATCATGATCCAGGATCGGCACGGCCGCCTGAAGAATGATCGGCCCTTCATCCACCCCTTCCGTGACGAAATGGACGGTACATCCGGCCAGCTTGCAGCCCCAGTCGATGGCCTTCTTTTGGACCTCCAGACCAGGGAAAGAGGGCAACAGCGACGGGTGAATGTTCATCATGCGATTCGCATAGGCCTTGACCAGCAGCCCCGTCACGATCTTCATATAGCCGGCCAGTAACACCAGTTCCGCATCCTGCTTGGCCAGCACGTCGAGCAGCGATCGATCATAGGCTTCACGACTGTCCGGGCGTCCGGCAAATGGTTTGGGATCGACAAAGAGGTCCGGTAATCCGTGTGTTCTCGCCCGCTCCAAGGCCACTGCCTCCTTCTTGTTGCTGATGACGGCCACGATCTCGGCCTGAACCTGCCCTGCCTCGATCGCATCGATGATGGCCTGGAGGTTCGATCCACGCCCGGACGCCAGCACGGCGACGCGCAACGGAGTCGTCCGTTTAGTCGACATACTCGACCTCCGGACCGCCATCCGATGACGACACCATTTCGCCGATGCGCCATCCCTGCTCTCCCAACACCTTCGCCTTCTCCAGCACCGTCGGCACCGCATCTGCAGGGACCACGAGGATGAGTCCGATCCCCATGTTGAACACCCGGTACATTTCCTCCCGCTCCACCGAGCCTAACCGGCTGATGATCGGGAAGATGGGCGGCACGGCCCAGTGACTCCGGTGAATCCTCGCCCGGACACCCTTCGGAAACACGCGCGGGAGATTTTCCGTGATGCCGCCGCCTGTAATGTGCGCGATGCCTTTGATCGGGACATCCTGTACGAGCCCGAGGATCTGCCTGGCGTAAATCCGCGTGGGGGTGAGGAGTACGTCGCCGAGCGGGCAATCCAGTTCGGGCAACCGGCTGACGACCGTCAGTTTCGCCTGATCGAACAGCACACGCCGGGCGAGCGAATACCCGTTGCTATGGAGTCCGGTCGAGGCCAGTCCGATGATCGCGTCGCCAGGCACGATCCCGCGGCCGTCGATGATCTTCGGTCGATCCACGGCACCGACCGCAAAGCCGGCCAGATCATATTCCCCCTCAACATACATCGACGGCATCTCCGCCGTTTCGCCGCCGATGAGCGCGCAGCCGGCCTGGCGGCAGCCCGCCGCAATCCCCTTGACCACGTCCTGCGCTTTCGCCACGGAGAGTTTCCCCGTCGCGAAGTAATCCAGGAAAAACAGCGGTTCTGCACCGCTCACCGCGATGTCGTTGACGCACATCGCCACCAGATCGATGCCGATCGTGTCGTGCTTGTCCATCATGAACGCGATCTTCAGCTTGGTCCCGACCCCGTCGGTCCCGGAGACCAGGACCGGTTCTTTGTACTTGCCGGCCTGGAACCCGAACAGGCCGCCGAACCCGCCCAACTCCGCCAACACTTCTGGACGGAAGGTCGATCGGACCAGCGGCTTGATGCGCTCGACGAACTCGTCGCCCGCGTCGATATCGACTCCTGAGTCGCGATACGTGGTCATGGGCGCGCTATCTTAGTGGAGGGCTATAGCGAGGGTCAACGCAGGGAAGAGATCGGAGGACCACCGTTCTTATTTTCTTCGCCACACAGGGAAGGCCGGTCGTTTCCCCCTGCGCGCATTCACCGCGCACATCGTCCACCATAATTCAACTATCTCATAATCAGATGCGGGCGGTGAGCGCGCACGGAAATGACCGGGCTTCCTTCTTCATCCCCTCACCCTTCCGGCCTCATCTCCACGTCGAGAAACTTGATCTTCCGGTGCAGATGGCTCCGCTCGATTTTGAGATCCTCGGCCGTGCGCGAGATATTCCAATGGTGTTCCCGAAGCTTGCGCGCGATGTATTCTTTTTCAAACGCATTGCGTGCGTCCCTCAGTGAGTCGTACACCTGAGTGAACAACGGCGAGCTCGCCGCCTGGGCATTGGACGCAGCGGCGGACCCGCCCGCCCTCCCCTGGAGGGAGAGACTGGCCTGTGCCGCGTCAATGGCGGGCCCCGGCACCATGATCATCAGCCGCTCGGTCAGGTTCCGGAGTTCACGGATGTTGCCGGGCCAATCGTATTGCTGCAGCACCTCCATGGCATCCGGCGTGACGTCCTTGATACGCAGGCCCTGTTCATCGGCATGCAGCTTCATGAAATAGCGTACGAGCGCAGGGATATCCTCCCGCCGCTCACGCAGCGGGGGGACGATGATCGGCACCACATTGAGACGGTAATAGAGATCCTCCCGGAAGCGGCCCTTGTCGATCTCTTTTTCCAGATCCTTATTGGAAGCGGCCAGCACCCGCACATCCACCTTCATCAGCTTTGTGCCGCCGACCCTCGTAAACTGTTGTTCCTGCAACGCCCGCAGGACTTTGGCCTGGGTATTGAGGCTCATGTCGCCGATTTCATCCAGGAAGAGCGTGCCGCCGTCGGCCTGCTCGAACTGGCCGCGTTTCATGGATGTGGCGCCGGTGAACGATCCCTTCTCGTGACCAAAGAGTTCACTCTCGATCAACGTCTCAGGAATCGCGGCGCAGTTCACGGCCACAAACGGATGCTCGGCCCTGGCGCTATGCATATGGATCGCCCTCGCGACCAGTTCCTTCCCTGTGCCGTTCTCACCCCCGATCAAGACCCGGCTGTTCGTCGGCCCCGCCGTCTCGATCAATTGCCGCAGCCGCTGCATGGCAGATGACTCCCCCACCAGTTCGAACTTCTGCTGCACCTTCGTCCGCAGCGTCTGGTTTTCCTGCTCCAGTCGATACTGTTCCAGGGCATGTTTGACACGCAGCGTCACGTTCTCCAACGACAGCGGCTTCTCGATGTAATCGTACGCGCCCAGCTTGACGGCTTTGACCGCGGTTTCGATGGAGCCGTGGCCGGACATCATCATCACCTGCGCGGTCGGCGCAAACTCTTTCACGCGCCGGAGCGTCTCCAGTCCGTCCATTTCGGGCATCCAGATATCCAGAATCATGAGGTCGGGAGGGTCGGTCCCGTAGATCTTCAGGGCCTCGGCCCCGCTGGAAGCCTCTGCCATCTCATAGCCTTCGTCTTCCAGAATACTGCGCAACGAGGTGCGGACCGCCTCCTCGTCATCCACGATCAAAATCGATGCAGACATGTTCCCTCACTCAGTGTAAGCAGCTGACAAGTCCACAGGCTGACAGGAACCGGCTTCGTGTCAGCCTGATGCTTGCGGCCTGTCAGCTGTGTCCTGTGTCCTTTGACCTTGGCACTAGACCGGCAAATCGAATGTAAAGATCGCCCCTTTGGGCTGATTGTTGCCGGCCTGGATCTGCCCTTCGTGGTCGGTGATGATACGCCGCACGATCGCCAGGCCCAGCCCGGTCCCGGTCTTCTTCCGGGTGAAGTACGGCAGAAAAAGCCGTTCCTGATCCTCCGGCAGAATGCCGGGACCTTCATCCGCCACGGTGACCACGGCCCGCTTGCGTTTGGTGTCGTACTTCGTGCCCACCCACAACCGTCCCTTTTGGTTCATCGCCTGGATCGCGTTGTCGAACAGGTTGACGAACACCCGCTTCATCTGTTCGCGATCGAAGTTGATCGCCGGCAGATCCTCATCCAGGTCTACGATCAATTCGATGTCTTTCTGCGCGGCGCGATAGAGCGTCACCACATCCTGCACCACCTCATGCAGCGATTGCCGCACCATCTGCGGGGCCGGCAGGCGCGCGAATTTTGAAAACTCATCCACCATGTGCTTCAGGCTGCCGACTTCATTGATGATGACGTTCGTCGCCTCGTCGAACACCCGCTCCAAATCCGGCGACTTTTCGAAAAACTTCTTGCGCAACCGCTGCGCCGACAACTGGATCGGCGTCAGGGGATTCTTGATTTCATGGGCCACGCGCCTCGCCACCTCCTGCCAGGCCGCCACCTTCTGGGCCTTGATCAACTCCGTCAGGTCTTCGAACACCAGCACAAAGCCCAGATCCTTGTTCGCTTCATCCCGCATCCGTGACGCGTTCAAACCGATCGTGATGAGCTTCCCCTGCACATCCATCTGGCCTTCCAGGGCCAGGCTGTCGCGATCATCGGCCAGCATGCGGTCATACGCCGTCTGAAACAGATCGAGGCCGAACTCTTTGAACGCCTCGTTGGCCGACCGGCCCCGGAACCGGTCGGCCGCCAGGCCGAGAATCCGTTCACCGGAGGGATTGAACGTCGTGATGATCCCCGTCCGGTCAATGGACAGCAGGCCGGCGGCAATGGTATCCACCACTGTTTCGATATAAGCCCGGCGCCGGTCCAGTTCGACGTTCGTATTCCAGAGCGTGAGGTTGGCCTCTTCCAGTTTGGTCTTGCTCCCCTGCAGATCCTGGGTCATTCGGTTGAAGGAGTCCACCAGGCTCCCGATCTCATCCGTCGCTTTCACCTCGATCTTCACCGACAGATCGCCCTGCGCCACCGCTTCCGTCGCTTCCGCCAACCGCTGAATCGGCACGGTAATGCCGCGCGCCACGTAAAAGCCGAACCACGTCGCGCTGAAGAGAATCATGACCGTGACGACGGCGACAAAGAAATAGGCCCCCGCCTTGATCGGATTCTTCATCGCCTTGATCTGTTTGTACTCCGCATACTGACGTCCGATGCCTTCCATCTTGGTCAACAGTGACTCCGGCACAAAGGCCTCGACGACCACGACGCCTTCCAGTTCGCCGCGCCGGCTACCGGAAGCCACCGGGATCCCGGCGCGCACCAGCCGCCCGCTCTGGGCCTCCTGCACGGAGGTGAACTCCTGTTTGCCGTTGATGACCTGCAGGACGAGCTGGCTGATCGGCAGATCCAGGACGCCCGCGGGCACATTCGCATCGAGCGATTTCGTGAGCGTCTCCATCTTATTGGAAAAGACCTGGATGCCGGCCACTCCGTATTCGGTCCGCTTCCGGGCGATTGCGGCGATGAGCAGATCGCGCTGTTCGGGGATCAGCATGTCTTCCCGGAACAGTTCCTGCCCGATCGCCCGCGCGCTGTTCACGGCCAGCGCGATGTGCCCGGCATGCTGCATGCGCGCGACTTCATAGG
The DNA here is from genome assembly GCA_035620635.1 of Nitrospira sp. Lineage (GTDB taxonomy): Bacteria > Nitrospirota > Nitrospiria > Nitrospirales > Nitrospiraceae > Nitrospira_D. The sequence goes on along the minus strand of DASPGL010000168.1, from coordinate 21,818 downwards.
AGTCTTTCATCACCTTTTCGATCTGCTCGCTGAACCACAGGTCGACCACTTTATTGACGATACCGCTGGCCACGACCGCCAGCAGCACGGTCGGGATCAGGGAGAATCCGATAAAGGCGGCGATGAGCTTGGTGCGAAACCCGGACCCCACCAGCCGGTGCCGTCGCTCGAAATAGGCCTTGATCAGGTTCCTGGAGAGCAGCAGCAGCAGCACCACGAACCCGATCAGATCCAGATTGAGCAGGAGGAGCACGAAGGCATAGCTGGTCGTGGGGAGAAACGAGTCCGTCTCTTCGCCGCCCGGCACGACCACCTGTGAGTAGTACAGCGTCAGCGCCAGGCAGGGGATCAACAGGATGAGGACGATCCAGACGGGACGGAGGTGGAGCCGCTTGCGTTCTGGTTCCGTAGACCGGCCGACCGTCAACGCGCGAGGCCTGGTTCCGATGAGGCGCCGCTGGGAGTCATCGACTTCCGCCGAATCGGTTCCCGCCCCCCGCTTGAAAAGATCCGCGTCAGGCATTCAATCGGCCTCTCTGCACATCAACCCGGCGGGAAGCCTCCCTGCCTCGCCGTGTATCATTACATGGACGGCGAACGGCCGCATCGCATCAACGCCAGGCAGGTCATGGCCTCCCGCCATACGCCGGAGTCGAAAGGTGGGATCCTGGCCGGCTACTTTGGCGAGGCCAGCGTGACATACTTCATGCGGAGCGCATAGAGCATATCGCGTAAGACCGCCTGCTCTTCAGCGGTTAGGTTGCCCTTCGTCTTGTCCTCGAGGACAGACAGCAGATCGATGATCTCTTTGGCTTGCGGTAGGTTGACCGGCATAGGCGACTGATGGGGATCCAGCTGCTCCCCCATCAGCATCAGCGACGATGAACCCAGCGAGATGACAAAGGAAGAGAACGTCACAGGGAGCGGCGGCGCCTCACTCGACTGTGCCGCCGGAGATGCGGACGACGCCTCTTTCGCGGATTCCGATGAGGCCGCGGGACTCTCCGACGCGCCACTTGCCCGTCGATCTCGAACGACGAATCCCTGCTCCTGGTCTGTCATCGGGCGCTCTCCGACACACGCGTTCTCCTGTGCTCGGTACCCTATCATAGGGTGTATCGGCCCGCAAGCTGCCGCCCGACATTGAAGCTGTACGGGCAGTCGGTATAGAGTATTCGAGATGTCGAGTGACCGGATGGACCCGGCCCGACCATCACCGGTCCCATGTCTGATCAATTCACCAGACTCCTCGAACTGATGGCGGCGCTCCGCGCCCCCAACGGGTGTCCGTGGGACCGCAAGCAGACCCACGAATCGTTGAAACCCTACCTGCTCGAAGAAACCTATGAAGTCCTGGAGACGATCGACCGGCAGGATCATACGAAACTGTGCGAAGAACTTGGCGACGTGCTCCTCCAGGTAATTTTTCACGCCCAGATCGCCGTCGAGGCCGGGACCTTCACGGTCGGGGATGTCATCGAGACGCTCGCCACCAAGTTGGTCCGCCGCCATCCTCATGTCTTCGGAAACGGGAGCCAGGGCGCTCTTACCGATGGCGAGCAGGTCCTGAGCCAGTGGGAAGACATCAAACGCAGCGAGCGCAAGGCGGCGGGCAACTCCGAGTCCGCGCTCGACGGAGTGCCAAAAACCTTACCCGCCCTCCTCCGCGCGTATCAAACACAGGCCAGGGCCGCCCGGGTCGGATTCGATTGGCCGCAGGGTGATGCCGGGTTTGACCAGATGCTCGGAAAAATCTCGGAAGAAATCGGAGAGCTGCGAGACGCAGTGGCCGGGAGCGGGTCCCCGCCTCCATCGACCCGGGGGCGTCCACCGGAATCCGACTCGATCGAGGCTGAACTGGGAGACCTGCTGTTCTCCCTGGTGAATTTCGCCCGCTTCCTCAAGGTGAACCCTGAAGACGCGTTGCGCCGGTCGACCAACCGGTTTATCGATCGCTTTCATCTCGTCGAAAGTCAAGCTGCGGAGCAGGGCCGGTCACTGCCGGAGATGACTCTGGCTGAGATGGATGTGTTCTGGGAAAGCGCGAAGCAACGGCTGAGCGGAGCGTCACAGGATGTGGCAGCGAAGGTCCGGCCGGACGGAGGGGCCCCCTCATGAGTCAGCAGCAGGGGCCCTACGAAGAAGGGAAACGCGCCGGCGCCCACCCGCTCCTCGTCGTATTCGGGATTCTGCTGGGCCTGTGGCTCTTTGTGGCTCTGATCGTCCCGAGTTCGAGAAACAAGCAGGCCACCGGCACCGAAGGCCCCGCCGTTCCGGTGGTCGAAGATCTCGAAGCGGTGCCCGTGATGTTCAAGGTCCAGGTCGCCATTGTCGAGATGAACGCCGTGGGGCTGGCGGTGCCCCCGCAAGCGACGGACAGTCAGATCATCGCGCTCTTGAAACGGCTGAAGCAGGAACGGCTGGCGGGAAGCCTCGGCGAGCACATTCCCTCCACCACCCCGGGTCATAAGCTCGGCGATCATGCGATCGCGGATATCTATATTTTTTCCGACAAGAAGTATGCGGAAGCGGATACCGTGCGGACCCTGGCGAGGGGCGCTCATGCTCCGGGAACCCTGTATCCCGATGCGGTCCCCTTTGAGGTCGCGATGGAAGCGGTCCGCGGCCATTACCGCATCGATCTGAACGATACGGGCAGCCCGGACAAGGGATCGCTCGGATTCGCCGATGAATCCGGCGTCCACTCCAGGCAGTTCCGCCGGATCTTCTAAGCAGGGTTCGCCCCCGCCCGCTACAGTTTTTTTCGGACTTCCTTCCATCCTCTGGCGATCTTTGCTTTCCGCGGCCCCCCCCCCTGAACCGGTTCCGTCACGAGCACCGCGTCCAGGCGCCGCTGGAGGAAGGCCTCGGCAAACGCGTTCGTGCGACCGATTCCGGTTCTGATCGTTTTCCAGCCGGCCGCATGGAGCTCATCGATCTTCGTCCCCAGCGTCTTGTCTCCTGCCGAAAGCACCATGACATACCCCGGCGGAAACTTATGCCGGTTCAGCCACTCTCTTACCCTCGCACTCACCTGAAACCCGTCCGCACCCCCGGTCGACGGCATGACCGCATAAATCACCCCGTAGTAGAACCTCGTCAATTTCTCCAGTTCCTCCGCCGCATCAGGCATCGGCTCCTGTTCCGTCTGCAGCATTCCGCCAACCGCCGGCAGCGGTCCTGTCTGGACCGGTTCCCGGACCAATGCGGCGAATTCGATCACCACAATCGGATGGCGCCGCTCCCAGACAACCAGATTCGCCTGCCCCTCTGTGGGGGTGACTCGCGGACTGGCGCCGACCTTGACCAAGACCGGCGCCACGCCCGGCGCCTTCGGGGTATACCCCAGCACAGCCCTGCCGTCCCCGCCCGTCATCGACGTGGCCACGACCTGTCCGTCGATCACGAGTTCAAGCGGCTCTCCGCCCAGTCCGGCATCGTTCAGTAGCCGCGGCTCAAGGAGCTTCGCTTCCACCGCCGCCGGCTCCCGGGGGGCCGTGAGCGCATCTTTGACCATGAGGACGGCGGAGCTTTTCTCCGCGGCATGGAGTAGGCCCGCATGGACAGGAATGAGGATGAGGAGGGAACACCAGCAGGCTCTGCGGAGGACGTGCACCATGGGCCGCATCGCCCTTCTGAAGACATCGCGTGGGTCAGGCGCGCGCACCGCGCGCGCTATGCCTTGAGTGCCGTCAGCACTTCGTCGGCATGCCCGTCGACTTTGACCTTCCGGAAGATCGCTTTCAGCTTCCCTTCGGGATCGATGACGAAGGTGCTGCGTTCGATCCCCCAATACGTCCTGCCATACATATTCTTTTCTTTATAGACCCCGTAGTTCTTCGAAATCGAGGCATCCTCGTCACTGAGGAGGGAAAAGGGCAGCCCGAACTTCTTGATGAACTTCTGATGGGATTCCTTTCCATCCAGACTCACTCCGACAATCACCCCGCCGGCCCGGAGGATTTGCGATTCAACATCCCGAAAATCACAGGACTCTTTCGTACAACCGGGCGTATCGTCCTTCGGGTAAAAATACAGGACCACCTGCTTGCCCTTGAAATGCTTTAAGGTTACGGTCTTTCCGTGCTGGTCCGGAAGAGAAAATTCCGGTGCTTTTTCGCCGACTGCAAGCTCTTTTGCCATGTGTCAATCCTTTTCTAACAACACTACCGGCCCATGCATGCCGCGCAAAACGTCGGTCGTTTGGTCCCGTAGGGGCGACCTTTTGTGCGTGTTTTTGAATCGGGATCGCCATAGGGCGCCAGGGCCGGTGAATCCCAGATCGTTTTGTCCCCGGGAGCCAAATTGGCCGCCTCAAGAAAATGCTGTCGGGCGTCTTCTGCATCGCCGAGCGCATTCAACGCGAGGCCGTAATTATAATGCGCTTGCCCGGACTCGGGTGCCGCGACGACCGCCTGCTCAAAATATCGTCTGGCGTCCTCGAACTGTTTGGCGTGATAGGCCTGCGTGCCCTGTTCGGTCAACGTCAGGGCCTGCGGCTTTCCCCCGCTCTCCCCCAGCGCAAGCGGAACGAGCGGCTTCTGCTTCGACGAACAGGCGGTCGCTCCCAGGATCACCAGGAGAACGCCCAGAATTGTCAGATGTTTCACAATCCCTCCCATGCTCATCGCCGTCTAGACCTTGGCATGCTTGCGCATTTCCTCTTCGAATGTTTTCCGATAGAGGACTTCCCACTCCGCGCTCCCCTCGACGATGCCGCGGGAGTAGGAGGCCAGTTTGGCCTTGACCTTCCGATCGATCTCCTTCTCCTGCGCCAGCTCGGTTGCGAGCACCCGCTTGATCTCCTTCAAAACCCGCTCCTCGTCGCTCTTCATCCTCACCGCAGCGCTGCTCTTCACCGCATTCAGGATGACATGGGACAGATGGCTGATCTTGTCTTCGCTCAACATGCCGGAATCTGTCAATCGTCACGCGTCATTCGCAACAGGCCCGTGCGCGTTTTCTCCTTCACGAATGACCAATGACGATTGACCATTGACACTTTATAAGATGAGGCCGCGCTCCCGGACCAATTTCTGCTTCACCATCTGGAACATCTTCTGATAATCGACCTGCCCCTGCTCAAACTGTTGTTCGTAGGCCTTCAGCAGCTGACGCACCTCCGTATTCACGCGATCTTCTACGGACAGTTCGTCCGTAATGGCAGAATCCAGGGTCTCGATCAACGTGTTGCGGGCTCCGACGACCTCGACGTGGCCTTCCTGCTGAAGTCGTCCGGCCAGGCTCTCCGCAAGATGTCTCACCCGTTCCTTACTCAGTCGCATGGGCGCTTCCACGCTCCACCCGGATGGAAGACACGTCCATCACCCGACGCAACTGCGTCGCATCTCCGATGATGCGACCGATCACGTTCACACGGTCTGCCGGCACGGGGTCGGCGCCCGTGCTCATCGGCGTCCGCCCGAAAAAGATGGCCAGGATCCTGCCGGCTCCCCAGTAGGCGACGTCTCCGATCTTGACCTGGTTGGTAGCAGTTTCCCGATAATCCTTGATGCCGAGGACCGTGAAATAGAACTCCTCGCCCCAGGTATTGATGGGAGCTTGGATCGGAAGCGCCGCGTACACCTCGTCAGCAGTTCTGGTCCCCTTGAGCTCCGCGTCGAGTCTGACTCCGCCCACCGTGATGCGGATACGTTTCACCGGTACACTCATGGTTCGATGCACGCGCCCGCCGCCGGCCGTTACTCGCGCCGGCGCAGGCCGGCGTGTCGAACTCTAGCTTGTCTCCTATGCGAAATCAAGGCTACAATCCTCCGTGATGTTGACCTCCACCTTCGTGTTCCTTCACGGTATCGGACCCGCCACAGAACGACGATTTTGGCAGGCAGGCCTCTTGGACTGGCAGAGCTTCCTGGCACAACCCCGGGTCGACGGTCTCTCTCCGGCCAGAAAGGCATGGTATGACGGCGATCTTGCCCTCGCGCAGTCGAAGCTGGATACCGGACAGATGCACTGGTTCGCGTCGCGACTACCACGTCGTGAGCATTGGCGGTTCTTCCAGGTCTGCCGGTCCCGGACGGTCTATCTCGACATCGAAACCACCGGGGTCTCGCCGCATGAAGGAGAGGTGACGATTGTCGGGCTGCATCAGAACGGCCGCACGGTCAGCCTGGTTCAGGGAGACACTCTGACGGAGGATCGCTTGCAAGCCGAGTTCGATCACTGCGAACTGCTGGTGACGTTTTTCGGAACCGGATTCGACGTGCCGTACCTCTGCGCGAAGTTTCCGGGACTCCGGCTCCCGACCGCCCACTTCGACCTCTGCATTGCGGCACACCGCTTGGGGTTGCGCGGAGGTCTCAAACGCCTCGAACAGGAGCTGGGAGTGGAGCGGGACACGGCGCTCCGCGGTCTCGACGGCTGGGATGCGGTACGGCTCTGGTCGCAATGGCGCCGGGGAGATCACGCGGCGTTGAAACTGCTCCTGGCCTATAACGCCGCCGACACGGAGAACCTCGTTCCACTCGCGGCGCTCATCCACGAACACCTGGTGACTCGCTTCGGACCGGTTGGCTCCTCCCCGATGGCCGCGTCCGCCCCCTTCGTCAGGGCCTGCGCACCATGAGTGCCTGGGTCGGTATCGGCCGGAGCGACATCGGCCTGATACGCACCTCGAACCAGGATGCGTTTCTCTCGATCGACCGGTGCGGGTTTTGGGCCGTCACCGATGGCATGGGAGGTCATGCCGGAGGAGAGATTGCCGCGCAGACCGCGATCGCGAGTCTGAAAGCCCGGGCCGAATCCTCGACGGATCGCCTTCGTCGAGGGGAGGACACCTTTGCCGCCATTCTCACCGACCTTCTCGTGCAGGCCCATCAGGCGATTCTCGGGCGGGCCGCGCTGGAACCGAAGCTCAAAGGCATGGGCACCACCGTGGTGCTGCTCATCATCCCCCCGCCGGAGAGTCCGACCGCATACATCGCCCATGTCGGCGACAGTCGCGCCTACCGGTTCCGCTCCGGCACACTCACACCCCTGACCCGTGATCACACGCTGATCGAAAAATACCTCGCGCACGGGATCCTGACGAAACAATCGGCACGGACGCACCCGGAGCGCCACGTGCTCACTCACGCGCTCGGCATGTCCTCCCCGCTCAAACCGTCCGTGACAGCTGTGCCCATCCAGCACGACGATCTGTTCCTGCTCTGCTCGGATGGCCTCATGAAGATGCTGGAAGATGACGCCATCCAGACCCTGTGTGCCGAAGCGCAGGGCGACCCGGTCCGAACATGCAACCGTTTGATCGCCGAGGCTCTCGATCGGGGTGGCGAAGACAATGTGACCGTGGTTGCGATCGCACACCCCTAGGTCAGTCTCCCACTTTGGCGTTGACAACATCAGAAAGTCCGTGTAGCGTGTAATCCCAACCGCTTACTTCTCTCTTCACTGAGAGTCGAATCACACGGAGCTGTCTATGATCCGCATTGTCCACTTCATGCTGTGGGGTCTGTTCGCTGTCGGCCTCCAGGCTTCCCCTCTCTGTGCGATTGCCTCAGATCCGTCAGATCCCGAGTCTGCCATTCGCGCCATGATCCGGGCCAATGTGGAAAAAGATATGGCCACCCTGTCCCGGCTGATGGCCCACGATGCCGATATCACCAGTTATTCCATCGGCGGACGCAAGTACCTTGGATGGCCGGAGTTCGAACGGGAAATGCAGGAGGAATTCGGCAATGTGCAGAAGTTCGAGATCCCGATTCTGGAGCTGAAGGTCTGGACCAAGGGTGAACTGGCCTGGTTTACGATGGAACTCGACTACATCCGGTATGTCGGCGAAGGCTCCGAGTTGAAGCGCATGGTGCTCCCCTTGCGCGAAACCGGCATCCTCGAGCGGCGGGCAGGACAATGGGTGCTGCTCTCGTTCCACGAATCGTTTCGTTCAGCGCAGCTCGCCGGTCCGCTCGCTCAGTCGCCCGCTGCCTCGCGCCATCTTGTCAGCAACCCGGCTCAGTCCGCGACACCGGACCTTAGTGGGGAATGGGATATCCTCGAAGTGGAGGATGAGAAGCGGTACAAAGCCCTGTTGGACAAGAACGGCAATGGTCCCTACACCCAGCACGGCGGACGCTTCGTCACCACCAAGATCGAAGACCGGCTCTGGCAGGGGACCTGGCAGCAGCCCGGCAATGATCGCGAAGGCGGCTTTGAGGTTCTCCTCTCAGAGGATGGGGCTCAGGCGAAAGGGATCTGGTGGTATACTCGCGTAGGAACGCACAAGAACATCCCGCCGCGCGAACATGGCGGCACCTATCAATGGAAGCGGGTCACGCCGCCGGCCGTAGCTCAATGACCCTCTTGTCTTCCCGACACTTCCAGCCTAGTTCGGAGCCCGGCTCAAAACCACCGTTCGAATCTTCATTCTCTTCTGTGGGAGGGTTTATGCAACGATACTTCGTTCTTCTGACGGCGGCGTTCTTGTTCATGGGAACATCGGCCTATGCCGATGGGGGACATGACCATCATGCAGTCCCCACGCTGAAAAACCAGGCACCCACGACCGTCACGTACAAGGACAATACCGTCACACTGACCTTCGGCCCGCTCGATCTCCCGACCAGTCATGACGGGGACATGGGCGATTCGATGCCGCGGCACCATTTCCAGCTTCCCAAGGACATGTACCTGATCGGATTTAAATCGGCAATTTTCACAAAGGACGGCCAGGAACTCCCCAAGAACTTCCTGCACCATATCCTCATGATCAACAACACTAAGCCCAGCGTCTCCTGCCCTGGCGAACCGCTCTTCTTCGGAGGCGCCGGGTTAGAAATGACCGAAACCAGTTTCCCGGAGGGGTACGCGGTGAAGCTTGCGAAGACTGATCGCTTGATGTCGGTAGTCGCCTTCTATCACGGAGCCCCTCCCACGAAGGATGTGATGGCGACCTTCACGATGTACATGGCGCCGGAGAACAAGCCGATGAAAGAACTCGATGTCTATCAGGTAGGCGTGAACATCGTGTGCTATAGCAAGTTTAGCCAGCGGCCGGCAGATCAGACGGACGAAGGCATCGAAATCAGGCCCGGCGTCCAGGTCCACACGGCGCCGTTGAAATTTCGCATGGATGGCTGCGTCAAGTTTGCGTACCCCCACGGCCACGATGAGCTGCTGATGATCGCCCTTGAGAACAAGACCAAGAAACAGACGCTCTTGCGCACGGTCCCGGATGTCGACATGGACGGCACATTCCGCGAGTTCAAGCCCCACCAGGTCTACAAAGATAGCCAAGGCTTCCCCATCACCAAGGACGATGACTATGAAATGGTCATGGTGCACCACCACCCCCTCCAGAAACAGGAGTTCCAGCACGGCATGGGCAACTACCTGCTCTATATGACACCGGGGGCCTGTCCGTCGCAGAGTGCATCGCTCGCTCCCTGATTCAGCCTTTTATCACACCTGCCGGACAGGATTTGTCCGGCAGATTTCCTCAGTGACGCTGACCCGCCTCCCGTCCAAATTTGTTCGTTCAAAAGCGTCCGAGCCTTCTCCCTCCCCTACCAAAGAAGCGTTTACCAACCTGGGTTTCTCACATGCCACTATGGTATTCAAGACCGGACGACGGTGCGGCATCATCGGTTCGTGCCTATCCGCCTGAATCGACGAAGGCACCGGCCGTGCTTCGCGGATGACCCACTGTACACCCTAGACCTCTGGGACGGGGCCTACCCCAGAAACACCGGGAACCGCTTCATGCCGCAGAGTGAGCCTGTCTCGATTCTGGTCGTCAGCGACGTCGCCGAAGAAATCAAACTGGTCACGCGCAGTTTTCGCGGATTCTTTCCCGGCTGTCGGGTCGATGCTGTCTACTCGCTGGACGAAGCACTCCAGTGGGCGCCCCGCACGGCCTGGCATCTCATCCTTCTCGACGATCACCTGATCGAGCCACCCACGACCTCGATGGTCCAGGAACTGAAGCGGCTTGCCCCGGATGCTTCGCTCGTCCTGCAAACCGACCGCAGCGATTCCACCGCCGCCGTGAACACGCTGCAAGCGGGCGCGGACTTCCTGCTGTATAAGAAGTCGCCCGCCTTCCTCACCGAGCTCGTGCTGTACGCCAGAGAAGCCTTCGAACTTCGCGATGTGCGCCTGACGCTCGGGCAGACTCAAGAACGTCATGCGCGGCTGATCGAAACCCTCACGGATGTGTTGTACGAACTCGATGCCGAAGGTCGATTCTGCTATCTGAGCGCCCCCGTCGCCGACATGCTGGGCTACGCACCGGACGAATTGGTCGGGGCGTCCTATTCCATGCTCCTTCCGCCGGATCAACTCGGTCGTGCCCGCCATCACTTCGATGATCGCCGGACGGGAACGCGAGCCTGTCGGCATCTCGAAGTCGATCTGGCACCGAAAGCCGCCCCCGACGCACCGACACCGCCCCGCGTCAGAGTCGAGCTGAGCGCCAGGGGTCTCTATGATTCCCATCGCCGGTATCGCGGAACCCTGGGGCTGCTCCGCGATGTCTCCCGGCGCCGCGATCACGAGGCCGCCATCCGGCAACTGGAACGGCAGTTACAGGATGCCGAACATCTGATCGCTATGGTCCGGCAACTGTCGGCCTTGTCCAGGAATCTCCGGACTCCTCAGACGGCCGTCCTCGCTCAATCCCGGCAACTCCTCGCGACCATCCGCGAGGCACGTCTCAGCGAACAGGTGGAATCGCTGATGCACCAGGCGGCCGAAGCCGTCCGTCTGGGAGAGGAACTCGCCGGGACCGTCCCGGAATCGGCGGGTCGCGGAGAGACCATCAACGACGTCATCGATGCTGTTCTGGATACCCTCCAGCCTTCGCTCCTGGACACGGACCGTGTTGAGCGTGCCTATGCGGGCGATCTTCCTCCCTTCACGGGACACCGTGACCGGACCATGCGGCTCCTGCGTCTGTTCCTGCTCCATGCCCACCGGTACACGACCGTCGTGGGCAGCCATCATCGGCTCAGAATCAGCACGTCGGCGATCGGCCCCTCCGGCCTCCCGATCGAAGCTGTACCGACTCTCTTCCCTGCGCCATCTCCCGTGGAAGTGGAAATCCATCTCGAGGAGACCGAGGTCAGCGTTGGAGAGCCGCCGTCGCCCCAGGAGGCTGTTGACCTTCTTGACGCCTATGCCCTGATCAAGCAACTGGGAGGTCGTGTGGACTACCAGTCCCCGGCTGGCGGCAGGTTGTCCGTGAGGATCTGGATTCCGGTAGCACCCTTCCCTGAGCCCCCGGCATCATCCCCTGTCCAAGACCTACCTGTGTCTTCTGTCGCCCCGTCAGTCAAGTCCTGGGACTCAACACCCCCCGAGAGAGCCGAGTTACCCGCATCCGCCCCATCCACCGCTCCCGCAGGACCCCCAGGGCCCCTGCCCGACCGGCGATGCACCTTGCGACTTTCCGTGCATCTCCAGGCGCGCATCACCATCGGCAATGTGACGCGCGACGGAACTGTGACGGATCTCAGCCCTGGCGGGGCCTCCCTGGCGATTCAAGGCCAACTCCCGACGTTCGACCAGCAGCCGGCCTACGTGATCCTGAAGACCGAGGCGGGACTGCTGGAATTACAGGCCACAGTTCATGATCGCGGAACCACCGGGCCCGAAACTGCGACCTCGGGACGAAACTCGCTCCTCGCCTTTCACTTTGTCTCCTTGAGCGACATCGAGCGGAACGTCCTGGCATCGATCCTGAGCGAGGCAAGCGACCGCTCCTTCTCCCTGACTGTCGAAGCCCTGCTCTCGTTGCCGGATCGCCCGGCCGAGGTTCCTCCCGATGAGGGAGGGACGGACCTCCGGGGAACGGATCACCGCGAAGCCGTGAGAGTCCGCGTCGCCATGCCAGCTCGGATCGAGAGCCCCGCCCGCAGCACGACCGGCGATCTCCCGTTGAGCCTGGTCGTCAATTTCAGCCGCACAGGCGCCTGTCTCCAGATGGCCCAGGTCCCCGGGGCTCCCGGCGACCTGATCACGCTCCATTTCCCGACAGCGGGATCCCTCGATCGGCCTCGCACACACGAACCGGAAGCGCCTGAAGCCACCCTGACCGCTCGGATCATATGGGCGGCCGATGATCACCGGATTCCCTCCGAACTGAGGCCTGCGCCCGCGCTGCCAGGACAGCGCATCGGAGTCCGGTTTGTCAGCCTGATCCCCTTCGCCGAGCGCGAGATCAATCGGGTGGTGAAACAGCACATCGGATCCTCCATGGATCTTGAGGGCATCGCCGGCCGCTCGTCGATCGTCAGTGCCAGGCGGGAATGCCGGAACGCACGGGACCAGGTGATCGCCCTGACGGATGACCACGCCCGTCATCAGATTTCGCCGAGCACACCGATCGTCGTCATCGCCCCGGGGTTCGGACAAACCCAAACCGACTACCTGCCTCTCTCGTTCTATCTGGCCGCCGGTCGTTTTCGCGTCCTCCGATATGACCACACGAATCACATCGGCCAGAGCGACGGCGACATTTTGCAGACGACGCTCCGCAGCATGCAGGTGGATCTCCAGACCGTCCTGGAATTCGCCCACTCCACCTGGCCGACCGCTCCCCTGACGCTGTTCGCCGAAGACATTGCGGCACGCGTGGCCCTGAAGGTCCTGACCCACAGCCATGCCGCCGACCGGCTGCTTCTGCTGAATCCCGTGTTCGATCTCCAGTCCGCACTCTTGACGACGTTTCGCCACGACGTCATCACAGACCACCGGCACGGACTGCGGAGAGGCGTTGCCAATCTCTGGGGGCTCAATGTCAATCTTGACCAGTTCGTCAGCGACGCCATCGCCGGAGGATTGGCCGACCTCGCCACAGCCTCCTCGGATCTCGGGGCACTGGATCACCCACCGGTCATCTTCACGACCCCGAGAAGGAACCGCCTTGCTGATTCAAGCTTCGGCTCCCTCGACCGGGCCCTCGAGGGGCTCGGCGCACCCCCCCTCGTGGTCCCGCTCCAGGTCGACGTGTCCGGCGAAACGGGCGCCTCCGACGAGCGCCATCTCACGGCGTTTCGAATGATGATGAGGCACATGGCGGCACCCACGCCCGCGGATCGGCCGTCACCCCAGATGCGGGAGCCAACGGCCCACGACATTCATCACCAGCGACAGCTCGAGCAGGAACGCGTCCGGATCCGGCATCATGTGTCGCAGGCCACACGGGACGCTCTCTGGATCGCCCGTCTGGCCCAACTGTCCGAGCTGGGAAACCTCCCGGACTATTGGGCCCTGGAAGACGAACTCTACCGGCGGCTCCTGCCGCTCACCTCCGGCATGACGGTCATCGATGTCGGTTGCGGGCAAGGAGACTTGGCCCGTGTCATGCTCACCAACCAGGCCTACCGGTCGATCCATCAGAGCGGGCCGACCTTGAGCCCTCTCCACTATGTCGGTCTGGGCCAGTCTCATGAATCCTTGAAGACGGCGGAACACTATGTTCAGACGTTCGTTCGGGAGTTGACGACCGCCTTTTCCTCTGCACTCTTACCTGCCCAACTCGTGAAGACCGAGTGGCTCTGGGGTGATTGGGACTCTCCCTTGCCCCTGATGAACGGTTCCGCCGATCGAATCCTCTATCATCTCTCTCTCGCCTTTGCGCCCTCCCCCCTTCACGCGCTCCGACAGGCACTGCCCGCCCTGCGCCCAGACGGGATGATCATCGTGACCTGCTTTCAGCCTCAGGCGGACCTATCCACGCTCTTCCGTCGCCATCTACAGGCCTCAGGACTGGACGAGTTCGGGGCTCCTGCGCAGATTGTCCTCCACTATCTTGGCCGTCTGCGCGAAGCGCTTCGCCATGGGCTCCTGCATAGCTTTGAACGGACTGATCTGGCTCGTCTGCTGGCCCATGCCGGAGCCCGCCTGATTCGGGTCGATCCCCTCCTCGAAGATCACTTACTGATTGCCGTCGTCGGGAAGGCCAAATCCGCTGGCTGAAATGCCGCCTGCCGTGTATACTCCCCCCTGGTAACGCCCGGTATTCATCGTATTGACAGTGTCGAAACTAGCCATGACGCGACAGCGGGAGGCGATCGATCGCCGTTCACACATCTCCATAACTGATCGCGCCTGTCCCGATACCGCAACGGCCCAGCCCAGTGCGGAATCCCTCCAACGCCTCACCAAATTTTCCCGGGACATGGGTCACATGACGAGTCTCCCGGCCATTGCCGAACGTATTCTGTCGGGGCTCTCCGAGGTTGTGCAGTACCCGGAGGCCTCCCTGTACCTCGTTGAACGGGAGCGCGAACAGTTTCATCGCTTCGTCACCCAGGGATCGACGCATGCCACAACGGCACCGTCCACGGTTCCGATCGAACATCCGTTCGTGCACCAGCTCGCCCAGCACCACCAGATCCTTGACCGTTCGGTATTGGCAGACGGCACAGATTCGAGCGACCCAGAGGATCTGCTGGCGCGCATGTTCAAGGCGCCGTGCAGCAGCCTGGCCGTCCCGCTCGTCAATCGTGGCAGATTGATCGCCTTCGCGGTGCTGCAATCGGCACCGACGATGAGCCCGGCCGATCTCGACAGCGTAGAGCTCCTGACCGCGATGGCTCAAAGTGCCGCCAACGCATTGGACTCCCTCCTGGTCTACGAGGATCTCCATCAGTCCCAAACCCTGATGCGGCGGACCGACCGGTTGCGCTCGCTGGAAATCATCGCGGGCGGCTTCGCCCATGAGATCCGGAATCCGCTTACGTCCATCAAGACGTTCATTCAGCTGGCTCCGGAACGGAAAGATGACGTGGAATTTATTCAGGATTTCAGCCGGGTGGTCCTCGACGACGTGCACAGGATTGAGCGCCTCATCGGAGAAATTCTGGACTATGCCCGTTATATGGAGCCCAAGCTGACGGACGAGGACGTGAACGACATCGTCTCGTCCTGTCTCTATTTCATCGCGGTGAAAGCAGACAGCCGTGGGATCAAGATTGAAAAAGAGTTGGCGCCCGACCTCCCTCGTGCCATGTTAGACCGGCAACAGATCAAACAGGTCCTGCTGAACCTGCTGTTGAATGCGATGGATGCCATCGGGGAACGAGGCGGCACGCTTCGCGTGAAAACCAACCGGCTCGTGCGGTCGAGCGGCAATACCTGGATTCAGATCGAAATCGAAGATACCGGGCAGGGCATCTCAGCCGTCAACCTGGAACACATCTTCGATCCGTTTTTTACGACCAAGCACACGAGTGGAGAGAACGCGGGAACGGGATTGGGCCTGACCATCGCGCACCAGATCATTCGGGAACACCAGGGCGAGATTCGCGTTCAGAGCACGGAAGGAGTCGGGACGAACTTCCGCATCAATCTGCCGTCCCTCGCCTAAGACGAATCAGGAGTCCTGTGGAAACTGCGGTCACGAAGAAACGGGTTCTGCTCATCGACGACGAAGCACGGGTTCGCGCCTCACTCAAGATGGTCCTGGAACCGTCCTACGACATCCTGCAGGCCGCAGATGCGCAGGAAGGGATCGAGGTGTTCCGGAAGGAAGGCCCGGATCTCGTCCTGCTGGACGTAATTCTCCCGGGGACCGACGGACTCGCGGTGCTGCAAACCCTGCGTTCAGAAAACAAGATGACGCCGGTGATCATGCTGACCGGCACGAAGTCCGTCAAAACCGCCGTCGATGCGATGAAGCTCGGCGCAGCCGATTACCTGTCGAAACCGTTCGAGGTCGAAGAGTTGCGCATCGTCGTTGGCCGTGCGTTGAATTCGCTGGAACTTGAGCGCGAGGTCAAGCAGTTACGGGCGCAAGTCGTCCAGCGCTACGCCTTCCACAATCTAATCGGGAAAAGCCAGGGCATGCAGGAGATCTACGCCAAGATCGAACAGGTGTCGGACAGTCGCACGACGGTCCTGATCACCGGCGAGAGCGGCACGGGAAAGGAGCTGGTGGCGAAGGCGATCCATTACAACAGTTCCCGGCGGGAACGCCCCTTCATCGCGCTGAACTGCGCGGCATTGCCTGAAACCCTCATCGAAAGCGAACTGTTCGGGCATGAAAAGGGCTCGTTCACGGATGCGACAGCGCGCCGGGTGGGTCAATTTGAGCTGGCCAACAGCGGTACGCTCTTCCTCGACGAAATCGGCGATCTGAGCCCCATCACGCAGGCGAAATTGCTCCGGGTTCTGCAGGAACGCGAGTTCACCCGGATCGGCGGCGCCCAGCCGATCAAGGTCGATGTCCGTATCGTGGCAGCCACCAATAAAAACCTGGATGAACTCGTCCGGAAAGGGCAGTTCCGGGAAGACTTGTACTACCGCATCAACGTCATCGCACTCTATCTTCCCCCGCTCCGTGAGCGCGGCGAAGACGTCCCGCTCCTGGCCAAACATTTCCTGGCCAAGCGTGTCGAGGAAGAGAATCGCCCGCACATTGAGTTCGGGAAGGACGCACTCGAAATGCTCACCCGCTACCCATGGCCGGGCAACGTCCGCGAGCTGGAGAACATCATCGAGCAGGCCTTCATCTGGTCGCAGAATTCCACTCAGATTCTGCCGGAACACCTCCCCATGATCCTCAAGAGTGAATCCCGGTCGTCATCGCTCCGCGACGATACGCTGGCAGGCCGGATGTCTCTCGAGAAAGCGGTGATGGAGTTTGAACGGGAGATCATTCTTGATGCACTGAAACGGACCAACTACGTGCAGACTCATGCCGCAAATCTGCTTGGGATCAGCCGCCGCATGCTGAAGTACCGCATGGACACGCTCGGCATCGGCCGTCCCGACAATGCCGCGAGCCAGGAACCGGAACCGGCGGTGCAGGAATAACACACTGTTCCGGTCATCTGCGTCGTTTCTCCCACGTCAGGTCTTGTCTTCCTGACAGACGCCCGCGGGCATGTGCACTTGTGAGAACTACATATAGCTATTCTACGTACATCGACCACTTCCCATTGAGAACCATCCCCTAACTGCTCGAAAAGGAATGAGAATTGCTTGACAAACTGCAGGGTTAGCGATACACGAGGACCATCATGAGTGCATCGGCCGCCGCTGAGCAGCTACGAACCAAGCCGACGGTTCTCGTCGTCGACGATGAAGCAGGGCCGCGCGATGCCCTGAAGGTCATTCTCCGCCCGTTTTTCAACATACGGTCGGCGGAGAATGCCAAAGATGCGCTCGCCGTTCTCAACGAGCAACCGATCGATCTGATCACCCTCGATCAGAAGCTCCCCGACCGTCAGGGCCTCGACCTGCTCCAGGAGATTAAGCATGATCATGCCGACACGGAGGTGATCATCATCACCGGCTACGGGAGTCTGAAGTCGGCCATGGAGGGGATTCGCTACGGAGCCGCCGGATACCTGCTGAAGCCGTTCAATGTGACCGAACTGATTACCCTCATCAACCAGACGCTGGAGAAGAAGCAGCGGCTCGACCTCATTCGCGGCTTTCTTCGAACGTCACCGGGACTCTGGGGGGCCGAGGCGGAGAGCGTACAGGCCTGGCAGGCCCTGCAAGCCGGTTACTTCGCCGTCGGCAAGAAGGTCCAGGAGACCTCCCTCCCGCCCCCGCAGGATCAGGATCTGCTCCCGCTTTTGTCGGACCTGCTCGAAGCAAAAGACCGCCAGCTGCTGAATCATTCAAGCCGGACCAGCTTTTATGCCACGCTGATGGCGAATCGACTCAAACTTACGCTTGCAGAACAGAAGTCGCTGGCGATGGGCGCGTTTCTTCATGACATCGGGAAAACAAGCCTCCCGACCTTCAAATTTCCGGACGACCAGATCCTCGCCACCGAGGGAACGGCTACCTGCACGGAACACCCTGACACAGGCGCCCGCATGATCCTTCCCTTGGGACTGCCGGCTGAGGTGGGTCAGATCATCCTCTACCACCACGAGCGATGGGATGGGCTGGGCTACCCCCACGGACTTCAGGGTGAAGGGATTCCCCTGCTGGCGCGCATCGTCGGCATCGCTCAGGCGTTCGATCATCTCACCGCTGAGACTCCCGGTCGTGTCCCGTTCTCGATCGACCATGCGATCCGCCGAATTTCGCTCCAGGCGCACACGCATTTCGACCCGATGCTGGCAGAGCTGTTCGCCCGCGTGGTGAGCGAATGCAAAGCCTCCCTCCCGGCCATGGCCATCGCAGCCGCTCCGAGCGCCACTCCTGAAGCATAACGGTCTGCTTTATCCGCGCGAGTCGTTCGCACTGGCAATCAGCTCGGCCGCGGTTTCTCGCAGTTTCTCCGTAACCGTTTCCCCTCCGAGCATACGCGCGATTTCCTGTTCGCGACCCATGCCGCTCAGTCCGCGAACCGTCGTCACCATCCGATCCTTGACCTGCGCCTTTTCCACACACCAGTGGTGTTGCGCCTGGGATGCCACCTGTGGAAGGTGGGTAATGCAGAGCACCTGATGGAACCGACCCAATGCGCGCAATCGCTTTCCGATCGCGGCCGCGACCGCTCCTCCCACTCCCGTATCGATCTCGTCGAAAATCAGTACGGGCACCCGGTCGGCCTCGGCGAGGACGGACTTGAGCGCCAACATGACCCGTGAGAGCTCCCCTCCGGATGCGACACGGGCCATCGGCTTCAGGGGATCGCCGACATTGGTCGAGAGCAGGAACTCGACCCGGTCCGCCCCGTCGTGGCTATAGAGGGTCTCGCCTTCGATCGGGGCGATCCGGATCTGAAACTGAGTCTGTTCCATTTTGAGGGCCTGGAGTTCCTTCCGCACCATCTTGGTCATCCGCTTCGCCGCCTCCGTTCGCTTGGCGGACAGCTGCCGCGCCAGTCCCGACACGGCTTGCTGCTGCGCATGAATCCGTCGGTCGCAGTCTTCAAGCTGTACCTCCGATCCTTGCAGTCGATCGAGTTCCTCCCGTACCCTTTCCTGGATCTCCAGCAGGGTCTCGATCGTTCCGCCGTATTTTTTCTTCAGCCGCTGAATCAGCGCCAAGCGGTCGTCGATCGACGCCAATCGCAGGGGGTCGGCCTCGACGCGCTCGGCATAGCCGCGGAGGGAATCCGCCACTTCCTTCAAGAACACTTGTGCATCCGCCGCCAGCTGGCCGGCCCCCTGCATGGCGGAGTCGATCTGGGCCAGTTCTCCCAGCGTGCGCTCCAACAAAGCCAGATTAGGCAAGATCCCGTCACTCTCTCCCTGCAGACGCTCGTATGCCTCCGACGCCAGCTCACTCAGGCGATGAGCGGATCCCAACCGCCGCCGCTCGCTGTGGAGCGTGTCCTCTTCGCCGGAACGGACGGCGGCGTCCTCCAACTCCTGCCGCTGAAATCGCAGGAAGTCCTCGCGCTGTGCGGTCTCCCGGAGTCGCACAGCCAGTTCCTCCCGCGCTTGGCGAGCGGTTATCCACTCCCGGTACACCGCCTGATATTCCTCCTTCAATTCCCGCAGCCGACCGAACGCGTCCAGCGCTTCGAGCTGCGTTGCGCCGGACAGCAGGGACTGCTGCTCGTGCTGTCCGTGCACGTCGACGAGCGTGCCGCCGAACTCTTCCAGCATGTGCACCGGACTCATGGCCCCGTTGAGGTAGACGCGATTCCTCCCGGAACGGGAGATGATTCGACGGATGATGAGCTGGCAATCCCGATCCCCGAGAATACCCTGGGCGCGCAGCCCGGCAAGGACCGGATGATCGGAGGGAATCTTAAAGGCGGCTTCGAGTTCGGCTTCCTCTTCGCCGAAGCGAATCTGGTCGCTGGAAGCCCGTCCCCCGACAAGGAGAGCAAGAGCATCGACGAGGAGGGACTTGCCGGCCCCGGTTTCGCCGGTCAGCACGGTAAAACCGTTGTCGACACTCAGGCTGAGCTGCTCAACCACCGCGAAGTTGACAATGCGCAGCTCGGTGAGCATGGCTGCGGCGGCTGCGTCTAGGCAGTCCCTGCATGCTGGGCGAGAAGCGAGTCGATCACTTCCTTGAACTGGCGCTTGGGCCGGGCACCGACAAGCTTTTCCACCGGCTGACCGTTCTTGAAGAAGAGGATCGTAGGGATGCTCATCACCTGGTAACGGCCGGCGACTTCCGGATTCTCGTCGGTGTTGAGCTTTCGGACTTTGAGTTTCCCGGCATATTCCTTGGCCAACTCATCCACGATGGGGGCCACCATTTGGCAGGGACCGCACCACACGGCCCAGAAATCAACCATCACCAGTTCCGCTGCCTTCATCACCTCCGCATCCCAGGTCGAATCTTCAACCTTCAAGGCATCACCAGCCACGTCTTCGCCCTCCTTCAGGGTTGTACTTGTTCCAGATGAAACATGAGTCGGCATCGTACTCCACGCCCGTTTTTGCTGTCAAATAGGAGGGCCGACCGCAGTCCTCCGGCATTCCATGCGTTTGGCTGCATCGCCGACGATGCGGACGCGTCCGGTGTCGTCGCGGACACTTGTGGCCGGCAGGGCATCGGCTCGCCCTCGACATCCCGGCTCTAGCGGAATCCGACCGGCTCACCTTCGACGGACTGAACCTGCGGACGACCGTACGGCCCGCCCGGGGTATACCAGGGCAGTCCGCGCTCACCCCAGAGCAGCGGCGACAGGATGGAGCGCATCACGGTCGTTCCGATGTTTTCCGTCCAGCCGATTCCAGTCAGGTTGAGCATGAACGCGTACTGCTGCCGATCGGGGAATCGTACGTAGTAGAGCCCGAACGACCAGCACTTACAGGGATTCTGGTAGAGGGCGACGATGTCGAGCTCCGGGCTCCGTCCCTTCTTGACGTCATAGTAGCCTTTCGCACCGAGCGTCCATCCCCACGGCGTGCGAAAACCTCCGGCGGCCGTAACAAACTGAATCTCCCCCGTCGGCGCATAGACCTCATTGAACGAAATGGGGTTCCAGAGGTCTCCCCGCCTCACTCGATTGCCGTCCCTGGAGAATCGCTGCCCGATTTCAACATACCAGTTGGTCTCCTCCTGAAACCGGAGGTCGGTGTTGAACTGGCTCACCTCGCCCCGGTAGGGATCGAAGAACGCGTCGATCGTCAGATACTTATTGATGGGCGGCCGCTGCAAGGCCGCCCCCCCGCCTCCCCGTTCGAACCCGGTCACGGACATTTGGCTCCGGACCATGGGGGGTTGGATATTGCCGATGACCGCCCGCAGCCAGATGTCGGAGAATCGTTTCCCTTCGATCGCCACCGTCGCCGGCTGGATCGGTTGCGCGATGGAGCCGAGGAGCGGGTTCACCCCGGGGGAGAACTCACGCGCCATGGTCTGAACGGCGCCGACATGATAACTCTGGGCCAGGGTGAGATCGAGCCAGTTGAACGCACTGGTCTTGCCCTGCTCCAGAACCCGGCTGCGCAGGGCGTAGGTCAGGAGATTCTTCTTCGGCAGATCATCCACCTGATCGACCTGGACCAGCTTTGATTGATCCGTCCCCGGCACGTATTCATATGTGACGCTGGGTTCGACCGTGTGTAGGAGGCTGCCTCCGTTCTCCAGACCGAAGCGCCTGGTCAGCTTCGACGTGGCGTCCACCCCGATCCAGAAGGTCTCCCGATGCTGCATGTCGTTGGTCTGCGCGCCTCTGGTGTAGTACACCTCGCGAAACTTGGCCTGCGGCCTGATGCCGATCACATGTCCGATATCGATCACGTCGGTGGCGATCCCCGGAGCCACGTCCACCCGGTTGAGTGCAAACCCCTCCTCCCGATAAAAATTGACGTAGTTCCCTTCCATGCCGAACAGGATCGGCGAATGGAAGAGTGCGACATTGGGCAGGTGATACCCGGCCTCCGGGAGCCGCTGAAATGTATCCTTTCCACCGGCCTGCAATGGCTGGAGATAGCGGCCCAGCAAATAGAGGGCCCCATAGGACAACTGCCGGCTCGCCA
>DASPGL010000167.1:0-4056 GCA_035620635.1 Nitrospira sp. | reverse complement strand
CCTGCTGATGAATGCCCTGATTGAGGCAGGGATGCCGCAAGACCATCCTGTGCTGCAGAAAGCCGGGGCCTATCTCATGTCGAGGCAGACCAAGACCGTGGGGGACTGGATTATCTCCTCCCCGACCGCCCAACCGGGCGGCTGGTACTTCCAGTTCGAGAATGAGACCTATCCCGACGTGGACGATTCCGCCGTCGTGCTGATGGCGCTGTCGAAGTTGAAGATGCCGAAGCAAACCGGGCTTCAGGAATCGATCCGTCGAGGCATGCAGTGGGTGCTGGCCATGCAGGGATCAGACGGCGGGTGGGGCGCGTACGATAAGGACAACAACCGAATCGTGTTCAATTACATCCCCTTCGCTGACCATCGGGCGCTGCTTGATCCGAGTACGTCCGATCTTGCCGGCCGATGTCTGGAGATGCTCGGGGCATTGGGGTACGACGCCACGCATCCCGCCGTTGCGCCTGCCCTGGCCTTCCTCAAGAAGGAGCAGGAGCAGGACGGAAGCTGGTACGGGCGGTGGGGCGTCAACTACATCTACGGGACCTGGTCTGTTTTAGCGGGGCTTCGCGCGATTGGGGAGGACATCTCGGCGCCGTACATCCGTCGGGCCGTTTCCTGGCTGGAGTCGAAGCAGAATTCCGACGGAGGCTGGGGGGAATCATGCCTGTCATACGTCGATGTGGCGCACAGCGGCAAGGGGGAGAGCTCCCCCTCGCAGACCGCGTGGGCGTTGATGGCCTTGATGTCGGCCGGAGTCACGGATTCCTTCAGCGTCGCGCGTGGCATCCAGTACCTGCTTCGTCACCAGACGACGGATGGATCGTGGGAGGAGGTTCGTCATACAGGCACGGGATTCCCCGGAGTGTTCTATCTTCGTTATCATTGGTACTGCCAGTATTTCCCGCTGTGGGCTCTCGCGATGTACCGTAATCTTCGTTCGCGGGGGAAAATGCGGGCCGACGAACTTCGCCACCAGGTCCACGGGGCTGGGTCTCACCGGTCTACACATTGACCGCGACGCCTTCTCTTCACCAGATCGCTTCTCCCCGTCCACTGTGTACGGAACCACTGAAGCGGATCGCAATTTTTGCCGCCACCTCATGGGAACTGGACGCGGTTCGCGCGGCGTTGGCAACGGGGGTCGAGCAGCGCGTCGACGATGCGCGTGTCTGGGTGTGTACAGTAGGGCCGCGGGAGTACTGGCTGGCCCGCACCGGGATGGGACTTGAGAAAGCCGGCCGGGTGGCTGCGCGTGTGTTGACGCATCAGCCGTTCAGCCTCGCGGTTTCAACAGGGTTCGCCTGTGCCCTGATTGCGGCGGAGATCGGAACCCTCCTGGTAGGCTGTGAAGTCGTAAGCGACGATGGCGTTGGTACGGAGCCGTCGCGCACGATCGATGTGCCGGGAGTCGAACGGGATGCCGTTCTGACGCTGGCCGCTGAATCGACGCCGCCCGCTCACGTGGGACGGTTTGTCTCCGTGGCTCGGATTGTCGGCCGTGCCTCTGAGAAACAACGGTTTGCCCGCGCCACCGGCGCCATCGGTCTCGACATGGAGAGTGCGGCCTTGGCGGTCGAGGCGCAGCGTGCGCACGTCCCCTTTGTCGTGGTGCGCGCGGTGTCCGATCGTGTGGACGAGGATCTCCCCCTTGACTTCAATCTCTTTCTCAGGCCCACTGAATGGCTTCGAGGGATTGCCACAGTGTTGGCTGCTCCGTCGAGCCTCTTGGGCCTCGGTCGGCTGCGACGACAGAGTGGGGTGGCGGCGAAGAGCCTGACGACGTTCTTCCAACGGTATGCGACAGTGCAGGCGACTGACGACATCCACGCCGGACTTCTTGTCGAGCCATCATGAACATGGTTGAACGGATCGGTCATTGGGCGCTGATCTACGTGGGCGAGATGGGCCGGATGCTCATTTTCATCTTCTCGTCATTCGCCTGGCTGGTGCGCCCTCCGCTGCGGGTCATGCAAATCGTCAAACAGGTACACTTTATCGGCTATAAATCGACGTTTGTCGTGGTGCTGACGGCGGGTTTCACGGGAATGGTGCTGGCCCTGCAGGGCTACTATACACTACGAAAATTCGGATCAGAGGCGCTGCTGGGTTCTGCGGTCGCACTCAGCATGATCCGCGAACTGGGACCGGTGCTGGCCGCGCTGATGGTGACAGCCCGCGCCGGCTCGGCCATGACGGCGGAAATCGGCATCATGCGGATTACCGAGCAAATCGACGCGCTCGACACCATGGCCATCAATCCGCTCCAATACTTGATTGCTCCGAAGCTCGTCGCCGGCCTGATCGGCGTACCGCTGTTGGTGGCGATTTTCGATGTGGTGGGAATTTACGGCGGCCATCTCGTGGGGGTAGAACTGCTAGGCGTGAACGCCGGCTCCTACTGGAACTCGATCGAGTCGGCGGTGGAGTGGAAAGACGTCTACGGCGGCATTCTCAAATCCATCAGTTTCGGACTGATTGTCAGCTGGGTCTGCTGCTACAAGGGCTACTACACCAGGATGAGTGCGGAAGGATTAGGGACCGCGACGACCGAAGCGGTCGTGTTGTCCTCCGTCCTGATTCTCGTGTGGGATTATTTCCTGACGTCGGTGCTGTTGTGAAAAGGCTGGTTGACAGGCTGGCAGGCTGACAAGAAGGAAGGGCTGTGAGGATGCGAAGGCGGGATGTCAGCCTGACTCCTGGAACTTATCAGCTCAACGCGTTGGTTCGGCCATGATCAAACTCGTCGGGGTGAAGAAAACATTAGGGGGACAGCCGGTGTTGCGGGGGGTTGACCTATCCGTCCCGCAGGGAAAGCTGACGACGATCATCGGTCGGAGCGGAGAGGGCAAGAGCGTACTCCTGAAACACATGATCGGCCTGCTGCAGCCGGACGAAGGAGAGGTCTGGGTGGATGGAACGGAGATCTCCCGTCTGCGGGGGCATGCCCTCAACGAAGTCCGCAAGCGCTTCGCGATGCTGTTTCAGGGGGCGGCGCTGTTCGACTCGCTGACGGTCTTTGAGAACGTGGCGTTCCCGCTCCGTGAAAAGCTCCGGTTAAAAGGGGCGGAGGTCACGAAGCGGGTCGACGAGAAGCTGGAGCAGGTCGGCCTGCTGGGTATGGGCCACAAGTTTCCAGCGGAGCTGAGCGGCGGGATGCGGAAGCGCGCCGGCCTGGCACGGGCCCTCGTCATGCAGCCGGAGATCATTCTGTTCGACGAGCCGACCACTGGCCTGGATCCGCTTATGGCGAAATCCATCCATGATCTGATCACCGGCATGCAACGGATGTTCGGGTTCACTGCCGTCATGGTCAGCCATGAGATTCCCGAGATTTTCGGCATTTCCGATTACGTGGCGATGTTGAAACAGGGACGGATTGCGGCGATGGCGGCGCCGATGGAATTTCAACGGACGATCGACCCGGAAATCAGAGAATTCATCTCAGTCGGAGGAACGGTGCCGTTGTCGGCGGCGCCCTCCGGCGGGTAGAGGAGTGCCACGATGGACAAAGCCAGACTGGAATTGATCGTCGGCGCGTTTGTGCTGGTCGGGATCGTGTGTTTGGGCTATCTCTCGATCAAACTGGGGAAGCTGGAAGTCATCGGGGGAGACCGGTACGAAGTCGATGCTGAGTTCAACTCGGCCTCGGGCCTGAAGCCGGGGGCTGCTGTGGAAATCGCCGGGGTCGAGGTCGGGCGGGTCAAATCCATCGCACTGAATCAGGATCGCGCGATGGTGAGACTGACAGTTCAGAACGGGACCAAGCTCTATTCCGATACGATTGCGTCGATCAAGACGAGGGGGATCATCGGAGAAAAGTTTCTGGCCCTCTCGCCGGGCGGCGGCGGCGACCCTTTGAAAGCGGGCGACACAATCCGCGATACTGAATCGGGGTTGGATCTCGAGGAACTCGTCAGCCAGTACGTGCATGGCAAGGTCAACTAGCCTCCCCGGCGCGGGGCGGCCAATAGACTAATAGACTGAGGAATCCGCGGAGGGGGACGGTATGGGGATCGTAACGCGGTGGAGCTGGATCGTGGTGTTCCGGTTGTG
>DASPGL010000166.1:0-8023 GCA_035620635.1 Nitrospira sp. | reverse complement strand
TTCATAGTTGGTGGTGGCGACTCCAGCGGTGAGGCAGGGACCGTGATCCACGAGATGCGCCAACGCTTCATCCAGGTGCTCCACCATTTTGACGGCAAGCACCGGCCCCTGGAATTGAGTCCGCCAGTCGGCGTCGGTCGCTGGAATGATCGCGGTATGGCCCGACATCGCCATCTGTCCCATAAGGGCAATCGTCTTCGGACATCCGCGGACTTCGATTTTGAATTCGTTCAGTAATCGATTGATCAGCGGGGGCAGAAACTGCCGGCCGATGACCTGCTCCACCAGCAGGGTATCGAGCGCGTTGGGCGCTCCGGCGGACTGTGCCTTGGAATTAATCACGAGGTTCTGAGCCATAGGAATATCCGTGTCGCCATCGACATAGAGATGCGTAAGCCCCCCGTCATGACACAGGACAGGCACTTTGGCCTGCTCAAGAACGGCATTCCGTAAACCTGCGCCACCGCGCGGGATGATGGCATCCAGATACTTCCCCGATCGGATGATCTCAAGCGCCACCTCTTTCTCCGGACGCTCGACAAAAATCCATGCGCCGCGCGGGAGCCCACACCGCTCCAAGACTTCACGCATCACGGACTCGATCGCCCGATGCGTCAATCTCCACTCAGATGCGCCCCGGAACACGCAGTGGTTTCCCGACTTGAGACAGAGTCCCAGTGACTCGACAGTCACAAGAGGGCCCAATTCCGACACGACTCCGATCACGCCGATGGGAACCCGGACCCGGCTGACTTGAAGCCCATCCGGCCGTTCCCATCGCCTGGTCACAGCACCCACAGGATCCGGCAACTCGGCAATCACGCGAAGCCGCTCCACCATCAGCGCGACGTCGTCGTCCGTCAGACGGACGCGGTCAACGGCGGCCTTGATCCGATCTCTGCTGGATCCGCCTTCAGACGAATTCTTCAACGCTTCCACGTCCTTTACGTTCGCGGCGAGGATATCCCTCGCTTCGTCTGCGATCCGATCCGCCATGCTCAGCAGAGCCTTGGCCTTGACCGGACCCGACAATCGAGCCAGCTGCGCTGCAATATTCCTTCCGTCTTTCAAGAGCTTATCGACGTATAGCTTAACCGGTACTTCTGGCATAGCGATCCTTCCGGAACTCAATGATACGATCGATGTACGGCAATCGACCACGTGATTGTGACACAATACGGTCAAGGAAGGGGAGCAAACTATAGCACGCATTTTTTTCTGGAGTAAAGGCGACAGAGTCGCGATCGCCAGCAGCGCATGCGCGACACGCGTTGACGCATAGCGTCTGTCTGTTCGATCCGGAGCACCCGCTCGTCCGGTGGGGAGAAAATTTGTTAGAATGCCTCGGTTCGCAATGTCTTGTTCTCGCCGTCGACCGCCATGATTGATCTTCGCAGCGATACTGTCACTCTCCCCACCGATGGAATGCGGAAAGCGATGGTCCGAGCTGACGTGGGAGACGACGTGTACGGAGAGGATCCCACCGTCAATCGGCTCCAGGCGATGGTGGCGGCGCTGCTCGGCAAACGATTTGGCCTTTTCGTCCCCTCCGGCACCATGGCAAACCAGCTCGCCATCCGGTCACACACTCAGCCCGGACAGGAAATCGTCGTCGAGAGCACGAGTCACGTGGTTCGCTATGAACAGGGAGCGGCCGGCGCTCTGGCCGGTGTCCAACTCCACTGGGTGACGGGCGACCGGGGCATCATGAGCCCCGAGCAGGTGGAGGCGGCAATCCGGCCGTCAGATCCGCACAGTATTCCCACGGCACTCATCTGTCTTGAGAACACGCATAATGCCGGCGGAGGTACCATCTATCCGCTTTCTACCATTGAAAAAATTCGAGCCGTCGCCGTCAGACATGGAATTCCCATGCACCTCGACGGCGCCAGACTCTTCAACGCCGTCGCCGCCACGACGCTGCCTCCGACTGCTTACGCGCAGCACTTCGAAACGGTTTCCCTCTGTCTGTCCAAGGGACTCGGCGCGCCGGTCGGATCGCTCCTGGTTTCAAGCGATCAACAGCTGATTGACCGGGCGCGGCGCTATCGACGTATGTATGGAGGCGCCATGCGACAGGCCGGGATTCTCGCCGCCGCCGGCATCTATGCCTTGGAACATCATGTCGAACGCCTGATCGAGGACCATCGCCACGCGAAAAAACTGGCCAAGTTGCTGCAACAGGTTCCGGCGATCCGGATCACACCGCATCATGTGGAAACCAACATCGTGATATTCGAGGTGATCGACCCGCGATGGCCTCCTGCCGCGGTCGTCGCCGCATTGAAAGAAGCAGGCGTGCTCATCAATGCGATCGGAGGACGGAGCTTCAGAGCTGTCACTCATCTGAACATCTCCACGAAACAGATCGACGAAGCCGGTGCCATATTCGCGCGGGTTCTCACCAACTAACCCCACATTGACACGACTTTTCCCGGCACATAGAATGCCTCGGGTGCTGACGGAATTCTCATGACCTTGCACACCGTATCGTTTCAGCAGATCGGCAGGATTCTCGAAGTGACGGACTCGCTCGGGCTGAATCGAGAGTGGGTGGAAATTCCGCTCTCCCCAGGAAATCCCGGGCTTGTCCGCCGCCTCTCCAACGGAAAACTTGAAATCGTCGTGGACGCCGAACAGCCCTTCGATCAGTGGCTCACCGTGCTTCCAACCAGGATTCAGCAGGCCCAGAGATTATAATGGAGCCGGACACCGCCGCAGGCATTCCTACGCGCGAAGAGCTCAATGCTGAACTGCTGGCGGTTCCAGAACCGCCGGAACAGCCTGAGGCCCCTCACCCGCCAGGCTTCGAGGAAAGCATCGAGATAGCCCTGCGGCATGTGAGGGCTCGACGCGGCGGCGACCTCGTCGGAGTGCTTCTGGTCGGATCTGGAGCACGGCGTGCAGTGACCCCCCACAGCGATATCGACCTGATCGCCCTGGTGAAGGGTGACGCCGAAAGTCACGAGATCCTCCGGGTCAGCGATCGGCTCGCCGATATCCGGTATCATGGACATAAGGCCGTGCAGGACGAACTCGCCTACTCCCTGAGGCTTCCCCCCCTGCTCCGTAAGGCACGACTCCTCTACGACCACGATGGGGTCGGCGCCAAGCTGATCGAAAAGGCCAACCATCGATTCCGTCAGGGTCCTCCCCCCGCCACCATGAATGAACAGATCTGCATGAAAGCCGAATGTTATCACTGGCTGGGTAAGGCTCAGGATCTGGTCGACAAACCCGGCACTGCGCAGTATCTTCTCACCCTGTTCTATGAGGATTGCGTCCTGGCGTTTTTCCGGCTGAGGGGATTCTGGCTGACTGCACCGGTGGACATCCATCGATTCATGTTTTCGCGGGAACCGGCGCTCGCTGATCTGGCGGGACAGTTTCTGACCGCCCAGACTCTGACGGATCGGCTCAACTTTGGCCGCCAGTTTGCCGATCAACTCTTTAAGGATGTGCCGAATCCGGCCCGGATCGACTGACGGCCCCCGTGCGAATCTGACCGGCTTCCTGCCTGTTAAGAAACCGGTGTTCAGGAAGATTGCCGAACGTGGCGTCTGTCCATAATCCGGTACGGGAATGGCGATACGATTCTCTTAACCGGTACACAACCCAAGGAGTTGTCGATGGAGCTGGGATTTGTCGGATTGGGTAAGATGGGGATGAACATGGTCACGCGCCTCAGGCGCCATCAGCATCGAGTGGTGGTCTACGACCGCTCGAACGAGTTGATTCAACAGGCGGAAGACCAGGGCTGCGTGGGCGCCTCTTCACTGGGCGATCTGGCGGCCAAGCTCAGTGCGCCGCGCGCCGTCTGGATCATGGTTCCCTCCGGTGCCCCCACGGAGGAAACGGTGTCTGCTGTGGCCGCGCTACTCCACCCCGGCGACCTGATCATCGACGGGGGCAACACACGCTTCCACGACGATGTGC
Organism: Nitrospira sp.; assembly: GCA_035620635.1. GTDB lineage: Bacteria > Nitrospirota > Nitrospiria > Nitrospirales > Nitrospiraceae > Nitrospira_D. The sequence continues at coordinate 4,087 of DASPGL010000166.1, read as the reverse complement.
GACGGGCCGCCGAGCTTCAACGCCAGGGCATCCATTATATGGATGCGGGAACGAGCGGAGGCATCTGGGGTCTGAAAATCGGCTATTGCCTGATGGTTGGAGGCGAGGCCGCTGACGTCAGCCGAATGGCCCCGGCGCTTACCACCTTAGCACCCGAGCACGGCTGGGCCCATGTCGGAGCGGTCGGGGCCGGACACTATGTGAAGATGGTCCACAACGGCATCGAATACAGCATGATGCAGGGTTATGCCGAAGGATTCGAATTGATGTCCAAGAGCCAGTACAATCTGGATCTCGCACGCATCGCCGACCTCTGGATGCATGGCAGCGTCGTGCGCTCCTGGTTGCTCGAACTGGCGGCGGGTGCGCTGAAAGACGACCAAAAACTGGAAAAGTTGAAAGGATACGTGCAAGATTCCGGTGAAGGCCGCTGGATGATTGCCGAAGCGATTGAAAGAGACGTGCCGGTTCCCACACTCACCACCGCACTCTTCACTCGCTTCCGTTCTCGGCAGGCGGAATCGTTTGCGGAAAAGATGCTGGCTGCCCTGCGCAACGCTTTCGGCGGTCACGCGGTCCGGCGATAGATGAACCGCTCAGCAGGACGTTCCAATGGCTCCCAATAGTCAACGAGTCGATATCACACCCGCTCAGGAAACCCTGTTTCCGGCCGAGCCCTGCACCCTCGTCATTTTCGGCGGGTCGGGCGACCTGGCCCGCCGTCGCCTGATTCCGGCCCTCTACAATCTGCTCCTCGACGGGTTGTTGCCGTCGAACTATATCGTGCTCGGCCTGGGACGCACCGCCATGAGCGATGAGGAATTCCGGTCGACCGTGCGCGATGGCGTTGTCAAGCATTCCCGGCAGGCCTTGATCGAAGACACCTGGACCGCCTTTTCCAGGCATGTGTTCTATCTGGCCGGAGAGAACGATGACGCGCAAACCTATTTGCGGCTCAAGGCCCGCACCGAAGAGCTTGAGCGCACCTTTCAGCTGCCCGGGAACCGAATTTTCTACCTCAGCATTCCTCCCAGCTCCTTCACCCCGGTCTGCGAAGGTCTGTCCAATTCTGGATTGGCGGGAGCTCCGGCATGCCGCGCTCCCTACGCTCGCATCATCGTCGAGAAGCCGGTGGGACGCGACCTCGCTACGGCGCAGGCGATCAATGCGGTGACGGGACGCGTCTTCGACGAGTCGCAGATCTTCCGCATCGATCACTACCTTGGCAAGGAAACGGTTCAGAACCTTATGGTCGTGCGCTTTGCCAACAGTATTTTCGAACCGATTTGGAATCACAAATACATCGACCATGTCCAGATCACCGTGAGCGAGGCTGAAGGAGTCGGCACCAGGGCCGCCTACTACGAGGAAGCCGGCGCGCTTCGCGACATGGTGCAGAATCATCTTCTTCAACTGCTCTGCCTCGTCGCGATGGAACCCCCCTACTCGCTGGACCCCGATGTGGTGCGGAACGCCAAAATGGAGGTGCTGCGCTGCTTGAGGCCCATCACCTCCAAGGATGTCGAGAAGTTCACCGTGCGGGCGCAATACACGGAAGGCACGGCACATGGTAAGCCGGTGCCAGGCTATCGGCGCGAGAAGGGAGTCCGCTCCGATTCGATCACCGAGACCTACGTCGCGCTCAAATGTTTCGTCGAGAACTGGCGCTGGTCCAGAGTCCCATTCTACTTACGGACAGGAAAGGCCCTGCCCCTTCGTGCCAGCGAAGTCGCCGTGCAGTTCAAGGAGATCCCTCAAATCCTCTTCAATGCCAATGAACAGGCACCCCAGGCCCCGAACGTCCTCACCTTGAGAATTCAACCGGAAGAAGGGCTCTCGCTCCGGATCGTCTCGCGAGTGCCCGGCACCAGAGCCCAGACTCATCCCGTCGAAATGAACTTCAAATACGGGGAGGTATTCGGCCGGCCATCACCGGAAGCCTATGAGCGCCTTCTGCTCGACGTCATGACCGGCGACGCCTCCCGTTTCATGCGACGGGATGCGGTGGAAGCCTCCTGGGCATGGATTACCCAGATTCTCGATTCGTGGGAACGGCTGGGGCAGCGCTGGCTCCCCGAATACCAGGCGGGCACCTGGGGCCCGGTCGAAGCGGACCGATTGATTCAAAACGATGGTCGAGTCTGGCGGGTGTTGTAGCACGCGGGAGATCACTCCGGCGGCGTCAGTCCAAGTTGACGGACGATCTCATGCCATGTTCCCACACCGCCGATAAGCCGTACGAAGGAGCCGTTCTGATACAGGGCAAGCCCCGGCAGCGACGTGATCTCCAACTCTGCCGGTATCTGGTAATTTTCCTCCACGTTCATCGTGAGAATACACAGGCGAGGTCCCACGACTTCAGACACCAGATCGAGCTGCGCGTGCAACGTGCGGCAATGCGCACAGTCCGGCTTCCAGAACTCCACCAGTACGGGAACAGGACTCCGCTCGATCACTCGATCGAAGTCTCGATCGCTCACCGCCTGCACGCCTCCACTCACGGGCACACCGCCTGTGCCAGGAGCGGTTTCAGAACCAGGGCCACCCGACCCGCAAACAGCCGGTACCCCGCCGTCGTGAGATGAAGGCCGTCGTTTGAATAGAGATCAGCCAGTTGACCGCTGTCCGGATCAGCCGTGGCGCTAAAGAGATCCACCCAGGCGAGGCGCTTCGATCGCGCATAATCCTCGATCATCCCGTTCAATCGGCGCCGTCGATCGAGATGGTCGGTGAGCCAGGCCTGACCCTCCGGGCTGTCCTGGGCATCCGCAACCCGAATCGACGGAACCGTGACGGGAATCGGAATGGCGCCGGCCGCGAGCGCCTGCCCGTACACTCCGACGAGATTCGACATGATCTCGGAGGGTGCCAGGTTCCACCCCAAGTCGTTGGTTCCTCCGAGAATCGGCACATAGCCGGGCCCCTGGACGAGGACGTCGCGTTCGAACCGCTTCATCATGTCGCCGGTCAATTCGCCGCAGACGCCGCTGACACGAACCCGAGCCAACCCTCCCAGATCATCCTGAAGAAAATGCCCGTAGGGTGTCTCGTTTCCGGCGGGATTCTCTCGCGTCGGCGATTGAAACCCTGCCGTCAGGCTATCACCAAAGCAGATGACCAGCACCGGCCCGCCCATTTCTCGATCGACTCCGTAGCTCTCACGCGGGGAACGCAGCACCTTGACCCGGCGCCGGATTCTACCGGTAGCCGAGCCCTCCCGCAAGGCGCGAGTCGTGGCGCGACGGTGTGCCAAGGATCGCGGCAAAGAATGGCGATTTTCTTGACGAATCTTCCATCTACCGGTAGGTCATACCCTATGACTGATCTCAAGACGGCCCAGGAAATGATGGCCGCTGCCGTCGCTGCGCGCGGGACTGAGGATCCGGAAATGACCTCGGTCAAGCGCATCCTCAAACTGTTGGATAAGACGGCCAAGTCCAACCGCACCTACGGCTCGACCAATCCTGTCGCCCAGAAGTTTTCCCAACAGCTCTTCGAAGAACTTACCGGCCACCTCGCTACTTACACGAAGCTTTCCTTCCTGGTCCAACGATCGGAACTGCTATTCAAAGAAGTGGTGGTCTACCAGGCGGAAAAGGATTCGGGGAGTGAGAGCATCGCCTTCAAGCTCTACGCGGACGGCATCCGGGAACTGGTCCTTCACCAGGGACTCGCTCAGGAAGAGCTCTCGTTCTTCCTGGACTCCCTGTGGAGCGGGACCGATCCCAACCAGGATGACGACGACATCGTCACCCGGCTCTGGTCCAGGAATCTTTCTACCATCACGCTCGTTACTGCAGAAGAGCTCTCAAAGACCTCGACGGGCAGCGACGGCTTTGTGCGTCTGGACGGAGTCATGAATTCATCGGATTCGACCCTTCGCGAACTTCTCGACCGGGAGCGCAACCGCAACAAACGGCCCGGGAAGGGCTCCGACTCCGGCCAGGGAGGCGGGGACGGCTCCGCCAATCGGCCCAGCCGCTTTCAATCCGGACTGGCCGGCTATGAGGTGACAGAAGAAGAACTGGCAGCTCTCGCCGTCGAAATTGAAGCAGAACGCAAGCAGGATGGCCTCATGTACCTCCTC
>DASPGL010000165.1:0-10377 GCA_035620635.1 Nitrospira sp. | reverse complement strand
AGACGGTTCCCCCGCCGGCGGCCCCGGCTTCCCCGGCGGTACCCGCGGTGCCTTCAGGAGAGGTGAAGGGAGAGAGCAGCCAGAAGATGGACCGTGCCAAGAAAAAGGCTGAACGGAAGGCGGAGAAGCAGCGCCGTAAGGCCGAACGCAAGGCGCAGAGGGAACAGCGCAAGGTGGAGAGGAAGGCCCGCAAGGAGGCCCGCGGCAAAGACGGCGACGATCATGAAAAGGACAGCGAGAAGCAGGAAGAAGCGGGTAAGGACTGATTTCATTTTACCGGCATATCCACGATAACGAGGAGGACGGAGTCGATGGCTCCACCCTCCTCCGCCCCCGGCCACTTCCTGCCTTGTTCGTCTCCCGAGCGATCATTGTTCCCCGCAGCAGCCTCACAAGAGGACCATGGCGAGGCGCTTACACCTATTCCCTGGAAGCTGAACGACCGTCCCCTGAGGTACGGGTCTTGCCTCAAGGAGCGGTGCCGCCACATCCGATCGTGTGGTCGCGTATGCTGTTCCCGTTGGAGTCGCACTGATGCACGCGGTTCGTTCATGGATCACATGGGCAGCGGTGGCCATCGCCGCGCTGCTTACGCTCTCTCTGGCCGGACTGCTGGTCTATGCCGCCCTGCTCTCCGCGAACCTGAGCCTGCCCAGGAGCGACGAGCACCCGCCCCTGTTGATCTATGGAGCTCCGTTCGTCCTGTCTCCCGGACTTCATGTTGCCGACTCAGGATTACTCGACCGGTTGCAACGCCTGGAGTACCGCCAGGTCACGGCCGCACCGCGCGCGGCCGGTGAGTATCGGCTCACGGACGACTCGCTCGACATCATGCTGCATGCTCAGGATGAGAACCGGATCCCGGCCAGACCGGTCCGGTTGATGTTGGTCGAGGGTACTGTGACGGAGGTGTTGTTGCTGCCGGATGAGCAGCCGGTTGCCCTGGTGGCCCTCGAGCCGGTGTTACTCAGCGGAATGCGCGGTGGTTCCAAGCAGGTCCGGGAATGGATCCCGCTCGACCGCATGCCGCCTGCGTTGATCCAGTCGGTCCTGGCGGTCGAAGACCGTCGATTCTTTTCCCACTACGGGATCGACCCTGTTGCTATCGGCCGTGCACTGTGGGTCAACGTCACTCAGGGGGCGGTGGTGCAGGGTGGGAGTACGCTGACCCAACAATTGGCCAAGAATCTTTTTTATTCACCCCAGCGGACCATCACGCGCAAACTGCGGGAGTCTCTGGCTGCCGTTGTCCTGGAGTTCAAGTACCGCAAGGAAGAGATTCTGGAAAGCTATCTGAACGAGATTTACCTCGGCCAGGCCGGAACGGTGTCCATCTACGGGGTCGGGGAGGCGGCGCATCGCTACTTCGGCAAGAATCTCGACGAATTATCCATCGACGAAATCGCGTTGATCGTGGGGTTGATCAAGGGGCCGAATACCTATTCCCCCGTGAAAAACGTCGAACATGCGACTGCGCGGCGCAATGTGGTGCTCCGCCGGCTGCGGGACCAGGGCCTGTTGGAGGAAGCGGCCTGGACGCGGGCGGTGAATCACCCGGTGCAGGTCGTGCTCAGCCAGGATGCTGCGACGGATGCCCCGTATTTCGTTGATTATCTCCTTCGGGAAGTCGAAGAAGGAATCGGAAGCGGCCTTCCGGAGGGCACCCGGATCTATTCGACTCTCGATTCGAGAATCCAGCAGCTGGCCACGCAGGCCTTGCAACAAGGATTGGCCAAACTGGAAACGAGCTACCCGGCACTCCAGGGAGCGGCACCACCGCTGCAGGGTGCCGCGGTGGTGCTGGATACGAAGACCGGCCACGTGCTCGCGATGGTCGGCGGCCGCAGCTATCGCGCGAGCCAGTTCAACCGGGCAGTCCAGGCACGCCGGTCGGCTGGATCGCTCTTCAAACCGTTCGTCTATCTGGCCGCATTCGAAGCGGCGCGCGAGGAGGGGTCGACCGGGCTGACTCCGGCCACCTTGCTGACGGACGAACCGGTGACGCTGGAGTCCGGCAGCGGTCCTTGGTCGCCGCAGAATTACGACCGCCAGTTCAGAGGCCAAGTCACGGTGCGGACGGCACTTGAACAGTCGTTGAACGTTCCTGCCGTGAAAGTCGCGCACCGGACAGGCGTCGCGCCGTTCATCGCCCTGATGCGGAGGTTCGGCCTCACGACCCCGCTGGCCGACAATCTGTCCGTGGCTTTGGGAAGTTCACCGGTTTCGCTGATCGAGATCACCTCGGCCTATGCAGGGATTGCCAACGGCGGCGTCGTCGTGCGTCCAATGGCTGTGCTCAACATGGTGCGCGAGACCGGCGAGACGCTGTGGAGCTCTGTACTCGATCGACGTCAGGCCACGTCGCCGCAGGGCGCCTATCTTGTCACATCGCTGCTGCAGGGCGTCGTCGATCGCGGGACGGGATGGAAGGCGAGAGTGTGGGGGGTTCAAGGACCGGTTGCGGGCAAGACGGGTACGACGGACGGTTATCGGGATGCCTGGTTCGTCGGATATACGCCGGAGCTGGCGGTCGGGGTCTGGGTGGGCTTCGACGACGAACGGCCGATCAAACTGACGGGTGCACAAGCGGCGCTCCCGATTTGGAGTGAACTGGCTGTTCGAATCCTTCCCCGGGACCGCGCGGATTTCGAAATGCCGCCGGAGATCATCCAGCGCGAGATTGACCCGAAAACCGGACAACTGGCGACCTCGCAGTGTCCGGAGAAATCGACCGAAGTCTTCATCGCGGGGACGGAACCTTCGGTCTACTGCGAAGTCCACGGAGGCGGTTTATGGGAACGATTGAAGCACACGTTCGGATTCTCCTGAGCAGGCGATCTGACGCGCCTTCGATTGTACGTACTCATCCCACCGCGCGGCTCGACTGGCTCGTCGAAGTCCGGACCGCGGCTTTCACCAAGCGCCGGCGTCGATAATTAACAACTTCTAGGAGTCTTTTGCGTGTTGGGCTATTCTGGCCTCGACCAGGGTCAACAAGGAGCCTCTTATGAGAAAGACCGGGTACATGGACGACGGGAATATTACTCTGCTTGCCAAAGGCGTCGAATTGAAGGGCGAGATCAAGGTCGAAGGCACCGTGCGTATCGATGGCCGGCTGGAAGGCGATGTGCACACCAAGGGTGAGGTCATCGTCGGTGAAGATGGAGTCGTCAAAGGGTCGATCTATGCCAACTCGCTCATCAGCAGCGGGCGAATCAAGGCGACGGTGACGGCGACCGGGCGGGTTCAGCTGTTGAAGACGGCCATTCTCATCGGCGAAGTGCATTGTCCCACCATGACGATGGAAGAGGGAGCCAAGTTTCAAGGAGTCAGCGACATGGGCGTAACGGCCTGGCCCGAGGAGGTGCCTCGCTTGCCTGGAAATGTTCGTGATATGAATGCGCATCGCGGGAAAGCCGTGGCGCTGATCGAGAAAGAACCCGACCTGTAGATCCGTCCCTGCTCCCGTCCGCCCGCTTGGGCCTCCTGACCGCGCTCCTCTCTATTGTTCGAATCTGCCAGCCGGTGACAGATTGCACCGAATCTGTTATCAAGATTCCACGGCTCCCCGCCCGTCACCGACGCTATGACGCGACAGCAGCTCTTCTCCATCGTCTTCCTGGCCCTGCTGGCTCTCCTGCTCTACCAGATCGGCCTGATGTTCCAGCCGTTTCTGTTTCCAGCCCTCTGGGCTGGAATCCTGGCCCACTGGGCTTTCCCCCTGCATCTCCGGCTCACAAAACTCTTTGGCGGCAGGGACACGCTCTCGGCGGCAACGCTGACGATCGGCGCACTTGGCATGGTGATCGCCCCCTTGAGCGTGATGGGTGGCTTGCTGGTACGGGAGGCCGGCACTGCGGAACAGGCAATCCGAAGCTGGATTGCGGGCGGGGGGATTCAGCGCCTGCCTGATCGACTGGCGATGATCCCGCTCATCGGCAGCTGGTTGAACACGGTGTTCACCAGTACCGATCTCCAGCGGCTTTCGATGGAAGAGTCGGTCGTGGCGGGGGCCAAGGGACTGAGCGTGTTTCTGGTCGGTCAAATGGGAGACTTGCTGCAAAATGGGTTTCTTCTCGTCACAGATTTCTTCATCATGCTGCTGGTGCTGTTCTTCTTTTTCAAGGACGGTCGGCAGTGGCTTGCCGGGATCTACGAACTGATTCCCATGGATGAATCGCACAAACGCAGGATTGTGGCCCGGTTGGATCAGACGATTCGTGCCGTGGTCAAGGGGATGCTGGTCACGGCGATCATCCAGGGCGTGCTGGCGGGGTTGGCCTATGTGGCGCTGGATGTGCCGGTTCCTGCCGTGCTCACTGCGGTCACTATTGTTCTGGCGCCGCTTCCGTTCGGCGGGACGGCGCTCGTGTGGGGGCCGGTGGCGTTCTACCTCTTCTGGGTCGGCACGGCCGGAAAGGCGCTTGCCATGCTGGCCTGGGGCATCGGAGTCGTGTCCATGGTCGACCAGTTCCTTCGCCCCTGGCTGATCGGGCAGGAGGTGGAGATTCCCGTGCTGCTGCTCGCGCTCAGCGTGCTGGGCGGTCTGGCGCTCTATGGACTGCTCGGGATCTTCGTCGGACCCATTCTCGTCAGTCTCCTCATGACCGCGGTCCAAATCTACCGGGAGGAATATTACGCGGCTGAGACGACCGCGCCGGCAAGCCCGGCCATGCCTTCGTAACAGCTTCGTCAGTCGTCACGCGTCAATCGAGGATGAAGGGTCCTTCCTCTCCGTTTGTCGACTGACGGGCAACGAATGACCTTCAGCCCTACTCCAGCGGGATCGTAATCGCGATGCCTCCCATCACATCGTTCAGCTTGAAGTCCTGCTTGGGACTCAGGGGGTGGCTGTTGTGGCAGGTCACGCAGGCGGTGGAGACGGCGCGGTCCGGGTAGATGGCCTGAAAGTACTGTTTCTTCCCGCTGGCTACCACCCCGGTAATCGGCCGCTCCGGCTGGCGTCGAAGGGTTTCCAGCGCCTTCCGTTCAAAATCGGTGGCGGGCGCGTTGCGCTGATAGATCGGTGACAGCCCGACGAGCCGATAGCGAATCCCGCGGCCGCTTTCCGCAACGAGACGGCCGGAGTGCTGGAGAAACTGGGCGGGAAGAGGGAGGGCGTTGTCCTGTTCCCAATGCTCCGCTGCAGACACGATGCCTTTCTCCTGCATCCGGTTGACGATGTGTGTGGTGTAGATCGTCCGATCGGCCTCAATGACGGCATGAACGTAGTCGGCGACCTTTTCGGGAAGGATGCCGGCTGTGACGGGGCCGTCCTTGGCCAATGGGAGAGATGCAACACCCCAGAATGCTCCGATCAAGAGCGCGAGGGTTGCGGCTCGGAACGTGATGCGGGTGTAGTCCATGGGCCTCCTTCCGACGGCATGCTCGGCACTATGGGCAAGGTGACGATACAGGTGGTACCTTGACCTTCAAGGCTTTCGAGGCGGACGTCACCGCCGAACTTTCGTATCAGGCGCCTCGCCACTGTGAGCCCCAGGCCAGAGCCTTCGCCCTGTCCCTTGGTGGTAAAAAACGGGTCGAAGACCTTCGATAAGTGCTGTTTCGAAATGCCGGGGCCGGAGTCGGTGATGGTTGCCGTGACGGAGTGATCGGATCGGGTCGTGGTCAGCGTGAGCGTACCGGTGCCCTTCAGGGCTTGCACCGCGTTGAGAACAAGATTCGTCAGGGCCTGTCGGAGCTGGTCCGGCAGCGCCAACACGCGCGTTCCCTCTGCATAAAGCTTCTTAATCGTGATGCCTTTCATCTCCGCCGCCGTCTGTGCCGTGGCCAGCGCCCGGTCCAGTTCCTGTTCCAGATCGACCGGCATCTGTTGTTCTTCAACGTCCCGGTGCGTGACGCCGGTGAAGTCCCGGATGATGGCGGCCATGCGCCGGCCATGGGCCACGATATCGCGGGCATAGGTCTTCACACGGTCAAGATCGGGCTCGTCCTCGATGGCCTCTCCCAGGCCGACAATGCCGAATAATGGATTGTTGAGTTCATGGCCGATCCCGGCTGTCAGCACGCCGAGGCTGCCGCTTTTCTCCGCCTGAACCAGCTGGTCTTGAAGCCGGCTCTCGTCCGTCGTGTCGCGGAGCACCAGGCCGATGCTGTCTCGTTCTCCCGGCCTGGCGGGCAGGTGAAACCATTGATAGTGGTAGAGCCGTGATCCGACATGAAGTTCGGGGCGACTCCGAGGCGACTCCTGCCCGGTCGACGGGGCAAGCGGATCCCTCAGTAGCAGTGTGGATTCTGCGTCCGTCTGTACAGTGCGCCCGTCTCCGCCGGCATGAAATGCCTGCCGAAGTTGTTCTCGGGCCCCCGCGTCGAGCGGAAGAATGCTGAACAGCGGGGTGTGCGTGCCAGCTTCACGCTGAATCTGAAAGGCTTCCCGTGCGGCCTGGTTGATATACCGTACGACTTCATTGGAATCGATCAGCAGAATCGGAGTGGGAACCGCATCCAGAATCTGGTCGGTGGACTGCTGCAGAACCTGGACTTCCTGGGTTTTCAATTTGACCTGATCAGTTAGCCCCGCAAACGCGGCGTTCAATTGCTGGTTCATGTGGTTGAACTCATCGGCCAGGTCCTCGAGTTCGTCTCCCGTGTGGATCTGGATGGGGGTCCGCAGTTCGCCACGACCGATCGACTGCGCGGCCTGTTGGAGCTGTCGGACGGGGGTCACGATGCGGCCGGCGGCGAGGTACCCCAGCGAGGCCAGTAATGCGAGGGCGATCGTTCCGAACACCGTGACCCACGAAAAGAGGTGCTGGATGGGGGCGAAGAGTTCGTCGGATGATTGCCACACGAACGTGTGCCAGGATCCGCCTTCGATGGAATCGTTGGTTGCACGGCTTGTTTCCGGCAGGGGGGCGAAGCCGATGACCGAGGTGGACTGCCCGCCATGACCGTCGCTGTGGGCCTGTACCCAGCCCGGCTGTTTCGGTGTGACGAGAGGGATCAGGCTCCGATCGGACAACGACACGCCGGTCGGTAAAATGGGGCAGCTCATGACGATGCCGTTGGAGTCGATCAACATGACGTGCCCGGTTTTCCCGAAGCGGATGACGTGGGTCGAGGGAGAAAAGAATTCCTTGGCGTCGATCACGCGGTGAAGGACTCCGACGACTTCGTACCGAAGACTGTCCATCACGGGCAGGGAGATGCTGAACACGTAGGCGTTCACCTGGTTGTCAAAGTGCACGTCTTCGATGTAGAGCCGACCGACGGCTTTGTGGAAGGCGCCCTGCCACCAGCGGGTGTGGCTGTGGCGGAAGTCCGGTTTCTCCGCCATGGCGGCGACGAGCATCCCCTGGGCATCGGTCAAAAACAGCATCTTGGTGGAGGCGCGGACCACTTGCGGAGGCAATTGCCCCGGCGTGCTATGGACGCCGGTGTAGTATTCGCCAAGCAGCGCGCTCAACGGGTTCTCCGTGATGGCCTTGACGGCGGCAGGCTCTCGAGCCGTCCACCCCTGTTCCAGTTCCGCAAGCGCCGTATCCTGGCCCCTGGAGTCCCGGGCCGGCGACGCGTCACGCCGACGCTCGAGTTCACGGATGATCGTCGGATCGTTCGCAATCCGGGCGTTGTGAGCGATTTCCTCGGCGACGAGGAGATCCAGCTTCCGGGCGGCTTCCGTCGCGAGCGCCTTGAAACTTTCCCCGCTGACGTCACGGATTTCCTGCGACCCCTGCCAGAAAGCCATACCGAGGCCGACGACGAGCGGGACCACGCCGACCAGCAGCATCGAAAGAATCAGCTTGGTCTTCAGCCCCCAGCGCGTGCCCGGTGGCGTGGGAGACGGCGATGCGCTCATGGGCGGACACTCCTGTCTTCGGGATCTGACTGGTGCCGAAATGTGAGAGTAAAGGTCGAGCCTCGGCCGACCTGACTCTCGACCCCGATCGTGCCGTGCATGTGATGGATCACGTTCCTGATGTTGTAGAGCCCCAATCCCGTGCCCTTTCCCGGAGGCTTGGTGGTGAAGAACGGTTCGAAAATCCGGCCGAGCAGCTCCGGCGGAATGCCGCAGCCGGTATCTGATACGCGGACCTGTGTCACGCCGTCGATGGCGGAGGTTTCGAGTGTCAAGGTCCCCCGGTCCCCCATGGCATGGACGGCATTGGTGATGAGATTGACAAACACATGGAGGAGTTCATCGGGGTTGCCTTTCACGATGGTGTCCGGCTGATAGCCCTTGCGGATCTCGATGTCCTGCAGGGCGACGGCGTAGCGGGCGATCTTGAGCGCCTCATCCAGCTTGCTGTTGATGGCGACCCGACTGTCCTGATGCGAAGATGCGCGGCGGGAATAGGACGTCAGATCCCGGCAGATGGCCGTCGTGCGTTTCACGGCCTCGATGATATCGCGCGCCTGGAGGTGCACGGTGTCGAGGTCTCGTTCCTCAGCCAGGTTTTCAGCTAGGCCGAGGATGAGCTGCAGCGGATTGTTCATGTCATGGGCGATTCCGGCGGCAAAGGAACCGATTCCGGCCAGCTTCTCCGCATGGAGGAGTTCGGCCTGCAGCGCGGATTCATGCTGGACCAGTTCCCAGAGCAGGCGGGAAGCCGGCCCGCTGAGTATGTCGGATCCGGCGGGGATCTGGTCACGCAGCCTCTGTTCCATCGCAGGGTCGCCCGTGACGTCCATCACGAGGTTCACCCCGTGGTTTCCGACCAGATCAGCGACCTGCTCGTAGACCGGCACGTTGAGTTCGCGAGCCCGTTGCAGTCCCTGGGCGCCGGGGTTCAGGTCGGCGATGCCGACAATTTCGATCGTGCCGATCTGATGGAGCAGATCCAGCAGCGCCGTCCCGCCACGCCCTGCGCCGACGATGGCCACCCTGGTAGAAGGAGGAGAGGCCATGGCTCCGATCCCTTCCCGGCCGGACCGGCCATCCGCAGAGGGTGAGGTGTCCTTCTCAATGGTGCTTCTACGGCTCGAGAGCGTCACAGATGCGCCAGTTCTCGCTGTTCCATCGCGCGGGCGACCGAGGCCTTCAATCGTTCGCCTTCGACCGGTTTCACCAGATAATCGACGACACCCTGTCTCAGCAGCGATGTGGCCATATCGGTGTCTGGAAAGCCAGTCAGGACGATCAAGGGGACGCGCGGATAATTCTGGCGGAAATAGGCGATCGCTTCGATGCCATTCACTTTCGGCATGCGGATGTCGCACACAATGACGTCGAGGAGCAGGCGATTCTCTCCGGTGTTGATCGTTTCAATGGCCTTTTCGCCGTTTTCGGCTTCCAGGACATCGTAGCCGGCTTTTTGCAGTGTCATGCGGACGACCTTACGGATGTCGGGCTCGTCATCCACAATGAGCACGCGACCGTTGCAGGTTTCACCTCCCACGAAGAAGCCCGACTTGAATTCGCTCATGATGACCTCCTTGATGAAAGGCCGCGGGTGATGATACGAATGTCGCTGTCTCGTCTGCCCGGTGGAAGCGCAAGGCTCGTGCCCGCGGTGGAGGCGGGCCTGACGATTCAATTTCAACAGGTTGACATTATAGGCTGCAGGGCCGTCCTGACATTCCGGCTCAAAAACACCACCAGGTGGTGAGATCCACCAGCCTGCGGCATATCTTCGCAGCAGCCCGGTGCGAAACCGGAGGTGGAAATCCTCAAAAACACTGAAGGTCCGCCGCATTGCCTTTCTCCGACGATTTCGGCTAGGGTATCGGTCAGTCATTGAGAGGGAGCGGATTTGTGATTACATCCGAGGTGTTGACCGACTATATTCTCAAGCGTCTGCCCGATGCCGTGGTGACGGTCAGCGATCGCACGGGGACGATGGACCACCTCAAGGTCGTCATTGTCTCAGAAGGGTTTCAAGGGAAAGCCCTGCTCGACCGGCACCGGATGATTTATCAGGCGCTGGACGCGCCGATGAAGGACGGACGGATCCATGCGCTGGAGTTGACGGCGCGCACCAGGGACGAAGCCTAGGAGGAGACAATGGCTGAACCGATCGAAGAAGAAATTCAGAAGGAAGTCAGGGCGCATAAAATCCTGATCTACGGCAAAGGAACCAAGCAGATGCCGATGTGCGGATTTACGCGGGAGACGATGCAGTTTTTCGACAAGTACGGCTACCCGTACGAATTGATCGATGTCCTCTCCCAGCCGGCGAAGCGGGAGGCGCTGACGAAGATGACGAATTGGCCGACGCTGCCAAAAGTCTTTATCGACGGCACCTTCTATGGAGATACGGACATTCTTGATCCGATGGCCGCCAAGGGCGAGATTGAACCGCTGCTGAAAAAGGCGTTTGGGGAGTAAGGATCTTGAGCGGAACGGATGCATGGCGCGGTTCCGCCATGATGCGCCGAGTTCAGACGCCTGACGGCCCCCATTCTGTTCTTCGGGTG
>DASPGL010000164.1:0-6846 GCA_035620635.1 Nitrospira sp. | reverse complement strand
GAAGGCCTCCTATCAGACGCAGGACCTTCGCACCAAGCAGGAAGATCTGCAGCACCGTACGGCGCAGCTGGAACAGCAGGCCAAGAAGCTTGAGCAACTGACTTCAAGACTGGAGACCGACAGCACCACGCGCTATGCCTGGTTTCAGAAGAGCCTGGACAATCAGGATGCCAAGGTTGCCGCTCGACTCGATGAACTCTCCAAGGCGATGGAGGCTGCCATGGCGGCCTTGAAGAAGGACGTCGTCGAGGTGGTGCAGCGCACGAACGAAACGCTGGCGAAGCGGGTGGATGTGAAACTGGAGGACCAGCAGAAAGGGGTGCTGGAAAACCAGCACCGCCTCGAGCAGGTGTCCCAGAAGTTTGTCCAGTTCAATCAGGCACTGACGGGATTCAAAGAGGCCTTGACGGGATTGAACGATCGCGTCGGGCAGGAAGAGCAGACAACCAAGAGTCTGGCAGCGCGGATCGAGTTCGATGCCAAGGCCGCCTCCGCCCATGCGACGGAGGTCAATAAGAGCGTCGCCTCTGTGGCCAAAGCGCTCGAATCGGTCGGCCAGAAAGTCACGACCCGCTTCGACGAGCAGGATCGTCGAATCGACGGGCTGACCAGGACGGTGGAGCAGCTCAATCACAAACCAGGCGCCCGCCAGCCGGCCGCCAAACAGACCCAACGTCCGGTTCCCGCGCCGAGTCACGATGCCGAACTCGCGCGTGCGGAGTCTGCACCCGGTTCAGCACCGGCCGTGCAGGAGGGGGCGAACCCCGCGTTTGTGGCCCCTGCGGAAGTGGCAGCGCCGCAGGAATTGGCTGCATCGGGGCCGGTGCAGAGCGCCGCGGACCCGGCGGATCGGGCCAGCTACGAGCGTGTGCTGGCGCTGTTCCGTCAAGGGGATCTGGAGGGAGCCCGCCGCGGGTTTGCCGCCTTCCTCACGGAGTACCCCAACTCCGATTTGGCGCCGAACGCCCGCTACTGGCAGGGAGAGTCGTACTACGGGAGGAAAGACTTCCAGAAGGCGATCGATGCCTATGATCGGGTGGAACTCGACTATCCGGGTAGCGAGAAGGTCCCGGCCGCGATGCTGAAGAAGGGCTATGCGTATCTGGCCCTCAAAGACAAGAAGCGGGCGTCCTCCACATTCAAACAGGTGGTGACGCTGTATCCGAAGAGCCCCGAGGCGGGCAAAGCGTCGGACAAACTGGCACAGCTCAAGGAGGCCCGGTAACCCGCATGCTGCACCGGTGTCGTTGGATGGTGATGACGGCTGTCGGCGTCGTGCCGCTGTTGTGGCTGGCCGGCTGCGCGAAGCATGCTGATTTTATCGAAGTGCGCGACGGACTATCAGCAGTCTCCCGATCACAGGATCAGAACCATCAACGGGTGGATGCGGTGCTGCGGCGGGTGGAGTCCCTGGAACGGGCGAAGGATGCCGAACCCGCCAAGCCGCGATTCGAGGAGCTGGCGGCCCGTCTTCAAAAAATCGAGATTCGACTGGCCAAAATGGAGGATTCCATGAGCCAGTTGTCGGCCAGGCTGGATCCGACATCCGCCGAGCCGCGTCAGCCGAAGTCGTCCAAACCGGCTCCGTTGACGGACTCAGGGACGACGGCGGGCGGGGCGCCTGGAATTACGCCGACGTCCGCCTTCAATTTGGCCTATAATGACTATCTCAACGGGAAGTATGACCTCGCCGTGTCCGGATTTCAGCGGTTCATCAAGGATTTCCCGGGAACGTCGCTGACGCCGAACGCGCAGTACTGGCTCGGCGAGTCCTATTACAACTTGAAAGACTATGGGCGTGCCATTCAGACGTTCGAATTTCTGGTCGCGGAATATCCTGGCAACGAGAAAGTCCCTGCCGCCCTCTATAAGCTCGGACTGGCCACTGCCGAGACCGGGGATCTCGTCAAGTCGCGGAAGAACCTCAAGCGCGTTCTCGAAGAGTTTCCTGCGTCAGAGGAATCCAAACTGGTGAAGAACAAGCTGGCCGAAATCAGATGATCGTCCTCGTGCCGCGACGCCCCGCCCCCGTCCAACCTCATCATCCGTAAGGAGCTTCGTGCCGTGCTGACGACCGGCGGCAGTGGGAAGATCAAGATCTTGCCGGGCGACGTCGTGAGTCGCATTGCGGCGGGGGAGGTCGTCGAACGCCCGGCGGCAGTGGTGAAGGAGTTGGTGGAGAACAGTCTGGATGCCGGGAGCCACTCCATCACGGTTGACATCAAGGACGGCGGGCTCGTGCTCATCCGTGTCACCGATGACGGCGAAGGGATGGCGCGCGAGGATGCGCCGCGCGCGTTCGATCGGCACGCCACAAGCAAGATCCGGTCGGATCAGGACCTCTGGTCCATCCGTACGATGGGATTCCGGGGCGAGGCGCTGCCGAGCATCGCCTCCATTGCCAACGTGCGGGTGACGACGGCCACACCTTCCGCCGCGGTGGGCGCCGAGTTTCACGTGCGGGGAGGCACGGTCGGAAAGATCGTGGATGCGCCTCCGGTGACTGGAACGCGCATCGAGGTGGCGGATCTCTTCTATAACCAGCCGGCGCGAAAAAAATTTCTCAAGTCGATTCCCACCGAGTTCTCGCATATCAGCCGCGTGATCCAGCAGGCGGCGCTTGCCTGGCCGGCCGTTCATTTCACCCTGACGCATAACGGGCAGGAAGTCCTCAATTATCCTGCCGTGGCATCCGATCGCGATCGAGTCGGCCAGGTGTATCGCCGGCCGTTTCTCGATCAGAGTCTCCCGGTGCAGGCGATCCATCCTCTGGCCAGGCTCCGCGGGTACACCATCGATGCGGTCCATGCGAAGTCTTCGCGCATACCGCAGGAACTCTTCGTGAACCGGCGTCCGGTGCGCAATACCGCGGTGTTCCATGCCGTGGCCGAAGGGTACGGGTCGTTCCTGCCCAAGGGGCACCATCCGCTCTTCGTGTTGTTCCTGGATGTGGAACCGGATCGCGTCGATGTCAATGTACATCCGGCCAAACGGGAAGTCCGGTTCTCGGAGAACGAAGCGATTCATCAACTCGTGCGGCAGGCTGTGCGACGGGCGCTCGGGGGCGGACCGGAGTCTTCTTCGACCGGTCCGGAGCGTCTGGGTGTGACATTCCTCCAACGGCACACGAGCCTGTCCGGAGCAGGCGCGTCGACCTGGCCGGCTTCCTCCGGCACGGGGGCTGCCGTGGCGACGCCGGTGGGAGATGACTCGCAGCTGACGTTCATGAGTGAGACAGCGGAACCCTATACCCGGGTTCCTTCCTCGGACGTGGTGGCGTTGGGGCAGCTCAACCGAACGTTTCTGGTGGTGCAAGTCGGGGAGGATCTGGCCGTGATCGATCAACACACGGCCCATGAGCGGGTCCTTTTCGAGCGATTATGGCGCGCATGGACCGCCCGCGGCATTCAGTCCCAGCCCCTGCTCATTCCCGAGAGTGTCGAATTGTCAGCCCCTCATGCCGCGCTGCTGCAGCGCTATCAGGCCGATCTCGAAACGCTGGGGCTGGGGCTGGAACCGTTCGGAGCGTCAGCGGTGCTGATCCGGTCGGTTCCGGTGGGTCTCGGCGCGATCAAGCCGGAGACCTTCCTTCAGGATCTCCTGGAGGATCTCGGTCAATGGGACCGTGCGTCCGGAGTGGAGGCCAAGGTCCGGCCGGTGCTGGCGTCGCTGGCCTGCCACGGGGCGGTCCGGGCCGGCCGTGCGATGGCGCTGTCTGAAATCAAGGCCCTGGTGGAGGACTGGAGGGCTGAAGGTGAGATCACGACCTGTCCCCACGGGCGACGGACGGTGTTTCGGCTCAGCACGACCGACCTCGAGAACATGTTCGGTCGGGCCGGATGGTAAATCCTGAGACTTTCCGAGGATGCATGGGGACGTTGTCGGCAGCTGTGTGTGAACGTCGCCCGCTGGTCGTGCTGCTGGGCCCGACGGCGTCGGGGAAAAGCCGCGTCGCCGTGCAGGTGGCGAAGCGTTTCGGAACGGAGGTGCTCACTGCCGATTCACGCCAGGCGTATCGGGGCATGGATCTCGGGACGGACAAACCGACGATGGAGGAACGCCGAGGTGTCCCCCACCGTCTCATCGATCTGGCGGATCCCGATCAGACCTTCAACACCGGATGGTATCGACAGGCTGCGCTGGCAGAGATCGCCCGGCTGTACGCGGAGCGGCAGCTCCCCTTTGTGGTCGGAGGGACGGGACTCTATATTCGCACGCTGGTCCGGGGATTGTGTCCTGCGCCCCAGTCTGATCCGCTGGTGCGGGCCGAGCTCATGAGGTTTGCGAGAGAACAGGGGCGGGATCGGCTCTATGCGCAGCTGGTGGAGATCGATCCCGACAGCGCAGCACGGCTGCATCCCAATGACGAAGCCAAGGTGCTGCGTGCTCTGGAAGTGCATCGACTGGCGGGACAGCCGTTGTCGGCAATCCATCGGCTCCATGCGTTCCAGGACGCTCCGTTTTCGACGCTCTTGATCGGCCTATCCCGCTTGAAGGAGCCGCTGTATCGGAGGATCGAGGAACGAATTGATTGGCAGCTGGCTCATGGAATGGTAGAAGAGACCCGGTCCTTGCTCGACCGCGGGTACGGGCGGCACCTGGGAGCTCTGAAGGGATTGGGGTATCGGCAGGTGGCGGCCTATCTGGCGGGTGAATGCGATTATGAGGAAATGGTGCGGCGGTTCAAACGGGATACCCGACATTTTGCGAAGCGGCAGATGACCTGGTTTCGGAAAGAGCCGGGTATCCAGTGGATTTCGGTCGATGAGGGCGAATCACCGGAGGGGACGGTGGACCGAGTCGTCCGGCTCATTGAGCGATTTCTCGATTCGCTGGAGGGAATGATGTCATCGGATCTCGGGCAGCAGACGACGCTCGGGGAGGAGTCCGCATGAAGAGGCACACACGTCAGTCGCGCGAGCAGCCTTCGATCGGCGTGATCGGCGGAAGCGGACTCTATGACATCGAAGGCCTCACCGCGGTCAGGGAAGTCCGGATGCGTACGCCTTTCGGTTCTCCCTCGGATACGATCACCGTCGGGACCCTTGCCGGAACCCGTGTGGCCTTCCTCTCCCGGCATGGACGGGGGCACCGGTTGAATCCGAGCGAGATCAACTATCGGGCCAATATCTATGCGCTCAAAGCGCTCGGGGTGTTGCGGATCGTCTCGGTCAGCGCCGTCGGCAGTATGAAGGAGTCGATCGAGCCGGGCGACGTCGTCATCCCGGACCAGTTCATCGATTTGACGAAACGACGCGTCTCCACCTTCTTCGAAGGCGGTCTCGTGGCGCATGTCGCCTTTGGCCATCCCATCTGCCCTGCGGTGGCGCAGGTGCTTGCATCGTCAGGAGAGGGGCTCGGCGCTTCGCTCCACAGGGGCGGGACCTATCTCTGCATGGAAGGGCCCCAGTTTTCGACGAAAGGGGAATCGCAGCTCTATCGGCAGTGGGGCGTCGATGTCATCGGGATGACCAACATGCCGGAAGCCAAACTGGCGCGCGAAGCGGAACTGTGTTACGCGTCGATGGCGCTGGTGACCGACTACGATTGCTGGCACCAGACCGAACAACCGGTCACGGTCGAGGCCATCCTCACCACGCTGCATCACAATGTGGCGCTGGCCAAACGCATGCTTCTGGCGGCGGTGCCGTCTCTTGTCGCGGCACCGGTCTGTTCCTGTCATCGGGCGCTGGACAATGCGATTGTGACGGCTCGGGGCCGGCTCCCTGCGGCTGTCAGGAGAAAACTGGGCCTGCTCATCCGCCGTGTCCTGGCACCAACGAAGGGAGTGCATTAAGTCATGGGAAAACTGCTGGTGGTCGGATCGGTCGCGCTGGATACGGTGAAGACGCCGTTTGGCGAGGAGACCGATGTGCTCGGAGGGTCGGCCACCTACTTCTCGGCCGCGGCCAGCTTTTTCACCTCGGTGGCGCTCATCGCCGTCGTCGGGGATGATTTTCCCTTGCGGCATCTCACGTTTCTCAAGAGTCGCGGCATCGATCTGGCGGGTCTGGAACAGCGTCCGGGAGCGACATTCCGGTGGAAAGGCGAGTACACGCACCAGTTGAATGAAGCGCATACGCTGGATACGCAGCTGAACGTCTTCGAGACGTTTCGGCCCAAGATTCCCGAGACGTCTCGGGCACCGGACGTGTTGTTTCTCGGGAATATCGACCCGGAGCTCCAACTCGATGTGCTGCAGAAAGTGGAGCGTCCGTCGCTGGTCGCGTGCGACACGATGAATTTCTGGATTCACGGAAAGCGCGATGCACTCTGGAAGGTGCTGGAGAAGGTCGACGTGCTGATTATCAACGACGGCGAGGCCCGCGCCTTGGGCGGGGATTCGAATCTAGTCAAAGTCGCGAAGCTCGTGTTGTCGCGCGGACCCAAGCACTTGATCATCAAGCGCGGGGAATACGGGGTGCTCATGTTCAATGAGAAGCAGGTCTTCGGGGCGCCGGCGTTTCCACTTGAAGATGTGCGCGATCCTACCGGCGCCGGCGATACCTTTGCGGGCGGTTTCCTGGGTTACCTGGCGGCGACGGGAAACCGGTCGCCGGAGGCGTTGAAGCAGGCGATCATCTTCGGCAGCGTCATGGCATCGTTTACCGTGGAAGCCTTTAGTCTTGACCGATTGCGCATCCTGGATTACAAAGAGATCCAGACTCGATTTCGTGAGTTCAAGCGATTGACCCATTTCGAGGATATCCAGTGAGCACGTCCCCCTCGTTCATACGGCTGTTGCCGACTCCTGGGCGCGCGATTTGCGCCGGCGTCCTCTGTCTGTACGCGACGGGCGCTATCCTGACGGGATGCGCGACCAGTACGGAGCTGGTGCAGAAGTCT
>DASPGL010000163.1:0-8058 GCA_035620635.1 Nitrospira sp. | reverse complement strand
GACCAGTGTGGTCTTCCCGCTCCCGCTGCTTCCGACCAGCGCCACCACCTCGCCGGACCGGATGGAGAGGTCGATGCCTGTCAGCGCCGGGATCACCTGGTTGTCGTACTGCAGCGACACCCGTTGGAATTCGATGCCGCGGCTGATCCCGACCAGGGGTACCGTCCCATGATCCTGGGACTGCTCCGTTTTGAGATCCAACACCTCATAGACGCGTTCAGCCGCAGCGAGCGCCTGCTGAATCAGATTGTTGGATCCGGCCAACTTGCGGATCGGGGTGTACGCCATGAACATCGCCGCCATGAACGAGAAAAAGGCGCCGGGCGTCATGGCGCCATGGATGACGAGATAGCCGCCGTACCACACGATGGAGGCGACGCCGATCACTCCGATAATTTCCATGTGGGACGAGCCGAGCGACCACACCTGATTGGATTTCAGCGTGGTCGACAGGAAGGCCCGATTCCGCTCCCGGAACCGTTCCGCTTCCGCTTCCTCCCGTCCGAATGCCTTCACCATTCTGATGCCGGAGAGTGTCTCCTGCACGGTCGACGCCATATCGCCCATCTGCTCCTGACCGCTCGTCGCCAATTTTCGTAATCGCTGTCCCACCCGAACCATGGTCAAGGCCGACAGCGGAATGACGATGACCGACACACCCGCCAGCTTCCAATTCTGATAGACGATCACGCCGACCATGGCGAGAAACGTGAGCGCATTCTGAAAAATGTCCTTCACGACGCTCGACGCGGCGCTCGCCATGAGCCCGACATCGTTCACCACCCGTGAGACCAGCCGCCCCGATGTATTGGCATCATGAAAGCCGACCGGCAGCCGCATGAGGTGGTAGAACAACTCCTGCCGGATATCGGCCACGACGCGATTGCCGACGTAGGCCATCAGATAGGTTTGTCCATAGCTGAAGATGGCCTTCAACACGGCGACGCCCATCAATGCGAAGGGGAGCACCAGCCACAGGCCCTCGTTTTTCTCTATAAAGATCCCGTCCAGCACGGGCCGCACCAGCCAGGCGTAGGCTCCCGTCAACAGTGCCACGAGGCCGGAACACACGAAGGCCGCGAAGAACCGTCCCCGGTAGGGACGGACATAGCCCATGAGACGCCTGAATCGGTCTAGGCCTGACATGCCGCCAGCACTACCTCCGCCGCCCTGGTGGACGCACCCGGTTCACCCAGGACCGCCCGTACGTTTGCCAGACTTCGTTTCATGTCCTCATACGCCGATGGATTGTCCAGAAGCTCCAACGCTTCCTGGTACAGACGCTCCCCGGTTGCATCGGACTGGATCAGTTCCGGCACCACCGAGCAGCCCGCCACCAGATTGACGAGGCCGATCCATCGGACTCGAATCAGGTAGCGCGCGAGCCAGTAGGTGAGCGCCGTCGTCCGATACAGCAGGATCATGGGCGTGCCGATTACCGCAGCCTGGAGCGTCGCCGTGCCGGACGCCACCAACACGAGGTCTGCGGCAGCCATGACTTCGCTCGCCTGCCCTTTCACAACCGTGACCGGAACCGTACTCCGCCGCAGCACCGACTGCAACAGATTATCCGGAATTGTGGGGGCCTGTGCCAGGATAAACTGCGTTCCGGGCTCCCGTCGTGCCAGCTTGTCCGCCGCATCGAGAAGGATCGGCAGCAGCGACTCGACCTCCCTGGTGCGGCTGCCGGGAAGCAACGCAATCACACGTCCTGCGGAAGACAGGCCGAACCGCGCACGAAGATCTCCGGCCCGATACTGCGACGCCACCGCGTCCAGCAGAGGATGGCCGACGAAGGTGCAGGGGACCTCCGCCTTGTCGTAGATGACTTTCTCAAAGGGCAGCACGACGAGCACATGGTCGACGCGCTGCTTGATCCAGTGAATACGCCCCGGCCTCCAGGCCCATATCTGCGGCGCAATGTAGTAGAACACGCGGAGCCCCGCTCTCTTGGCAAAATACGCATAGCGGAGGTTCAGACCCGGGTTGTCGATGAACACCACCGCATCCCAGGGCTCGGAACGGAAGAGCCGGCGCATGGCCAGAAACCGGTGAATGCCGGCGGCGACGACCCGCGGGCCGACCATGCCGATGACATCGAACCGCCCCACGTCCCGCACCAATTCCACCCCGGCGGCCTCCATCGCCGCGCCGCCGATGCCGGCCACGGACACCCGGAGGTCGCGTGCCTTGAGCGCCCGCGCAAGATTGGCGCCGTGAAGATCACCGGAGGCTTCTCCGGTCACGATGAGTATCCGTGCCATGGTCGGATGGTGGTAACGGGATAGGGGGCGCGGGATACGGTTCGCCGGCACATGCGGTGCCCCTTTGGCCCTCTATCCCCTTACCCCCTCTTCCGTGTTGCGCTGCACAAAGGAATCGATCGCGGCCAGTACCTGATGCGCGACGGCCAGCGCGGCCGCTCCATCTTCGCCTGACACGACGGGACAGGACCCCGTCCGAATGGAAGAGAGGAACGATTCCAGCTGCAGCTTCAGAGGCTCGCCATCGTGTCCTTTGAACTCTTCGATCGCGAATCCCGGACTCTGGCCCGGATTCATCGACCGGCGTCCGATGAACCCCTGACGAGTCTGGAAATCCATCGACAGGTAGCCGTCGCGCTGGAAGAGGCGCAACCGGCGCATCTTGTTCAGAGACACCCGGCTGGCGGTCAGGTTGGCGACACACCCGCTCTGAAACTGGATGCGCGCATTGGCGATATCGATCGTCTGGGAGAAGACCGGCACCCCGGCCGCCCGCACCTCTTCAACCGGGCCCGGATTGAAGGACAGTACCAGATCCAGATCGTGGATCATCAGGTCCAGCACGACGTTCACGTCGGTTCCGCGCGGGCTGTAGGAGGCGAGACGGTGGCCTTCGATGAACGCCGGCCTGTCGATGTGCGGCCGCATGAGCTGCATGATCGGGTTGAACCGTTCACTGTGTCCGACCTGGAGCCGGCATCCCTTGGCCTTGGCCAGATCCACGAGTTGCCGCGCCTCGGCCGGCGCCACGGCGATCGGCTTCTCGACCAGGACGTGTTTCCCGGCTTCCAGGCAGGCCTTGGCCACTGCGTAATGAGCGGAGGTGGGGACGGCGATGCTGACCATATCGACCTCACCCAAGAGATCCGCCAGACGATCGAACCGTCGCGCGCCGAACCGCTCGGCGATAGCCCTGGCCCGCTCCTGGTCCTGATCCGTGACGCCGACCAGCGTCGAGTCCGGCAGGGCGGCGTACCACCGCGCGTGGTGCTGTCCCAAATGCCCCACCCCGATGACTCCGGCTCGTAGTGTGGTCATGCACCTCTCATTGAATTGTTGAATCGTTCGTCCAGATGTTCCGTTGTTGGCTCGAACAGGGATGCCGGAAACTCAACCGATCGACGAATCATCAGATTCCGGCATGTGCCCGCTCACCGTGCTCCCGCGATCTCCGGTGTCTCGCCTGCGACCCCGATGACGGCGATTCGTGCCGCTTCCGCCTTGCGCAAGAGCAGCTCCCGATCCAGCATGACCGTTCGTCCGGCCTCGACGGCGAGCACGGTTGCCTTGACCGACGCCATCACTTCGATCGTCCGCGGGCCGATCGCCGGCAAATCGAAGCGGAGGTCCTGCTGCGGCTTACACCGCTTCACCACCACCGCGCCCCCCTTCGCCAGTTCCCCGCCGCGGCTGATCGCGCCGTCGGTCCCTTCGACCGCTTCCACCGCCACAACGACCCTGTCTCTGATCACGACGCATTGGCCGATGTCGAGGCGCCCGATCTCCTGCGCCACTTCCCATCCGTACCGGATGTCGTTCCATTCCTTCTTGGTCGGTTGACGGGACGTCAGCACCCCTTCTTCGACCAGAATGCCCTCCAGGCCGAACGTGGATTCACAGATCACAATCCCTTCGCGTTCGAGTTCCGCCGCAAGTTCGCGAAGGATGTCGTCGTCCTTCCACAGCGCCAGCCTCGTCGCCAGGGCCAGGGTCCGGAAATCCGGACGTACCGTGCTATACACATGGGTTTTCTTGATGCCGCCCAGCATAACCGCCCGCTTGATGCCGTCGCCCTTGAACGCCTTGATCAACTTGTTGAGTTGCCCGAGCTTGACCCAGTGGATGCGATCCACGTGCTGCTCGAGTTCCGGCTCCGTTTCCCCCTCGTGCGCGACCGCCGACACATACAGGCCCATCTTGCGCGCGTTGTCGGCAAAAATGATCGGGAACCGGCCGTTCCCGGCGATGAGCCCGATACGTCCATCTGATTCCGGCACCGGCGCGGTCATGGTGACGATCGCTCACCCTTCCTGATCGAACTCAAGATCCAGATCGATGCTCACCACGCGCGATACCCCGCGCGTGGTGCCCTCCATGAAGGCAAGAATCTTCGTCACGTCCGCCACGCCTTTGAACTGCTTCTTGGCCAACCGGATGGCCTCTGCCTGGATGTGCCCCGACCGGAAGAGCAGATCGAAAGCCTTCTTCAACACTGCGATACGATCCACAGAGAATCCGTGCCGCTGAAGCCCGACCGAATTGAGTCCGTACAGATGGGCGCGGTAGCCGCCGGCCGCTCGCATGAACGGCGGAATGTCCTGCCCGATGGCGCAACAGCCTCCCACCATCGCATAATCCCCGACACGGACATACTGGTGAATGCCCGTCAATCCCCCGATAATCGCGAAATCTCCGATCGTAATATGGCCGGCCAGGCTGGCTGCATTGGCCATGATCAGGTAATTGCCGAGTCGGCAATCGTGTGCCACATGAACATAGGCCATGAGCGTGTTCCTATTGCCAAGAGACGTTACCCCTCCGCCTTGCACTGTCGCCCGGTTGACGGTGACGTACTCCCTGATCACATTGTCATCGCCGATGATCACCTTGGTCGGTTCTCCCTTGTAGCCCAGGTGCTGCGGCGGTCCGCCGAGAGACGCAAAGGGGAAGATGACATTGCGCTCCCCGATTTCCGTCCAGCCGTCGATCGACACATGAGAGAGCACCCTGGTTCCCTTGCCGATCGCGACATGTTCGCCGATCACACAGAATGGGCCGATCTCCGCGTCATCGGCAATGGTCGCCTTGGGATGGACAATCGCTGTTGGATGGATCTTCACACGTGCCCCTTTCAATGACGTCAACCGGCAACCGTCATTCGCCTGACGGCACCCATTCACCATACGCTTGGCGAATGACTATTGACGTGCGTGGCTCTTTTCTTCGGTCACCATGGCGGTCACGACCGCTTCACAGACCAATTCGTTCTCGACAAACGCCTTTCCCTGCATCTTCCAGAACGGCGGGCGCTTCTTGAGCACTTCGATTTCGAAGCGGAGTTGATCGCCGGGCACGGCCGGCTTCCGGAACCTCGCCTCCTCGATGCCCGTCATGAATACCACCGGCTTTGCGATCGCCCCCTCGGACTTGAAGACCAGGAGGCCTCCCGTCTGCGCCATCGCTTCGACGATCAGCACACCGGGCATGATCGGCCGTCCGGGGAAGTGCCCCGGGAAGAACGGCTCATTGACCGTGACGTTCTTGATTCCGACAATCCGACGATTGGGTTCCAATTCCGTCACCCTATCCACCAGCAAAAACGGATACCGGTGTGGAAGTAGCGCTTGAATTTCCGCCTGCTCAATCTTCGCCATCGGGACCGCCTCCTCTTTTCCTGCGAGTAAGTCGCTGCCTTAGTTGTTCTGCCGATCGAACTCCTTGAGCACCAGTTCCGTTACATCCAGACTGGGCTGGTAGTAAATCACGATGCGGAGCAGGGCCTCGTTCCCTTTATCGAGAATCGCTGTATACCCTTCCTTCTGCGCCACCACCTGTGCGGCATCCGCAATCTTCTTCGAATACTCCGACACCAGATCCCGCTGCTTCTGCTGGATTTCCCGATTGAAATCCTGGACTCGCCGCTGGTAGGCCTCCAGTTTGTTCCGGAACTGCTCCTGTTTCTCCAGCTTGGCCGCCTCGCTGAGCTTGCCATTCGAATCCTGCAGCGCCTGTTCGAGATCTTTCATCTCCTGCTCGTCTGCGGTGATGATCTTCTGCCGGGTTGTCGAATAATTCTTGACCTCCTCCAGCGCCAACTTGCCCGCCTTGGATCGCTCCATGACGACCTGCTGATCCATGATGCCGATCTTAACGGCATCTCCGGCCCACACCGGCAGCCCCCATACCGCCAGCCACAGTGCGACGCCCAGCAATCTGACCATGCTCGTCCCTGTCATGCCACACCTCCGCTCACGCTAGGGATACTCCCGATCGATTTCTTCGATCACGTAATTCGTAATATCGAGCGTGTCCTCGCTATAGAGGGTGGGACCGCCCTTGCTCTTATCCAGCACCACCTGCAGGCCGAGCCGCTTGGATATCCTCGTCACCATCACGTCGACCTTTTCCCGGAATCCATCCAGCACGTCCTTCTGCTTCTCCTGAACCTCCCGATTCAACTCGGAGACCTTCTGCTGATACTCCTGCATACGCCGCTGAAACTGTTCCCCGCGCTCCCGGAACGCTGCCGGCGAGAGGACGCTTCGCTGGCGTTCGGCATCTTCCTGCATCCGGCGCAACTCCTTCGCCTCCAGTTCGATCAACGCCTGGCGGTTCTTCGAGTAGGCGAGCAGGTTGTCCTTCGCCTTCTTACCCGCGTTCGTTTCGTCGAGCAGGCGTTGCGGGTCGACCACTCCGATGTGGCCTTCGACCTTGACCCCCGGCTTCATGCAGCCTCCGAGGGCCACCGCAGAGACCACGAGGATAGGGAGCACGATCCACCGCATGCCTGGTATCCCTCTTTTTTGAATCACGGCCTTCCGACTTTTTCCATTCTGCCCGGGCTAGAACACCGATCCAACGGTAAACTCAAAAACGCCGCCCCGCTCACCGGACTTGGGATCAAGATTGATTCCGTACGCAGCCCGCAGAGGACCGAAAGGCGATATCCAGCGGCCTTCGAGACCGGCGCTTTTCCTGAGATTCACGATGTCCAGTGACTCGCCGTCGTCGAACCCTTTCCCATAATCGAAAAAGAGGACCCCGTTCAGTTTCGCGTCGGCAGAGATCGTGAAGACAAAGTCGGCATTGAAGATCAACTGTTTGGTGGCACCAAGCGGAAATCTGGTGGTGGACGCCACGGGGCCCGCCCGGCCGAATTGAAACCCGCGCAGGGTGTTGATCCCGCCCACATAGTAGACTTCACTTTGGGGGACCGGTTTTCCGTCATACGCGTCCACCGCCCCCAATCGAGCGCGAAGCGAAATCCTCGTATCAAACGGCAGCGGAGTGACCTTGATCACGTCCGCCGTGTATTTGACGAAATTATTGCTTCCCCCGAGATACGTCGTCCCGAAGTCGACTCCGCCGCCGAACCGCCAACCGGTTCTCGGATCCATATAATAGTCGCGCGTGTCTTTGAAAAAATTGGTTCGGAAGCCGGTCGTGGACTGGGTGCCGAGCTGGTCGCAGATCCTCGGACCCGGACAGAGGTCCGCCGAGGGATTTCTATAATTGAGTTCTTCGGCAAAGAAGCTGATCCCCCCCGTGCTGTATTCCGCCAGCCAGCGGCCGAGGGTGATCGCGGCGCCGGTCCTCGTTTCGAAGAACGAGCTATAGTTCGTCATCGTGCGATAGATATCCAGCTGGAGCGAGGTGAGCGAATCGTTCACATAGGGGTTGCGGAAGGTCACGGTGCCCAAACTCCGCCGCTGACCGAGCTGCCCCATGACACGACCCATATACCCGTACCCGCCGATGTTCCCTTCCGTGATATTGGCGATAGCCATCAGCCGGTCCAAGGAACTGAAGCCGCCGCCGATGCTGAACTGGCCGGTCGGCTTCTCTTTCACACGGACGTTCAAATCGACCTTTCCGGCCTCCACCTGTTCAGGAAGAATTTCGACGGTCTCGAAGAAATTCAGATTGTTCAGCCGCTGGAAACTCCGTTTGAGCGATGGGGTATCGATGACATCCTGCTCGTCCACCCGGAGTTCCCGGCGGATGACGTTATCCCGAGTCTTGTTGTTGCCGTGAATATTGATCTGCCGGATGCGCATGATCTCCCCTTCTTTGA
>DASPGL010000162.1:0-2092 GCA_035620635.1 Nitrospira sp. | reverse complement strand
GCTCAGGGCCTTGAGATAAATTGGGCAGTCTGTCTCGTCCCAGATTGTCTTCGTCCATACTAAAAACGTCGGCAATATCTGTCACTTGTGTACCTTCGTCAAGGCGCCGTCTGTTGGATAGACGGCGAAGCCTGGCAGTCTATCGAGCCATCAGCTCGCAGCATAGCCAGGCTTGGAGACCGTCGCCCTGCGCGATTGGTGGATTCATTTGGTTCGCGTTTACTTTCCTTCTGGTCACTCTGTAGACTGCTCCCATCATTCCTATGAGTGCCGAACATCCATCTCCGACACCGGCCACTGAACCCGTTTCAACCGATCCGGTCGATCAGGTCATCCGTTATCACGTCCAGACCAAGCACCATTACAATCGCTATGCCCGCTCGCTGGGGTTCCTCGATTGGGTGAATCAACCTGATCCATTCCGGCGCTTCGAGGGAGCCGAGTTGATCCCGCTTCCTTTGCTCACGCCCGAGGAAGACCCGGTTTCGCCACCGTACGACGCCATCTACCGATCCGGCGCGGTACCGTGTCAGCCTGTCAGCGTGCGTGCGCTCTCTCGCTTTTTCGAGTTCGCCCTGGCCCTATCCGCGTGGAAGAAAGCGGGGCAGTCGGAATGGGCGCTCCGGAGCAATCCTTCTTCCGGCAACCTCCATCCGACGGAAGGCTATGTCGTGGTGCCGCAGCTCGACGCACTCGATCTGACGCCGGGTCTGTACCACTACGCGCCGAAGGAGCATGGGCTGGAACTGCGCGCGGGGTTTCCAGCCGATCAACTCGCGCGATTACTGTCTCCGTTCCCTTCTGACGCCTTTCTGTTCGGCCTCACGTCGGTCCACTGGCGGGAGGCATGGAAATACGGCGAGCGGGCGTTCCGCTACTGCCATCACGACGTCGGCCATGCGATCGGCACGGCGAGGATCGCGGCGGCGACGCTCGGTTGGGACCTGGCGTTGTTGGATGGCACGGACCAAAATATCGTGGCGTGCTTGCTGGGGACGTCTCGCCGCGAAGACTTTGGCGAGGCAGAGCCGGAACATCCGGATTGTCTCGCGGTGGTCTGGCCTGGACATGCCGTCAATGGCCATTCGTCAAACGTCACACGATCAGAGGGGGACTCGTTGCCGTTGTTTCTCGATGCGGCAATGGTGAAGGAATTGGCTGGTGGAAATTGGCATGGGAAGGCGAATCGGTTGAGCGGGGAGCACGGGGTCCATTGGGACATCATCGACCAGGCGGCGGAAGCGAGTTGGAAGGGCACAACGGAGCGGCGCTCTGTAGCGCTGCCGATCTTCGTGGCGAATGACGCGTCACCGTTCAGCAAGCTCACGGCCCTGAGTACTATCGAAGGGCGAGAGACGAATGACGCCGGCCCATCGGCGGGCCGGATCATCCGTCAGCGCCGGAGCGCGGTGGCCTTCGATGGCAGAACGTCAATCTCTGCCGAAACCTTTTTCCGTATGCTGCTGCGGGTCATGCCGCACGCCGATCGTCCGCAATCAGAGCGGCCGATGCCCTGGGACGGATGGCCGTACGATCCGGCCATTCATCTGATGCTGTTTGTGCATCGCGTGGACGGCCTCACGCCGGGGCTCTACTTGCTTCTCCGCGATACCGGGAAGCTTGCCTTCATCCGGCGCGCGCTGAATCCGGAATTCGTCTGGACCCCGGCACCTGGATGTCCGGACACGCTGCCGCTGTATTGGTTGTTGGAAGGCGACGCGAAGCCCTTGGCGGTGCAGATCAGTTGCCGCCAGGATATTGCGGGGGACAGCGCGTTCTCTTTGGGCATGCTGGCGGAGTTCGAAGGAGGGTTGCGTGAGCGAGGGGCCTGGTGGTATCCGCGCCTCTTCTGGGAATCAGGATTGCTCGGCCAGGTGCTCTACCTCGAAGCGGAAGCGGCCGGCGTGCGGGCGACCGGCATCGGATGTTTCTTCGATGACCCGGTGCATGAGATTGTCGGCATCAAGAACCTCGCCATGCAGTCGCTGTATCATTTCACCATCGGCGGTCCGCTCGAAGATCGGCGGCTGATGACGCTGCCGCCTTATGGAAATGTGAGCCGTAAGAGGTAAAAGGAAAGGGGTCAGGGGAC
>DASPGL010000161.1:0-5428 GCA_035620635.1 Nitrospira sp. | reverse complement strand
ACTTCTTCCGCCAGTGATAGTAGGTGGCTTCGCTGACCCCGAGGCCCCGTGTCACCTCCGGAATCGGCGCACCGGCCTCGACTTGCCGCAAGGCCGCCGCAATCTGTGCCTCCGAATATTTGCTCTTCTTCATGCCGCCCTCCTGGTTGAGGGCCGCAGTCTAGCCGAAAATGCTAGTTCTGGCTGGTCTCGTTTTGTGGGAGAAGGTCAGGAGGAGCGAGAAGGGGAGAGGCAAGCTATTGATTTTGTGGTGCGCCCGACAGGACTTGAACCTGTAACCCCCAGATCCGTAGTCTGGTGCTCTATCCATTGAGCTACGGGCGCATCTTGAAGAAGTGTTGAGTTTTGCCCTTCGACAGGCTCAGGGCCCCGAGCTCTGTCGAGGGGAGTGCTTCGTGCAGAGTTATGAGGAGCTGGAGGGAGTAACGAGGGACGGCTCATGGAAGTAGCCTGCCCTGAACTCACAACTCAACACTCAGAATTCAAAACTCGCTGTGTGCAGCACGGGAGGTTATACAGTTGTCGGGGAGAGAGGGTCAAGTGAAGAAGATTTGCCAGAACGGCGTCCATGCAGCCAGCCGATTCGGGTCGACGCGGGCTACCCGCCTGAGATGACCGGCCGGATCTCGATCTGATCCTGATCGGAGAGGACTTCGTCCTCGGTGACCAATTCATCGCCCCGGATGACCAAGTGCGCCTCGACCAGCAGATTCAATTCCCGTAACAGATCCCTCGCCTTCTTTGGCCCTTTGATCTCCACGCTTCGTGTCGGATGGCTCAGTTGGATACGCACAGGCGAATCATAAGCTCCCGGGAGGGGAGCGGGCAAGGGGCAGATGAGGGGGTAAGGGAGTAGGGGGGATGGGGATAGGGGGACAGAGCGAACACGAAGAGGAGTTTCGGGTTTCGAGTTTCGAACGCAGCTCGAAACCCGGAACTCGTAACCAGAAGCGTGCGAACCACGAGGTACGACCGACGAGAGACGGTTCGACGGGCTCACCGTCCTGAGCCTGTCGAAGGACGAGATACGCTTCACGAGGTGGTGAGCTGCGATCGGGCATAGGTCAGACCCTCGTCGAGCGTGGTGAAGAGTCCGTCCAATTGCGCTTCGTAACATTCATCGAGCAGCCGTCCCATCCCGGGACCCGGCGGCACGCCCAATTCGAGGAGATGCCGGCCCATCACGATCGGCGCAGGAGCCTCGACCTCGACCGCGAGGTGCCGCGCCCGCGCCAGGAGCCATTCGCCGGCGGGAAAGCCGTCGAAAGGCTTCGGCGGGCGGCCGGCGTGATCGGCCCGCGCGACGCGCACCAGACGGTCGATACGATGGACCTGCCTGGCAAGCCGCCGCACCGCGCTGTCTGAAGCCTTGGCGTCATAGAGTGCACGCGGACGGAGATGACAGAGCACGAGCGGGACCACTTGGTTGATAAGATCCTCCTGGTTCGTCAATCGCGTGAGGAAACGCCTCGTCGGGGCTTCGCCTTCCGGCTCGTGGCCACGTGAGGTGATGCGGCCGAATTCTTCTCTTGTGGTGAGCGGTTTACCGAAGTCGTGACAGAGCACCCCCAGCCCGGCGATCAGATCGTCCTCCTGATTGCCGGTCCGTTCCCCGGCGAACCAGTCCAGACAGTGGAGCGTATGAGTCCAGACATCACCTTCGGGGTGCCACGTCGGGTCCTGCGCGCAGCCTTGCAATGCGGCGAGTTCGGGATAGAAGCGGAGCCAGCCGCAGGCGCTCAGGAACTGGAGTCCTCGTGAAGGGGTGGTGCCCCGGAGGAGGAGTTTCTTCCATTCTTCCCAGAGCCGTTCACTCGGCTGTCCCTCCTGCGTGAGTGTCCGGCAGAGCGCAAGGGTTTCCGGCGCGACGGTCAATTCGAACCGTGCCGTCAACTGCATCCCCCGCAGCACGCGCAGCGGATCCTCGGCGAACTGGTCCGACACGTGGCGCAAGGTGCGTGAGGCGAGATCTGCCCGGCCGTTGAAGGGATCGCAGAGTTCCAGGGTGTCGGGATCCCAGGCGATTGCATTCATGGTGAAGTCGCGCCGGGCCAGCGCTTCGTCCAGGTCCATGTCGGGGTCGGCCTGGCGCAGCAGGCCGGGAACCGATTCGGTGGAGGTCAGCACACGGGTGGGAATGGAGAGGTCGATGGGCAGGCCTTGCAGCTTGAACACGCCGAAGGCTTTCCCCACGAACTGGACGGAAAAATGCTCCGCCAGCAGCGCATGGAGCCGGCCGGGCGCGAGCCTGAATATTTCAAGATCGAGGTCGCGCGGCTGCCGGCCAAGCACGAGATCCCGCACACAGCCGCCGACAAGCCAGGTACGCCCGCCGGCGTGACGGATCAACTCCTCGATCCGTCGCAGCGGACCTGTGAGGGCTGGATTCTCGATGCGGAAGCGAACCGGCATTTACAGCTCCGCTTCGCGGAGAAACCGGGCCGACTCCTCGGGGGACACGGGATTGATGTAGAAGCCGGTGCCCCATTCGAACCCGGCGACCTGCGTGAGCTTGGGGATGATTTCGATGTGCCAGTGATAGTAATCGCCGCTGGTTTCGTGCAGCGGAGAACTGTGGAGAATGAAGTTGTAGGGCGGTCTCGCCAGCACCTTGTCCATGCGGCGCAGGGACTCGGACAGGATCGAGGCGAGGAATTCGAATTGGGATTTCTGACTCTCTTCGAAGTAGGCCGCATGGCGCTTCGGGAGAATCCACTGCTCGAACGGAAAGCGCGGCGCGAACGGCGTGATGCAGAGGAATTCGGGGTTTTCCGCCACGACCCGGTCGCCTTCGGAGCTCTCCTGCCGGAGAATGTCGCAGTAGATGCAGCGCTCTTTTTGCTGGTAGTGGGCGCGGCAGCCCTCGAGTTCCTCCTGCACGCTGGTCGGAACAATGGGCAGCGCGATGAGCTGGGAATGGCTGTGTTCCAGGGTGGCGCCGGCCGAGGCGCCGTGATTCTTGAACACGAGGATGTACCGGAGTCGCAGATCTTTCTTGAGATCCAGCATGCGGTCGCGGTAGGCCCAGAGCACGTCCTCGATCTTCTTGGACGAAAGATCGGCGAAGTGTTCCCTGTGGCCCGGCGTCTCGATGATGACTTCATGCGCCCCGATCCCGTTCATCCGGTCGTACAGCCCCACCCCCTCGCGGCCCATGTCGCCCTCCACCTGCAGCGCGGGGAATTTATTGGGCACGACGCGAATCGTCCAGTTCGGCGCATTCGGCTCGACCGGCTGCGGACGATAGGCCATGATCTCTTTCGGGGTGAGCCGCTCTTGGCCCGGACAGAAGGGACAGAGGGCCGTGGAAATGGGACGCGCCGGTTGCAGTTGCACAAAGTCATGCGGGCGTCCGCTGCGGTCGGTTGAAATAATGACCCAGCGACCGACGATCGGATCGCGTCTTAAATCAGGCATTCGTGCTCCTCTGCGTTCAAGAAGGGCTGAGTCCTCAGTGTCTCAGGCGGATAGGGATTGCACAACTCAAAACTCATCACTCAACGCTCATCACGGTTCTCTTACACCCGCCACAGCTCCGCTTCGAATCCCGGCCCCGGCACCGTCAGAATGGCTGGCCCCTGATGAGGGTATCGGGCGACTTCGAGGCCATGTTCGAGCACGACGATCGACAACCGAACGGTCTGCCCCGGCTTCAGATGCACATCCTTCCAGGGAAGAGCCAGTTCGAGCACGGTCCGTCGGGCGATCGAGCGATAGAGGCCGAGTTCCTGCCAGGCATCCGGTCCGGCGGCGTGAAACAGGGTGAAGTGTTGCGGACCGGAAGGTGAAAGCGAGAACGTGAGCCGGAACGTATGCGGTGTTCCCAGGAGCGTGATATCCGCACTCATGCTGTTCTGTCTGGCGTGCGAGGCCTGGTCGAGGTCGAGTCGTAGGAACAGCTGGTCATGGCTCCAACCGAATCGAATCGCGGTGAAGATCCCGTCGGCTTTCCACATGGCGCCGAGCGGCGGCTGAGTGTCGATCGACCCCGCTCCGCGCCATTCGAAGAAGTCCGTCACGAGCCCGTCAATCGTCGGGGTGAGGAGCGCGAGTGGTTGCACCACACGATCGGCTTCGGGTTGGACCGCTCCCGCGCAGATCGGCTGGTTTAACTGTTCGGGCGGCGGAAGTCCCATATGCAGCCAGACGTTGCGGAGATGTGTTCGGAAGAGCCGGTCGAACTCAGACTTGAAATCCGTATCGAAGTCGTCGCCGTACCACCAGAACCAGTCGCTGCCTTCTGCCGCGTAGAACTCGTTCCATGCGTTTCGCGCCCGATCCGGCGGGAGGTCGGCCGCGAGTTCGGCGAGACGCGTTCTGGTGCGACCGAGCAGCTCCCACCCTCGGTTGTCCTCCTGATGGCCGATCCAGATTTTGTAGTCGGCATTGATCCATGATCCCGAATACAGATCGGAGAGGCGCTCTGAGGGGGGAACGGCTGCGATCGCCTCGGACACCGTTGACGCCTGTACGGCCGCACTGCCTTCCTGATCCAGTGCGTGGCTCGACAGGGCGGCATACAGGCGCGAGAGAAACTCTTCGCCGCCATCGTGGTAATGTTCCCACGGATTCTCGCCGTCCAGAATGATGGGAATGACCATCCGATCGTGGGCGGCATCGTGGACGATGCTTCGTAGCCGGCGGAGCACATCGTCGACTGCTGACTCAGGCGTCGTCTTGTGATAGACAAATCCGAAGGCGTCGGAAATCTCCCGGTCGCGGAACAACAGGGTCAGGTCCTGCCCCGGCTCGCCGGCCCAATAGGGTCGATACAAATCGCTGTGTCGATTCCAGGGACGGCCGCACATCTCCAGAGACCGCGCGAGGATGCCTTCATCGGTCGCCAGCCAGCGGAGGCCGGTCCGGTGGACCAGGGGGAGTAGTTCAGGGCAGACTGATCCTTCCGAGGGCCACAGTCCGTCCGGAGATCGACCGAATGTCTGGCGATGAAACTCAACCGCCCGTTGGAGCTGGACTTCAGCGTCTTCGGGCGCGCGGAACCGGGACGGCAGCGGCAGATCCGGCCTGGCGCGCCGGCAGAGGTCGGTATCGATGACCAGCGGCAGAATCGGATGAAAGAAGGGCGTCGTTGTCAGTTCGATCTGGCCCCGTTCCAGGAGTTGCCGGTACAGCGGAACGATCTCCTGCACGACGACTCGTTGGAGCGCCAGCACCTCCTGTTTTTCAGCTTCCGTGAAGCCCCGGTTCTTGTTGCGCAGGGCGGCCAGGCGGGGAAACCGCTGCACCGTCCCGTAGCCGAACCAGGCCAGGTTGTGCCAGACCTGCAGATCGAGAAAGTCCTGGGTCGAAAATCGGGCGGCAATCCGCTGAAGGTCCTGGGCGGGGGCCTCCACGCTCCGTTTCACCAGCAATTCGTGGTAGCGAGGGTAGGGGCGCACCATCGTGGCCCAGTTCGCAGAGAAGAAAT
>DASPGL010000160.1:0-4855 GCA_035620635.1 Nitrospira sp. | reverse complement strand
TGATGAAGAGTTCAGGCGTCTGGCTTGGTCTTTTTGATTCCCAGCGTCTTGATGCGTGAGGTCAGAGTGGTTGGCTTCATGCCCAGCAATTCCGCCGCGCCATCTGCGCCAAAAATCCTGCCCTTGGCCAGCCGGAGTGCCTGCACAATGTTCTCCCGTTCCTGACGTTTCAGATCGTCCCTTGTGGCCACTTTCGCTGGCGAGGGAGTGGAGAGGGAAGAAGTGCTGACGGGTGTGGGTGAGGATGGCAGGTGGACACGCAGGGAACTGCCTTGGGAAACGATCACCGCGCGCTCGAGGACGTTCTGAAGTTCACGCACATTGCCAGGCCAATCGTGAGCAGCCAGCTGATGGAGCACGGCCTGTGTGATCCGTGGCGTCCGTCGATTCATTCGATGGGCACTCTGAGCGACGAAATGCAGGGCGAGCTTCGGAATGTCGTCACGGCGTTCGCGTAGCGGGGGGATGTGGACTGGAAAGACACTGAGGCGGTAGTAGAGATCCTGGCGGAACCGGCCGGCGTCAACCTCGCGTTTGAGGTCTCGATTGGTCGCGGCGACGACTCGGACATCCACTTGACGCGTGCGGGTATCTCCCACGCGCTCGAACTCTCCTTCCTGGAGCACCCGTAGCAACTTCGCTTGCATCGCCAAGGGGATTTCTCCGATTTCATCGAGGAAAATGGTCCCTCGATCGGCGAGTTCGAAGCGGCCGGGGCGGTCCCCCAGGGCGCCGGTGAAGGCGCCTTTGACGTGGCCGAAGAATTCGCTTTCGAACAGCGCGTCCGGCACGGCGCTGCAATTCACCTTGATTAAGGCTCGCCCTTTGCGCGGACTCCGGTCATGGATGGCCCGCGCCACCAGTTCCTTGCCCGTGCCGCTTTCGCCGGTAATCAGCACCGCGGCGTCGGTCGGCGCGACCAGCTGGATTTGACGGAGCACGTGCTGGAGGGCCTGACTCTCTCCGACGAATTCGCCCATGCCGAGCGCCGCGGTGACTTCCTCCCGAAGATAGTGATTTTCTTCCTCCAGACGCGCACGCAGCAGATCGATCTCCTCGCGAGCCCTGGCGTTCGCAATACTCACCGCGGCATAGTCGGCGAAGATGCGCAGCCACTCGAACGCCTCCGTATCCAGTAGACCGCGATCGAACAGTCCCAACACTCCCAGTATCTCTCCCTGGAAGATCAGGGGCTGGGCCGCGAAGGTCTGGATTCCCTCGCGCGCAAACCAATCAGGGTTGGCGATCCAGTCTTCATCGCCTTTGACTCCGGCAAGCCAGAGCGCTTCTCCATTCACAGCGACACGACCGATCTTGCGTTCGCCGATCGGAAACCGGTGAAAGCCTCCATCGACACGACTGTAGTCGGTCTGTTTGTCGTTCGGCACGCCGGCACTTGCGGCAAGGTGGAGGGACTTGGTGTCGGTCTGGTCTTCGACTCCCCGACACAAGGGACAGGACCGGCTGGGGATCACAAGCCAGATGCGCGTCAGCACGGTGTTCGGGCATTGGGCAATGCCATCAGTGATGGTTCGCAATACCTCTTGGAGCGTTCTTTGACGAGCGGTGGCGACCATGACCTGAGGCAGTTGGTGGGGATTCATGGGCGTACGCTACGAGAATTCGCACCAAGATGCAACGAGAAATCGTTGACTACGAATACTCGTCTATCTCAATGAGTCTGAGGAATTTAACAAACGCATGGCCGTCAATGGCTTAGCCTATTCCTGCCTGTGGCACAGCTTCTGCTGAAGAGGATACACAATCGCGCGATCGAGGCGCGGTCAACCACGTTATTGAAGGAGGGTGTATGAAAACAGCGATTATTGTGATGTCCGATCCGAAGCAGGGTTCAGAGGAGGCGTTGGGGAGGGTCTTTAATGCACTGGCTCTGGCGTCGGAGTGCAAGCAGAAGGGCGATGAAGTCGCCGTCGTCTTCAACGGGACCGGGACCCGATGGCCCGTGGAACTCTCCAAACTGTCCCATCCAGCCAATGGACTCTACAATTCGGTGCGCGATGTCGTGCAAGGTGCCTCCTGTGGCTGCGCGGATTTCTTTGGCGCCAAGGAAGGGGCGGAATCCTGTGGCGTCTCGCTCAAGAACGACCATGCATTGGCCGGGACATCGGGTCTCTTGAGCTTGCGCCGGTATGTCGGTGACGGGTGGAACACCGTGGTGTTCTGAGACCAGAAGCCTTGAGTGATCGGCCTGCAATGGACAACCATTGACAGGCCGATTCGAGGGAGGACGAGGCAATGGCGATGAAATATCTTGATACGA
The DNA here is from genome assembly GCA_035620635.1 of Nitrospira sp. GTDB lineage: Bacteria > Nitrospirota > Nitrospiria > Nitrospirales > Nitrospiraceae > Nitrospira_D. The sequence goes on along the minus strand of DASPGL010000160.1, from coordinate 2,574 downwards.
TGATGACGGATGCTGTGCGTCGTGCCCAGAAGCACTATTACGGACGAGAGGCCAGAATCACGGGCGCCCCTGAACGCGATCGGCTTGGCGAATCAGAGATCGAGTTTATCGCGGAACGAGAGAGTTTTTACCTGGGAACGGTGAGCGAAACCGGGTGGCCGTACATCCAACACCGTGGCGGACCCAAAGGATTCCTCCGCCTGCTCAATCCCGCCACGCTGGTTTTTGGGGACTACCAGGGCAATCGGCAGCTCTTGAGCACAGGCAACCTATCCATGGATAACCGCGTGTCCCTGTTTCTGATGGATTACGGGAACCGCGCCAGGCTGAAAATCCTCGGGCATGCCAGGGTTGAGGATGCCAGGTCGCATCCGGACCTGGCCGCACAGCTCTCCAGTCCAGGTATGAGGGCACGAGTGGAACGGATCGTGTTCATCGAGGTGGTGTCGTTCGACTGGAACTGCCCGAAGTACATCACGCCTCGGTATTCAGTCGAAGAAGTCGAGGAGCTTGCCGGCTCTCTCAGGGCACGCATCACAGAACTTGAAACAGCGTTGCGCGCTGTACAACCGGGATCGGAGCTCTTGCTGAGACGATCCGAGGACGCGGGAAGTGCTGATATATCGTATTCTTCCATAGGAGAACGTCATGTCACCAAACCCGAACAGGCGCCTCCCGTTCCCACCCTTTACGCTGGAGACCGCCATCCAGAAAGTGCGAATGGCCGAAGACGTGTGGAACACACGTGACCCAGAACGGGTGTCGCTGGCCTATACGATCGATAGCGCATGGCGAAACCGCGCGGAGTTCCTGTCCGGGCGAGAAGCGATTGTCGAATTTCTGCGTCGCAAGTGGGAGAACGAGCTGGAGTACCGCCTCATCAAGGAGCTGTGGGCGTTCCACGAATCGCGCATTGCCGTGCGGTTTGCCTATGAGTGGCACGATGATTCAGGAACCTGGTACCGATCCTACGGCAATGAGAACTGGAAGTTCGATGAAGACGGGCTCATGCGTCGGCGCATCGCGAGCATCAACGACCTGCCCATCAAGGACTCGGAGCGAAAATACCACTGGCCCCTAGGCAGACGCCCCGACACGTATCCCTCTCTGTCTGCTCTCGGTCTCTGAGAGACTCTTGGCCGTGAGGATTGCGACAAGCTGATCCGCAACGAATCGATCACGCGCGTTGATGCGCGACGAGGTCGAATCCAGATCCCAGCTCATGGCCAAGCAAAATCGGCCGGATCGCACCTAAGAACATCCACGCCAAAGCCTCCGACACCTCGCTGGCCCGTCGAGACGTGAAGCCCTAAGAAAACCGCCGCAGCGTATTCGGGGAAGGGAACCGAGGCGTAAGCTCCCCGTAGATCGAGACCGTCAGAAGGAGAACGTTCTGGCAAAATAGTCCCCCGAGCCAGGAGGTTCCCATGCGCCAGTCGAAGTTCACCGAGACCCAAATCGTGTCGATCCTGAAGGAGGCCGATGCCGGCCGCCCGGTCAATGAGATCTGGCGGACGTACGGGATCAGCTCCGCCACCTACGACAAGTGGAAAGCCAAGTACGGAGGGCTGGACGCTTCTGACGTCAAACGACTGAAGGAATTAGAACACGAGAACGGCCGCCTCAAACGGATGTATGCGGACCTCTCGGTGGAGAATGCCGCGCTGAAGGAGGTCCTCGCAAAAAAGCTCGAAGGCCTGCTGAGCGGCGGGAGGTCGTGACGCACTTGGTCACGGTGCACGGCCTTCCAGTTCAGCGGGCCTGTCGAGTGGTGGGACTCGGACGAGCGACGTACTATCGCCCCCTGGTGGACTGGGCGCGGCGCGATGCGCCGGTGATCGCCGCCCTCACGACCCTCGTGGCCGCGAAGAGTCGCTGGGGCTTCTGGAAGTGTGGTGATCGACTCCGACTTGACGGGCATGGCTGGAATCACAAGCGGCTCTGGCGCGTGTATTGCCAACTCCGGCTGAACTTGCCCCGACGGACGGAGAAGCGACTGCCGACCCGGCTTCGCTAACCGCTCACGGTCATTCCACAACCCAATGCGGTGTGGGCCGTGGATTTCATGAGCGACACCCTGTATGGCGGGCGGCGGTTCCGCACCTTGAATGTCCTGGATGAAGGCGTGCGAGAGGGCTTGGCGATCGAAGTCGATACGTCACTGCCCGCCGAACGGGTGATCCGGGTGTTGGAGCAGGTGGTGGCCTGGCGCGGACAGCCGCAGGCCCTGCGGCTCGACAATGGCCCTGAACTGATGGCCGACCGCTTCATGAGCTGGTGTGCGGAGCGAGGGATCGAACTGTGCTACCTCCAACCCGGCAAACCGGATCAGAATGCGTTCATCGAGCGGTTCAATCGGACGTATCGCACCGAAGTGCTGAATGCCTAGGTGTTCGAGTCCCTGGATCAGGTCAGAGAAATCAGCGCCGAATGGTTACAGAGTTACAATGAAGAGCGGCCCCATGACGCGTTGGCCGGCCTCCCACCCGCCATGTATCGGGCCCGACTTGAAGTGACGTCTCCCCAGGAAACGACGGCACTTCTAAACGAGAGTAGACTGGCAGCTTCGACGGT
>DASPGL010000159.1:0-3007 GCA_035620635.1 Nitrospira sp. | reverse complement strand
GCAGTGATCCAGATCCTGCTCGCCATCATCGCCTTCCTCGGTACTCCGACCCAGAGCCTTGCAGAATCAGGTTCCTCCCAGTATCAACAGGAGCTCGTCGGGCAGGCCAGACTGGCGCGTCTGGCGAATGAGCGGGAATGGCACCTGTTACTTCACTATGTCGCCAATCCGGTTGGTGGGGTCACCAGTGAGGAAGATGACGAAGGATTCTTTCTGTCGCCCCGCGGCAAGCATGATCCGCAGGCCGAACTCGAAGCAACGATCACGCAGTTGTTTTCCGCCGACCCGGTAGGACGCTCCAAACAGCCGGCGCAGTGCGCCTTCATTGCCCGGTATCATTGGTTGAAAGAGCGCCTGCGATTCGACGACGGTCGGCTGGTGCCGCTGTTCTGCGATCGGTTTGAGCGCTGGCGGGCCGAGTTGAATCCCCAAGGCGTCAGCCTTATTTTCCCGGCAGCCTTCATGAACAATCCAGCCTCCATGTTCGGCCACACGTTTCTGCGGATTGATCAGAAGGGCCAGACCGAACAGACGAGAGTACTGGCCTACACGATCGATTATGCCGCAGATGTGCCGCCCAACGCTGGCCTTGAGTACGCCTACCAGGGACTCTTCGGTGGATACAAGGGTTTCTTTTCTACTCCTCCCTATTACCTCAAAGTTCGGGCCTATCGCGATATTGAGAACCGGGATATGTGGGAGTATCAGCTGAATCTCACGGGCTCCCAGATCGATCGGTTGCTCATGCATGCATGGGAAATGGGCAATGCCTACTTCGACTATTTCTTTTTCAAGGAGAATTGTTCGTATCACATCCTCTCGCTTCTTGAGTATGCCGATCCCGCTCTACACCTGAGGGACCGGTTCCATCTCTGGACCATTCCAGCGGAGACGGTCCGGGTCATCATGGACTACCCGGGTCTGGTGGGGGTCGCAACCTACCGGCCCTCCCGCAGTACGATGATCAGACGAAAGCGGGCACGGCTGACGGCTGAAGAGCGAGCTTTTTCAACACGCATCATGGGTGAACCGGCTACCATCAGGGACGCTTCCTTTGCTGCACGGCCCGTCCAGCGGCGGGCAATGGTGCTGGATGTCGTCTCGGACTATCTTCGATACAAGAGCGAGAACGACGATCCGGAGGTAACTGTCTATAAGGAGCGGAACCGGCAGGTGCTGACGGAGCGGAGCAAGCTGTTGGTCCCCTCCGAGGATGTTCCGATTCTGCCCTATACGAAGCAGCCGGACGCCGGGCACCGGACCTCGCGGGCGACGCTGGGCGGCGGCTGGCGCAATCATGATACGTTCGAAGAAGCCTCCTTCCGTGCGGTGTACCATGATCTTCTGGATCCCGAAGACGGGTACACGCCAGACGCGCAAATCGAGATGTTCGGGCTGGCGGTCCGGCATTACAACCGAGCGGAACAGACCAGGATCGAACGAGGGACGCTGGTCAACATTCTCTCGCTCTCGCCGATGGACGATCTCTTCCGCGCACCCTCATGGAAGGTGAATCTTGGGATGCAGACGATCCGCCATCGGGACTGCCAGCTCTGCAGCAACGGAGTCGCCAGCGGCGGCATCGGGGCGGCGGTGGAATCCAATCTGTTCATGCGGGAGGTCTACTTCGCATTCGCCGAAGCTGAGGCCAATGTCAGTCGGGCCTATGAAGAGCACCACCGGATCGGCGGGGGTGGTACAGTCGGCATGCTGGCGGACGTGACCGACCGTTGGAAGTTCATGGTGTCGGGGTCGTATCTCCGCTATCCGCTCGGAGACAAGTCCGACGAGATCCGGTGGTACGCGGGCTCGCGTTATACCCTGGCCAAAAATTGGGCCGTGCGGGTGGATTACAACCATCGCCACAGGGATGATGACGTGGTGTTCTCCCTCCAGGCATTCTTCTAGCCGGCTGCGCGACAAGCCCGCCAGCCTTCCCCCCTTGCCCGTGGGAAAGCGTCCTGCTACAAGTGTGAACGCGTTTGGTCGGGGGATCTGCTGATGAGCCAGCCTTCGGAGCCAATCGGACACAACATGACGAGTCAGGTCGACCAACCGGTCGCCCCTCATCCGCCCTTGCGCCGATATTATGACGAGACCAAGGCCAGACAGGAATTCCTTAACGGACTGTTCAACCGCACGGCGTATCAATATCGTAATATCGAAAAAGTCACGGGCTTCGGGTCGGGACTGTGGTATCGCAGGAAAGCGCTGCGTGATGCGGGGCTCATGCCGGGCATGAACGTGCTCGATGTGGCATGCGGGCCTGGGCTGGTGGCACAGTGCGCTCTGGATCTCGTCGGGCCTTCCGGTTCGGTGATCGGGCTCGATCCCAGTATCGGCATGTTGCGTGAGGCGCAGAAGGGGCCTTGCCGGAACCTCGTGCGCGGGGTGGGGGAGCGCCTTCCGTTCCCCGACGCGCACTTCGATTTTGTGAGCATGGGCTATGCGCTCCGACATGTTCCGGACCTCCGGGGGGCGTTTGCTGAATATCGGCGCGTCCTGAAACTTGGCGGCATCGTCCTCCTGCTGGAGATTTCTCGCCCGCGATCGGCCCTCTTGTTTCGGCTGTCACGGTTTTATATTAAGTCGGTACTGGGGCCCATGTTTTCTGCCGGGACGGGCAATCAGGATGTGAAACAATTGATGGCCTACTATTGGGAAACAATAGAGCAGTGCGCTCCGCCCGAGGCCATTATCGAGGCGCTGAAGTCCTCTGATTTCCATGAATGCCGGGTGAACGAGTTGTTTAGCGGACTCTTACGGAATTATCGGGCGATCAAGGACTTGAGATAGACATGGAACAACCCGGTGCATCGTCGTGGGAACACGATATCGCCACGTTGATCGTGCAGACCCTCAAGCTGAAGATTGATCCGGCAACGATCGAGCCGGAGGCGGCCCTGTTCGGAGACGGGCTCGGGCTCGACTCGATCGACGCCCTAGAACTCTCGTTGGCTATTTCGCAGACCTACGGGTATCAACTCAAGTCGAGCGATCCTGGCCT
>DASPGL010000158.1:0-4248 GCA_035620635.1 Nitrospira sp. | reverse complement strand
CGTCATCCGGAGGGGCCGCCGCTGATCCTGCTGGAACGACGCGGCCGGCACCCGTCCTACCGCCCCTTTCAGGAGATTCCGCCCGATCGAGATGACGTCGCTGACGACGGCGCTTCCGGTCGGTAGTGATCCGGCCCCCCGACCGTAGAGCACGACATCGCCCACTGCGTCGCCGACCAATTGAATGGCATTGTAGACCCCGTCGACCTGGGCAATCGGTGACGCCGACGGTAGCATCGTAGGATGTACCCGAGCCTCCACGGCGCTGTCCACCAGCTTCGCGATCCCCAGCAGCTTGATCGTAAAGCCGAATTCCTTCGCATAGGCAATGTCAGCCGGTGTGATATGCGTAATGCCCTCAGTAAAAATCTCTTTGAAATTCACCGGTGTGCCGAATGCGAGACTGACAAGAATAGCCAGCTTGTGTGCGGAGTCGATGCCGGCCACATCGAAGGTCGGATCAGCCTCGGCATAACCGGCCTGTTGCGCCGCCTTGAGCACCGTCTCGAAACCCTGCCCCTCGTGAGTCATCCGGGACAGAATGTAGTTGGACGTTCCATTGATGATGCCGTAGATGGATTCAATCCGGTTGCCTGACAGCCCCTCTGTCAGCGCCCGAATGACGGGAATGCCTCCGCCTACGCTCGCCTCGAAGCCCATATCGACGCCCCTGCGCGAAGCCGCCTCAAAAAGCTCTTCGCCATGCAAGGCGAGTAGCGCCTTGTTGGCTGTCACTACGTGCTTGCCGGCCGCGATCGCATCCAGAATGACCCGCTTGGCCGTATCATAGCCGCCGATGAGCTCGATCACCACATCGATGGCCGGATCGTTCAGAACCTGCTTGGCATCGTTGGTCAGGAGGCCGGCGGGAAGCGCGACACCGCGATCCCGTGTCACATCGATATCCGCGATGCGCACCAACTCGACCGGCACACCGACTCGGCGGCGAATGAGATCGGCATTGTCCAGGAGGATCCTGGCCACGCCGGTGCCGACCGTGCCGAATCCGATAATCCCGACCCCAAGACGCGACTTCATTCCTCCGCTCCGTCCAGCTTGAGCGCCTTGCGAATCCCCCGCACGGCCTGGCGCGTGCGATGTTCATTCTCCACCAGGCCAAAGCGCACGTACTCATCACCGCCGTCGCCGAATCCGATGCCGGGAGACACCGCGACCTTTGCATCCTTGAGCAGGAGCTTGGAAAACTCCAGCGATCCCATCTGCCGGTAGGGAGCTGGAATCCGCGCCCACACGAACATGGTCGCCAGCGGTTTCGCCATGTGCCACCCGATCCGATTCAACCCCCCCACCAACACATCGCGGCGTTTCTGATAGCGCAGCACCGTCTCCTTGACGCAGTCCTGAGGCCCGTTCAGCGCAATGACACTCGCAATCTGCAGCGGCTGAAAAATGCCGTAGTCCAGATAGCTCTTGATCTTGGCCAGTGCGCCGACCACTTCGCGATTCCCCACACAGAATCCCACGCGCCACCCCGGCATGTTATAGGCTTTGGAGAGGGTGTAGAACTCCACACCGATATCCTTCGCGCCGGGAACCTGCAGAAAACTCGGAGCGGTGTAGCCGTCGAACACCAGATCGGCATAGGCCAGATCATGAATCACGATCACGTCATGCTCTTTGGCAAAGACCACGATCTTCTTGAAAAATTCAAGGTTCACTACCGCCGTCGTCGGATTGTGCGGAAAATTGATGACCAGAATCTTCGGACGGGGGAACGTCTGACGGTAGACACGCGTCAGATCCTCGAAAAAATCACTGTCCTGGCGCAGCTCGATGCCGCGCACTTCACCGCCTGCGATGATGAAACTGTACATGTGGATCGGGTATGTCGGTGTCGGCGTCAGCACGACGTCTCCCGGGCCGATCATCGCCAGCGCCAGATGGGCAAGGCCTTCCTTGGACCCGATCGTGACAATGGCCTCAGTTTCGGGATCCAGATCCACGTCGTACTTTCGCTTGTACCAGCCGCAAATCGCATGTCGCAGCTTGGTGATTCCGCGCGATGCAGAGTAGCGATGATTTTTCCCCTTCCGCGCCGCCTCGATCATCTTCTCGACGATGTGAGACGGCGTCGGTTGATCGGGATTCCCCATCCCGAAATCGATGATATCCTCACCCCGATGCCGTGCCTCCAGTTTGAGGGATTGCACTTGAGCGAAGACATACGGAGGGAGTCGCTTAATTCGATAGAACCCGTCGCCCAGCCCCATGAATTCCCTTTATCCCTCTTGGCGCCTTCCCACGTCTCTCAGATAGAGCAGGCGGTCCAGGAGTGTCGGAGGCGCTATTCTAATCGAGGGCTCTGAATGAGTCAATTTGCTCGTTATTCTGTGGGGTTCTGTCTGTGGGATGTTCTGATCGGCGTCACGCAGATCCGACGACCGTGATCCCTCGCACCGGTGAGAGCGACAAGTCTGTTGTTGCCCCCTATCCGTCCTTTCTGTTACTAATACATCGCCCGACCGCCGCTCGTCATTTTTTCTTCCCGGTCCCCGACAGTCTGCATGGAGGAATTATGCCCCGGCTGGGCGTCAATATCGATCATGTTGCGACATTGAGGCAGGCGCGGGGGGGGATCGATCCGGATCCGCTGGCCGCAGCCGTCCTCGTCGAACTCGCAGGAGCCGACGGTATCGTCATCCATCTGCGGGAAGACCGTCGGCACATCCAGGATCGAGACCTCCAGCTCCTTCGCCAGATTATTCGCACGAAACTCGACCTGGAAATGGCGGCGGATGAGGAGATGGCCAAGATCGCCCTGACCGTCAAGCCCGACCTCGTAACCCTCGTCCCCGAGAAACGACAGGAGCTGACGACTGAGGGGGGACTGGATATCGTGGGACAGCGGGAACGCATCCAGGGCATTATCTCCCTTCTGCATGACGGCGGGATTCCGGTGAGCGTCTTTGTCGAACCCGACCTCAACCAGATCAAAGCCGCGCACAAGATTTCGGCGGATTTCGTGGAACTCCATACCGGCCGCTATGCAAATGCCGCCCGTGCCAAGGAAGCCGACATGGAATTCGAAGCCATCACCCAGTCCGCCAAGCTGGCCTACAAACTCGGCATCGGCGTGAACGCCGGCCACGGATTGGATTACCGCAACGTGAAACGCCTGACTCACATTCAGGAGATCGTCGAATACAACATCGGGCACAGTATTATTGCGCGGGCCGTTCTCGTCGGCATCGAGCAGGCCGTGAAGGAAATGAAGGCCCTGGTAAGCTGATCCGGTGGCCTGAAAGCTGCCGGACTCGGACGGATGATCATGCGCGCGATGACCATGCCATGATATCTTCTGTTCGCTGTCAACGGAGGCAGGTGGTTCGAGCCTTCATCCGCGACCGCAGGCCTTGCTCCCGCCACATCGCCCCAGGAATCAGTTCGCCATGATCAAGATCGTCACCGCTGCACAGATTCAAGCGCTTGATCGTCGGACGATCACCGAAGCCCGTATCCCCGGCACGACGTTGATGGAACGGGCAGGGGCAGGGGTGGTGTCCTGCCTCGGCCAGACGTTCGGATCGGTGCGCGGAAAGACCGTCACCGTCCTGTGCGGAAAAGGCAATAACGGAGGCGACGGGTTTGTCGTGGCCCGACTCCTTCATCGGCTCCGGGCAAGAGTCCGGGTCCTCACCATGGGGCCGGTTTCTGAACTAAGCCGTGATGCCGCGATTATGTACCGGCGCTTCGTTCAGCGCGCAGGGAAGTCCGCCGTCCGTCCTTACACCTCGAAGAATCAGGTCCAGTCGCTCTTACGTGACAGCGATCTCCTGGTGGATGCGCTGCTAGGAACGGGGCTGTCCGCCGAAGTCGCGGGACGCTACGGCGAGACCATCGACAGCATCAATGAATCAGGCCGCCCGGTTGTGGCCATTGATCTCCCGTCGGGTCTGCATGCCGACACCGGTGCCGTGCTTGGCCGGGCCGTACGGGCCGCGCTGACCGTGACGCTGGGGCTTCCGAAGATCGGGCTGTACCAGAACCAGGGGACGGATCTGGCCGGGCTGGTATCGCTCGTCGACCTCGGCATGCCCCGCCCCTACATCGATGCGGTGCCGAGCCACACGACGTTGATCACGCGCTCGTTTGTGCACGGTATCTTACCGGCACGGCCGCAGTCGAGCCACAAAGGGACGTTCGGCCACGCCGGAATTATCGCAGCGTCCGTTGGTAAGACCGGCGCAGCAGCCATGGTCGCGAAGGCGGCGCTTCGGATCGGCGCCG
>DASPGL010000157.1:0-13214 GCA_035620635.1 Nitrospira sp. | reverse complement strand
CTGGATGGTAGCCTTGGCTCTCGCTCCGTCAGTAGGGATGGCCTTGTCTTCATGACCCGTCACATACAGCACCAGCTCTCCGTCTTTGGCGACCAGCTCCAGGTGATAGGGCCCCGAGGCAAGCGATTGCCCGCCGTGAAGCGCTTTCACAGGATCGGAGTGTTTGGCCGAGTGGGCTCCGACCGCCGGTACCGATCCGAGCAGTGCTGCGCACAAAGCTAAGTTCCCCAGCAGATGTTTCATGATCGGTTCTCCTCAAAAGCCGGCTCCGTGTCTATCGATGGGGCGGAGGTAGACCATCAATGCTTCGGTGGGTGGTGATGATGGTGGTGCTCTCCGGCGTCGGTTTTGGACGTTCCCTCCTGGGGCTTCTCGCTCGGCGCGCCCTTGGGCCTGAGTGGCATGAAGCGGGCGGAGTGCGCATCTTGATCTGGCAGCTTGATGAAGACGATGACCACGGTTTCCGGCGTCAGAGAGAACACCCCGGACCCCTTGAGCACGTTGTCCTCTACCGGGTGCAGATTCACTTGAGTCCTGGTTTGGCCCGTCTCAATGGTGGCCTTACCCAGGCCGCCTCCTACGCTGATCTTGTTGTCCGCGTGGTCCGTCACATAGATCGAGAGTTCTCCTTCCTTGGCCACGAGCTCCAAATGATAGGGGCCCGTCATGCGTAGCTGCCCGCCGTGGGGCGCCTCCACAGCTTCGAAATATTCGTCGGTATGCGCCCAGGCCGGTGAAGACCAGACCAGCATCACACCGAACATCAACCCCGCCATCGTCTTGTTCATGTTCGACCCTCCTCCGGAATTCTAACAGATCGAGCGCGCAGACGAATCTCCAGTGCGTCAGAGGCTCCCTCTCGCTGTTCTCTTAGCCGTCTTGCTGTTTAGGATGTCACAGGTCGGTCACGACTTCTTCATTGGGTGATGACACGCGCATGACTACTTGAGGAGATAATCGGAAATCAGTGCGGCGAGTTCGGCCGACTCGACGACCCCTTCGCGGGTGAGCAACAGTTTGCCGTTGGAAAACAAATGCGTGGTGGGGTAGGTCTCGAACGTATGGGTCTTCTTGATCTCCCGGCAGCGCCCGGGGACGTGCATCTTCGCCTTGCCGACTTTCACTTCGGGAAATCTGGCGGCGGTCGCTTCCAGGATGGGATCGAACGTCTTGCAGGGCTCGCAGGTGGCCAACCCGTAGACGATGACCGACGCCGAGGCATCGGTGAAGTCCCTATAGTTGGCGTCGCTGACGTCTTCGACCGTGCCGGGCATCTTCCCAGTCCGAACGTCATCACGTCAAAAGTCCGAAAGTCGGAATGCCCTCGCCGTGAAGGCCTTACGACTTTCGGACCTTCTGACTGAGACTTAGTTCAACTTCGCGAGCGCGGCGAGGATGTCCTTATCCTCTCGCGCCGTCTTGATCTCCTGGACCTTGACGTAGGCGACCTTGCCGTTTTTGTCAACGATCACGGTTGCCCGTTTGGAGCAGTTGAGCGGCTCAAAGTACAGACCGTAGGCTTTCGCCGTCGTGCGGTGGACGTCCGACAGCAGACGGTGCTTGAGATCGAGCGAGTCCGCCCAGGCCTTGTGGGAGAAGAAACTGTCGCAGCTGACACCGAACAGTTCCGCGTTGGCGGATTGAAACTGGGGGAAGTCATCGGTCAAGCACTTGTTCTCACCCTGGCAGACCGGGCTCCAGTCCAGCGGATAGAAGCAGAGCACCACGTTCTTCTTACCTTTGTAATCGCTCAACTTCACGTCCTTCTGATCCTGGTCCTTCAGATTGAAGTCTGGGGCTGTATCGCCCACCTTGATTTCCGGTGCTACGTCGCTCATCGCATATCCTCCTTTGCGAACTTCGCTAAATGTTGTCGTGCATGGGGCCTCCGGTCGAAGGCTCCCGCTTTCAAGGCCACCCTTGTACCCTGGGGTCTGAAAGGTTGTCAACGGCCCGAAAGACCTAGCACTCCCGGACGGAATCCGTAACGTGTTGAGCTTTCGAAAGATTCGCTAGACTTGCAGCTCGCGGAATCCCAACATACGTCCTGCCGGAGCCGCGGTGCGGTAGTTGGCGATGCGAACGGCGTGGCCGAGAAAGGGGAGGTGCAGGCCGGTCCCCACTTTTGGCGACTGCCCCACGCGCAACAGTTCCTGCGCCGCCTCGGCGAGGATCTCCCTGGGGGTACTGTCCGGGAGCCCCTTACCCTGAAACAGCTCGATCTCGTCCAGGCCGAACTTCGTAAGGCCGAGCGTATAAAACCAGATCCGGTCAGGTTGAGACGTCTCGTCTTGGGCGATGGACAGGTGGTCGTCCAGGAGAAATGCGGTGAGAGAACGATTCTGCCAATCCGTCGGATTGATGTAGGCTTGTGTGGTCACGTCATAGGCGGTTCCCTGCGTCAGGAGGGTCAGGCAGCGGGCAATTCTGGCGCCGAGAAGAATGGTGTCCGGCATGTCGCGCAGGGGGACAAGTGACGGTGCGACCGCACCCATGAGCTCGTGCTCCCAGGCCAGCTGCTTCATGACGTCGGCGACATGACTCATCGGCAGCGGCATGACGACATGGACCGACCAGGGTCCATGGGTGGCCTGCCAGGACTCGGATGAATCCGCCTCATGACGGATAGTCAACGGTCCGCCGAACTCGCGCTCATACTGAATCCTGACTTCGTCGGTGCCCGGAACGCTGCCGCGATAGCCGATGAAGTACAGAGGAGGACGCTTGGCGGAGGGCTTGGAGGTCTTCTTGCGGATTCTCATGTCAGACGTCGTGTCGCGCGACTTGTGCGCACGTCTCGCCCTTCCCGCGATTCATCTCCCCGCTTTCCTCGCCTTGCGGCGATCGTCCGGGTTCAGCAGCCGCTTGCGCAGGCGCAGATTCTGCGGGGTGACCTCGACCAGTTCATCGGATCCGATATATTCCAACGCGAACTCCAGCGTCATGTCCCGCGGGGGTGTGAGCACCAGGGCTTCATCGGATCCCGACGCCCGCATGTTCGTGAGATGCTTTTCCTTGCACACGTTCACATCGAGGTCCTCGTCCCGGCTGTTCTGGCCGACGACCATCCCGCGATAGACCTCTACGCCGGGACCGATGAACATACTGCCCCGTTCCTGGGTCATGAAAATGGCGTAGCCGGTGCTGGTCCCGTCTTCAAACGCCACGAGCGATCCATGCGGGGCCACGATCAGGTCGCGTGACTCGGCCGGCTCGTAGGCTTTGAACACGTGGTGCATAATGACGGTGCCGCGGGTCTTGGCGAGCAGGATATTCTTGAGGCCCATGATGCCGCGCGTGGGGATGTAGTATTCCAGATGCATCTCGCTCGCGCCGGCATCCGAATGGATCAGCCGCATATGCCGCATTTCGCCGCGCCGCTTGCCGATTTCCTCGATGACTGCACCCTGATAACTCTCCGGAATCTGAATCGTGAGCTCCTCGTAGGGTTCCGTCACTCTGTCGCCCTCGCGATGGAGGATGACTTCCGGTTGAGACACCTGGAGTTCGTAGCCTTCGCGCCGCATCTGCTCGATCAGCACGCTCAAGTGGAGTTCACCCCGCCCCGCCACGAGAAACCGGTCGGCGCTGTCCGTCTCGCTGACGCGGAGCGACACGTTGGTCTCCAGTTCCTTAAAGAGGCGTTCGCGAAGGTGGCGGGAGGTGAGGAATCTTCCTTCGCGCCCGGCAAAGGGGCTGTTGTTGACGGAGAAGGTCATCTGGACGGTCGGCTCGTCGATCGTGACACGTGGAAGTGCGAGGGGACGTTCGGCATCCGCGATGGTATCGCCGATACTGACGTCGTCCAGTCCCGCGACGGCGACGATTTCGCCCGCCTCGGCCCGTTCCGTATCGGTCCGTTCCAGTCCTGAATACACCGCCAGGTCGGACACTTTTCCGGGAACCTGGGTGCCGTTCTTGCCAAGCACCAGGACGCTCTGCCGCCGGGCAATGGATCCGGATTGGATTTTGCCGATCCCCATCTTGCCCTTATAGGAATCCTGGACGAGGGCCAGCACCAGGATCTGAAGCGGGGCGTCGGCCGTAATGGCTGGTGAGGGGATCTTTTCCAACACCGTGTCGAGCAGCGGCGTGATGTCGGCGCCCGGCTTATTGACATCGAGCGTAGCCACGCCCTTGATCGCCGAGGTGTAGAGGATCGGAAAATCGAGTTGTTCGTCGGTGGCGCCCAGATGGACGAAGAGATCGAACGTGCGGTTGACGACATCGTCGATCACGGCGTCAGGCCGGTCGATCTTGTTGATCACGACGATGGCCTTGTGCCCGAGCGCCAGAGCTTTCCGCAGGACGAAGGTCGTTTGGGGCATCGGGCCCTCTTTGGCGTCGATCAGGAGCAGCACGCCGTCGACCATCCGCAGCGTCCGTTCCACTTCACCGCCGAAGTCCGCGTGACCCGGCGTATCGACGATATTGATCTTCACTCCGTGATAGGTGACGCTGGCATTCTTGGCCCGGATCGTGATCCCGCGCTCGCGCTCCTGATCCATCGAGTCCATGATCCGCTCGCCCATGTCGTCGATCTTGCGATGGACATGGGTCTGGCGGAGCACGGCATCGACCAAGGTCGTCTTCCCGTGGTCGACGTGTGCGATGATGGCGATATTCCGGATATCGCTCCGGCGGTCCTGGGGGGCACGTAATTGCGACATGGTACCTGTCCGCCTCGCGGCGAAAAAAAAGACGCCCCGACTGTGAGGCGTCGGTGAGAGTATACCCGACGCGCGGGTCGCCATACAAGCGACCGGCCCGCGTCTCGATGGCGACGGACGCTTGAGTTTTCAGGGAACGCATTGTAAGGTGTTTTTACCAGCCTCGCAGATCACAATTCCTCAGGAGTGCAATCCAGGAGCCTCATTCCGATGCCGGGCGATGATCGGTTCGTGGAGATTCATGAGCAGCTGCGCCGGCGATGGCGTTGGTGGCAGATGGCCCTGCTCGGCGTCCTGGTTTGCGGTATCGCCGCCGTCACGGCGGCAGCGGGGGTGATCTGGTATTTTGCCCAGGACCTGCCCTCGCTCGAACTCCTCCAGAACTATCAGCCCAGCCTGGTCACCACCGTCTATTCGGATGATCGGCAACCCATCGGCCAGTTCTACATCGAACGGCGCATTCTGACTCCGCTCGCCGACATTCCCAAGCGTCTCACCCAGGCGGTCATTGCGACGGAGGATGCGCGGTTCTTCGAGCATCCCGGGTTGGACTATGTCGGAATGCTGCGGGCCGCGTGGACCAACATCAGGCACGGAGGCCGCAAGGTCGAAGGTGCGAGCACCATCACGCAGCAGCTAGCCCGGTCGCTCTTTCTGTCGTCGGAGCGGTCGTACGAACGCAAGATCCGCGAGTTGATCCTGGCCTACAAGATGGAAGCGGTGTCCGGGAAAGAGCAGATTCTTGAAACCTATTTGAATCAAATCTACTTCGGGCAGGGCGCGTATGGCGTGGCCTCGGCGGCGGAATCCTATTTCGGGAAGAATCTCGCGGCGCTCACGCTCGCGGAATCGGCGTTCCTGGCGGGTCTTCCAAAATCGCCCAGCCGGTTTTCTCCGTTCACGGCCTACGATCGGGCGAAGAAGCGGCAGGAGCACGTGCTCTCCCGCATGGAAGAGGCCGGATTCATTACGGCCGCGGAGCGCGAGGCCGCCGTGGCCGAGGTGCTCAATTTCCATCGACCCGGGAGCGAGCACCTGGCGCCGTACTTTGTCGAATACGTGCGCCAGCTGCTGGTCGCGAAATACGGAGAGACGATGGTGTACAAAGGCGGTCTGCAAGTGTACACCACGCTGAATCCGGAGATGCAGAGAGCCGCGGAGGCGGCGTTCCTGGCCGGCGTCCGGGAACTGGACAAACGGCAGGGGTGGCGTGGACCCAAGCGAACCGTTGATGTAGGCACACTGCAGCCGTCCATGCTGGCCGCGAGCGATCGATTGCTGAAGCCTGGTGAGGTGAGCGAGGGCATTGTGTTGAAGGCCGCCAAGGACCACTACCTCGTCCAGGTAGGGACGGTCCAGGCGAAACTGGCATTTGACGACATGGCCTGGGCGAAGCGGGTGCTCAAGGGCCCGGACCCCGGCGTCGACTTTATCGTCAATCCCAACCTGAAGCAGCTGCTCAAGCCCGGTGACGTGATTGAAGTCGGGGTGAAGAAAGTCGTCAAAGGCGACGTGTACCTCGCACTCGAACAGACGCCGGTCGTCGAGGGAGGTCTGATCGCGATCGATCCGAAGGTCGGGGCGATCCGTGCGATGGTCGGCGGTTACGATTTCTCACGAAGCGAATACAACCGTGCGGTGCAAGCGCATCGCCAGCCGGGCTCAGCGTTCAAGCCGCTCATCTATGCAACAGCGATCAGCCAGGGGTTGAGTCCGGCCACGCAGATCCTCGATGCGCCGGTGGTCTATGAACAGGAGGAAGAGGAGAAGATCTGGAAGCCGGAAAACTACGGGCGGAAGTTTCACGGCATGGTGAGTCTGCGGGACGCGCTGGCCCACTCGCACAATCTGGCGACGGTTCGACTCCTCGAGAAGGTCGGAGTCAAGAACGTCATCGAATTTGCTCGCGAGGTGGGGATGACCAGCCCGCTTCCGTCCGACCTCTCTCTGGGTTTGGGGACGTCGTCTGTGGGCTTGATGGAATTGACCTCGGTCTACGGGGTGTTTCTGAACAAAGGGACCAGGGTGGAACCCTTCGCCATCAAGGTGGCGAAGGATAGCGCGGGCCAGGTCCTCGAGACGGCCGAGCCGGCCACACACGAGGTCATCTCCAAAGAGACCGCCTATCTGATTACCAATATGATGGAAGACGTCGTGCGGAAGGGCACAGGGCAGGCGGCAAAAGTCCTCGATCGTCCGCTCGCCGGCAAGACCGGGACGACCAACGACTACATCAATGCATGGTTTATCGGGGGGGCTCCCAACCTGGTGACGGGCGTGTACGTCGGCTTCGATGATCGACGCTCCCTTGGTGAGAACGAGACGGGAGCCCGCTCAGCCCTGCCGATCTGGATCGCCTTCATGAGGGACGCGCTGAAACAGCTGCCTGTCGCCCCGTTCGAGATTCCTGACGGGGTCACGTTTGTGAAGGTCGATGCGTCGACGGGATTGCTGGAGTCGGAGCAGGAAGGCGAAGGCCAGCCCGGAACGGTGGAACTCTTTGCCAAGGGGAGTGAACCGACACAGTCGGCCCACCGCCGACTCGACCCCACCGATTTCTACAAGCTGGATCAGATCCCTGAAGGACCGCCGGTCGAAGACGACAGCCTGTGACCGCCGCGGGTCAGGACTTCGAATCCTGAAACTCCTCGTGCCAGGCCATCTGAATCGTTTCGAGGATCTTCTCGTTCGATTTCTTCGGGTCGTCCCTGAACTCCGGCAGCACGACGATCCAGGCGTGCATATCGGTAAACCGAACGGTGAGCGGGTCCGTTTCCGGGTGCGCTTCGACCAGTCGAAGCGCGATCTCTTCCGCGTCCTGCCATTTCAGATCCATGCCTGTCCCCTCGTGTAATCCGCGCTGCTCATATTCGCTGACAAGCTGACAGGAAACCACGCTGACATTCAACCGCCCATGAGCTTGCGACGTGTGCGCCTGTCAGCACAACCGCTTCACGTCACGTCGGAAATTTTCTTCCCTTCCAGCCCTCGCTTGAGCGAATCATCCAGTATGGCGACGGACAGCGGCTTTGCCACCTGCTCGAGTTCAGCCATGCGGGCCCGGATTACTTTCGGATCCTGCCCCTCCTTGGCTGTAGTCAGCGCCGACAGGGCGGCACGGATGGAGGCTGCTGCATCCGGAGCGATGAAATGACTCCCGTCGGTGAGGGACTTTTCCGTCGCAATGACGAGTGCACCGGCATCAAGCCGCGCCTCGATCAGTTTGCGGGCGTTGACGTCATCCATCGCAAATTTGAACGAGTCCTCGATCATCCGTTCCACTTCGTCATCGGACAGCCCGTAGGAAGGCTTCACGTCGATCGACTGGCTCTCGCCGGTCCGCATATCACGCGCCGTCACATTCAGGATGCCGTTGGCGTCGATCAGAAACATGACCTCGATGCGAGGGACGCCGGCCGGCAACGGAGGGACTTTCAGCCGGAACCGCGCCAGGCTCCGATTGTCTCTCGCGAGCTCGCGCTCGCCCTGCAAAATATGAATATCCACCCCGGTTTGGCCGTCGGCATAGGTGGTGAACATTTCCTTGGCGCTGGCGGGGATGGTGGTGTTGCGTCTGATCAGGCTGCTCATCACGCCGCCCATCGTTTCGATGCCGAGCGAGAGGGGCGTGACATCCAGCAGCAGCATATCGGTCGTGCCGCCGCTCAGAATGTCGGCCTGCACGGCGGCACCAAGGGCGACGACTTCGTCCGGATTGAGCTCGCAGTGCGGAGGTTTGCCGAACAGTTCCCGAACACGCTGCCGGACCAGTGGCATGCGAGTGGAGCCGCCGACGAGCACGACTTCGTCGACCTCGTCGGGAGTCAGCCCGGCATCTTTCAAGGCCATCCGGCAGGGGCCCAGGGTCCGGTCGATAGTCTCCGCTGCCAGGGATTCGAGCTGGTTCCGCGTCAGTTCTCGCGTAAACAGCCCCGTATTGTCGGGCAGCTCGACCGCAATCGGCGTCTTGAGTTCATCGGACAACAGGATTTTCGCCCGTTCCGCCTCGAGGCGGACGGCTTGCATATGATCGGGGTAAGCGCTCAGGTCGAGGCTATGGCGATTTCGGATGTCTGCAACGAAGCGATCGGCCAACTGGCGGTCTATGTCGTCCCCTCCCAGGTGCGTATCGCCGTTGGTGGCCAACACCTCGAAGATGCCGTTCTTGAGCTTGAGAATCGAGATATCGAACGTCCCTCCGCCGAAATCGTACACGGCGATGGTGCCCTGCGTCTTTTTCTGGAGACCGTAGGCAAGGGAGGCCGCTGTCGGTTCGTTGATGATCCGAAGAACATCGAGCCCCGCGATCATACCGGCATCCTTCGTGGCCTGTCGCTGGCTGTCGTTGAAATAGGCGGGGACGGTGATGACCGCCTTGGTGATGCTTTCACCGAGATGGGCTTCAGCCCTCTGTTTCAGCTCTTTCAGGATCATGGCCGAGATCTGAGGCGGGGAGTACTGCTTTGCGCCGATCCTGATGCGGATGACTCCGCCCTGCTCCGTAAGCGAATAGGGAAAGTAGGCCAGTTCATCCTGCACATCCGCAAGGCCTTTCCCCATGAAGCGCTTCACGGAATAGACCGTCCGTTCCGGGTTGCGCGTCAGGTGCTCTTTCGCGGGATCGCCGACGATCAGTCCGTTGTCGGTCATGGCCACGACGGACGGAACCATGGTGCGGCCGTTCCGCCCGGGGATGGCGCGAGGCATTCCGTTGTCCATGTAGGCGACCAATGAATTGGTCGTGCCTAGGTCGATTCCGACGATGCGTGCCATATCAAGATGCTCAAAAGGGTTGCCGTCTGCAGAGAGTCCGGCAAAATCATCGCGCATCCTATGCGATTGTCGCGGCGAGGTCGTTGACGATGTTCGTCACGTAGGTCCGGTTGGAAAGAATCTCCCGCATCTCCTTCAGCAGCCGGTCGCGCTCAGCACGGGTCTGGCCGGTGGCCTCTCCGCGGTCTTGAAGCGCATCCCATCGGGTGAACAACTCCTGAAGTTGAGCCTCCAGCTCCCGTTTCCGCCGTTCCAGGGCCTGCTGTTCCTCCCGGAGCCGGGCTTGGAGACCCCGCCCGCTTTCAGACTGGCGATCCGAGGCGCGATACTCCTCCAGCGTATCCTGAAGTTCGAGAATTTCCTCGAACAGATCCGCCGGCGGAGATGTGCGGATGGTTTTCACGGCTCCCGCTTCGAGATCGAGGAGATACTCGACCCGTTGAATCGGGTCCCGGAGGGTGCGATAGGCGGTATTGAGCGTCGCGGCGTTCCCCAGGCTGATGGACTGCTCCGTCCCGCTTTTATTCTGGTAGAAGTCCGGGTGGAAGGCGCGGCTGAGCTCGTAGAATTTGGCTTCCAACTTGCCCTGGTCAATCACGAGCCGGCGGGGCAATCCCAGGCAGGTGAAGTAGTCCGTCTCTTTGGAGACCGGCTGGACTTTGACGCAGCGATCGCAGAAGTACTCACCGGTCATCTCCGACTGGCAGTGCCAGCACATGCTCCGGGCCATCTGGAGGTCCCGAAGGTTGGTATCGTGGTGATGATCCATAGGTCGAGGGCTTCAGTACACGGCCGCGCCGGTTACGCCGAGAAGGACTCCCCGCAGCCGCAGGTCTTGTTGGCGTTGGGGTTCACGAACTTGAAATTCCCGCCCATCAGATCCTTGTGATAGTCGAGCTGGGTCCCCTGCAGGTAAATGGCGCTCTTGGCGTCGACGATCACCTTGATGCCGTCGAATTCATACACGCGGTCGTAGGGTCCGATCTTCTCGTCGAAGTTGATGGTATAGCTAAGGCCTGAGCAGCCGCCGCCCTTCACGCCGAGCCGGAGACCGCCCTCCTCAATGCCTTGCACGTTGATCAGCCGCTTCACCTCTTTGAGGGCCGCCTCGGTGAGCGTAATTACCGGAACCTGAGTCTCGGTATTGGTGGTCTCCATGGGATGCTCCCTTCGTCACAGTTACTTCGCGTCGGCCTTCTTCTGATAGTCAGCCAACGCCGCTTTGATCGCATCTTCCGCCAACACGGAACAGTGAATCTTCACCGGTGGAAGATTCAATTCCTGCACGATGTCGGTGTTCTTGATCTGCTGAGCCTGGTCGATCGTTTTGCCTTTGAGCCATTCGGTGGCCAGGCTCGAACTGGCGATGGCTGAGCCGCACCCGAAGGTCTTGAACTTGGCGTCGACAATTGTATCGCCCTGAACCTTGATCTGCAGCTTCATCACATCGCCGCACTCCGGCGCTCCGACCATACCGGTGCCCACTCCTTCTTCATCCTTCTTGAAGCTCCCCATGTTGCGGGGATTATTGAAATGGTCGACGACTTTATCGCTGTACGCCATGGCAGCCTCCGAAATTTAGATTGACAAGTTTAGCTTTTCCATTGAGTCAGTGTGCGGCCCACTGCACCGATTTCAGATCGACGCCTTCCTTCGCCATTTCATAGAGCGGGGACATTTCTCGCAACTTGGTGACAATCTCGATAACCTTCTTGATCGTGTAGTCAATCTCCTCGTCCGTGTTGAAGCGTCCTAAACCGAATCGGATGGAGGAGTGGGCCAGTTCGACCCCGACGCCCAGGGCCCGCAACACATAGGAGGGTTCCAGGGTGGCCGAGGTGCAAGCCGACCCTGACGACAGCGCGATCTCCTTCATTCCCATGAGCAGGGATTCTCCTTCGACGTAGGCGAACGAAATATTGAGGTTTCCGGGCAACCGGTCGGTCGGGTGGCCGTTCAGATAACTTTCTTCCAACGTCGCCAGGATGCCGGCCTGGAGCCGGTCCCGCATCTTGGCGAGACGCGCGGACTCCGCCGGCATCTCCAGTTCGCACAGTTCGCAGGCTTTGCCGAATCCGACGATCAGCGGGACGGGGAGCGTGCCGGAACGCATGCCGCGCTCATGTCCCCCTCCGTCCATCTGCGCCGCGATTCGAACGCGGGGGTTCTTCTTGCGGACATAGAGGGCGCCGACTCCTTTGGGGCCGTAGATCTTGTGGGCCGAGAACGACATGAGATCGATGCCCATCGCCTGGACATCGACCGGAATCTTGCCGACCCCTTGCGTTGCATCGCAGTGGAACAGGATCCCCTTCTCCTTGGCGATCTTACCGATGGCCTGGACCGGGTTGATGGTGCCGATTTCATTGTTCGCGAGCATCACGGAGATCAAAATCGTCTTGGGCGTGATAGCGGCGCGTACGTCGTCAGGATTCACCCGGCCCTGTTTATCGACCGGGAGATAGGTCACGGTCGCGAGGCCTTTGGCTTCCAACGACTTGGCCGTGTCGAGCACGGCGCGATGTTCAGTGGACGAGGTGATGATGTGGGTGCCTTTTTCCTTGTACATCTCCAGGGCGCCCTTGAGCGCGAGGTTGTCCGATTCCGTCGCTCCGCTCGTGAAGACGATCTCTTTGGAGTCCGCCTTGATCAATCTGGCGATCTGTTTGCGAGCCTGTTCGACGGCCTCTTCCGCCTCCCATCCGAAGGCATGGTTTCGGCTGGCGGCGTTGCCGAATTTTTCGACGAAGAACGGCAGCATGGCATCCAACACGCGTGGATCCATCGGCGTGGTCGAATGGTTGTCCAGGAAAATCGGAAGCTTCATCGTTCAACTCCTTGTGTGGCAGCTGATTGGATCGTAATCAGGGGGGTTCCGCCCAACATGTCCTGCAACGTCATGTTGTTGAGCAACTGGTAAATACTGTCTTGCACCTTCAACAGCGGTGTGCGGATGTTGCAGTGCTCCCGCTGCATACAGATCTCGCCTTCTTTTTCATGCGAGCAATCGGTGATACCCAAGGGGCCTTCGATGCTCTCGAGGATCTGCGCGATCGTGATGTGCCTGGCGCTCCGGGCGAGCAGGTAGCCTCCCTTGGGACCGTTGTGACTGTCGATCATCCCGTTCTTGGCCAAAGCCTGGAGTACCTTGGCCAGCAGCTCAAGCGGAATGTTGTATTCTTCGGCGATTTCTTTGGTGTTGACCACGCGGCCCGGCGTCACGTCTCCGAATTGGACGGAAGCGATGTGCTGGAGCGCCATCAATGCGTAGTCAGCCTTTTTTGAAATCTTCAACATGGCTATTGCCGATTATTCTAATCGGGGACTATAATGATCTCCGATGTATTTGGTCGGACTAAGATTACCACCGTGATCTTGCGACTGTCAATCATTGATTCTCTGGCTAGCTCAGGGTGATCCAGAAAGGAAGAGGTTTATGGGCGGAACGAACCCTTATATAGAGAAAGCGGAGTATGAACTTCCTCAGAAGCCTTACTCGGTCACCTTTGTATCGCCTGAGGGAAGGGTGACAAAAGTGGAGGTTGATCCGGCCAAGATCCCCTACGGTCAGACCGGTTTACCCGGCAGCCTCCTCGATATCGCCATGGGGAACGGGGTGGAGTTGGAGCATGTGTGCGGGGGGGTCTGTGCCTGCTCGACCTGTCACGTGATCGTCAAGCAGGGACTGGAAAGTTGTAGTGAAGGCACTGACGATGAATTCGATCAGCTGGATGAGGCGCCGATGACGACTCTGCAGTCGCGGCTCGGCTG
>DASPGL010000156.1:0-4135 GCA_035620635.1 Nitrospira sp. | reverse complement strand
TTCATCAACCCGACCTCCTTTGGAATGTTCGATGCACGGAGCGTCTTGATCGTACAGCACGCCATCATAGTGTGGCGAGACAGCTTTGCCAAGCTCGACACCAAGGGTTGCCCCCCTCGATGCCCCCCTTCCGAAGTACCTCCTATGGATCTACCGTCCTCCAGAGACTTCGCTATTCTACTCATAACAGTCACGAGTGCCCGGATTTGCAACGAAGGAGAGCCATTATGCACTGCTCCCGATGTCACGGACTGATGGTCAGGGATCATTTCCTGGATTTTGAAGGCACCACGGGACACATGTGGGCGACAGGGTACCGCTGCATGAATTGCGGGCATGTCCATGATCCGGTGATCGAGCAACGGCGACTCGCCCAGCTGCAGCAGGCAGCGGCGCTCCGGACCGCGGAGCCCGACTACCAGGACGACGAAGTCCATCTGGGGATGGAATCTTTTATTGCCCGTGCGGCTTAGAGCCGTCTCCACCGGATGGATTCGGCGTCACGCTGGCCACACCTGAGGAGAATGTCCTCCACCCACCCGGCATGTGCCCAGAGAGGCACACTCACCGGAGCGTCTGCCTCCCGCCCTTGCGTCTGGCAAGCTCATCACGGTCCTTGCTACACTGAGAGCGATCGATGAGCTGAGCAATCACGACGGCCCCGCCCGATTGCCTGATCGTCCCATCGCGAAGTCCACTGGAGTATTCTCCGGACACCTATGCCGCCGACTGTCCTGCTCAGTTGCGAATCCATCACCAAGCGCTTCGGGGTAAAACCCCTGTTCACCGGCCTGTCGTTCACGCTCAGTGACTACGATCGTGTCGGCCTGGTGGGCCCCAACGGCTCCGGCAAGTCGACACTGCTCAAGATTCTGGCCGGGCTTGAAGAGCCGGACGGCGGCACCCGAACGGTGCGCAGAAACGTACGGCTCGGGTACGTGCCGCAGGAACCGTCCCTCCCGGCCGTTCAGACCATCGAAGACGTGCTGTCGCAGGCGCTCATCGACGAAGGCTTCGACCCTCATGAGTACGGAGACCGCATCGCCAAGGCCATCAGCATCGGCGACTTTCCCCGGTCCGATCAGCCAGTGACCACACTCTCCGGCGGGTGGAAGAAACGGCTCGCCATCGCCCGTGCCCTCCTGCTCGAGCCGGCCATTGTGCTGATGGATGAACCGACGAACCACCTGGATGTCGAGGGCATTCTCTGGCTTGAGTCGCTCTTGAAGAGCGCTGCGCGGGCCTTCCTCGTCGTCAGCCACGATCGCCGCTTCCTCGAATCGATCACCTCGCGCATGCTGGAGCTGAACCGCTGTTACCCCACGGGGGTATTCGAAGCCCGGGGAAGTTACAGTGATTTCCTCGAACAACGTGACGCCGTGCTCGCGGCACAAGCGGACTATCAGGCCTCGTTGGCCAATCGCGTGCGCCGAGAAGTCGAATGGCTGCGTCGAGGGCCCAAGGCCCGCACGACCAAAGCGAAATCGCGGATCGATTCAGCCGGGCGATTGATCGAGGAGTTGAACGGCATCGAAGCGCGCCGGGAACAGAGCACGGCGGGCATCGACTTTACCTCGTCGGGGCGACGATCCAAACAATTGCTGGTGGGCACGAAGCTGGGCAAGTCATGGGGCGACAGACCCGTCGTGCGCGACCTCGATGTGCAGCTCGGGCCGGGCCAGCGCCTCGGTCTCCTGGGGCCCAACGGCAGCGGCAAGACGACGGTGCTCAGACTTCTGGCCGGAGCCCTCGCTCCGGATTCCGGCACGCTCATCCGCGCCGACACACTTCGCGTGGTCATGTTCGAGCAACATCGTGATTCACTGGACCAACAGACCACTCTCCGCCGTTCTCTTGCCCCGCACGGTGACGCCGTGGTGTATCAGGGCCGGTCGGTGCACCTCGCATCCTGGGCCAAACGGTTCCTCTTCAGGCCCGAGCAATTGGATCTGCCGGTTGCCCGGCTGTCCGGCGGCGAACAGGCCCGCCTGCTGATCGCGCAGCTCATGCTCCAACCGGCCGACCTATTGATCCTCGACGAGCCTACCAACGATCTCGATATCCCGACGCTGGATGTCCTCGAAGACAGTTTGCTGGAGTTTCCCGGCGCGCTGGTCCTGGTCACCCATGACCGGTGGCTGCTGGACCGGGTGTCCACCGTGCTCCTGGCCTTGGACGGCCGGGGCAACGCACAATGGTACGCCGACTATGCGCAGTGGGAGACGGCACAAGCGCGGGAAACGAGTGCCGAGCCGCCACCGGACTCCGGTTCACGGAGAGGCTCCTCGGCCGCGAGCCGCGAAGCTTCACCTGCTCTCACACGCAAGGGGCTGACCTATCGGGAGCACAAGGAGTGGGACACCATCGAGCAGAGGATTGTCCAGGCGGAAGCGACCGTGGCGGCCTGTCAGGCGGCCGCCGGAGATCCCGCCATCGTGGCCGATGCCGAGGCGCTCCGCACCCGCTATGCCGCGCTCGAAACCGCGCAAGCCGCCGTGGACCAACTTTATGCACGATGGGCTGAACTCGAAGCAAAACGCGCCTGGTCCCTCAACGCCCCGCAGGGGTAGCGTCACCGGCTCTCTGTTCCGGCCATAACGATCCCAGAGTCATTCCGGCCGCCGCCAGGAAGAAGCCGATGAGCTGCGGCGGCCAGACGGGATCGGCCGGTCCAAGCAGTTCCAAGACCATCCAGCTCGTCACCCCGGCGCTGATGGCCCACAGGGCCCCCCGGGCGGTCGCCCGTTTCCAGTAGAGCCCCGCGAACAACGGGATGAACGCAGCCACCAGTGTGATCTTATAGGTATTGACCACCAGCTTGTAGATCGTCGCATCCGACCAGAGCGCAATGACCAAGACCACTCCGGCAAATCCGACCAAGACGATGCGCATCAAACGAAGAAACTCCGAATCGTTCAGCCGAGAGAACGCCGGCCGGATCACATTCTCGCTCAAGGCCACCGACGGAGCCAGCAGCGTCGCGCTCGAACAACTCATGACCGCCGAGAGGACGGCCCCGAAGAATACGATCTGGGCCGCCACAGGCGTATGCTGGACGATGAGCGTCGGCAGCACCAGTTGCGAATCCTGCTCCAACAATGCCCCGAATTTCACGGGATCCACCAGCGTCGCCGTATAGGCGAGAAACATCGGCACAAAGCAGAACCCGAAGTAGAGCGTTCCGCCGAGCAGCGACCCGCGCACGGCCGTACCTTCGTCCCTTGCAGACGTTATTCGTTGGAAGACATCCTGCTGAGGAATGGACCCCAGCATCATCGTCATCCAGGCGCCGATGAAGGGCACCCACCCCGCCAGCGTGGCCGGCGGAAAGAAATCCAGCTTGCCGGCGGCGGCCGCGTGCTCGATCACCGCGCTCGCTCCGCCTGCCAGGCCGCTCACGATGGAGGCAATATAGAGCAGGCCTCCCATGATGACAGAGATTTGAACAAAATCCAGAATCGCCACGGAGAACATTCCGCCAAACGTCGTGTAGGTCAGCACGATCACCGCACCGATGACAATCCCGACCGGCTGACTGATCCCGCCATCGGTCACAACGTTGAGCACGAGCCCCAACACCTTGAACTGCGCCGCGACCCACCCGAGATACGAGGCCACGATACACAGCGTGCAGAGGGTTTCG
Organism: Nitrospira sp.; assembly: GCA_035620635.1. GTDB lineage: Bacteria > Nitrospirota > Nitrospiria > Nitrospirales > Nitrospiraceae > Nitrospira_D. Next base: position 492 of record DASPGL010000156.1, on the reverse strand, counting down.
ATCGTGCGGTCGTACCGCAACCGGTAATAGTCCCCGACCGTCAGGATATTGAGTCGATAGAGGCGTGGCGCGAAGAACAGCCCCGCGAGCATCAGACACATGCTCGACCCGAACGGATCAGCCACGACGCCTCTCAATCCTTCCTTGACGAAGGTGGCCGAGATACCGAGAACGGCTTCGGCACCGAACCAGGTCGCAAACACGGTCGCCGTGACCACGGGCAGGGGAAGACTTCTCCCCGCGACGGCGAAATCCTTGGAGTTCTGCACCCGGGTGGCGGCGAAGAGGCCGATGCCGACTGACACCAGCAGATAGATGATGACGAACCAGAGGACCACGGGCGCAGGATAATGCGGTCCCTACCTGCAATCAATTGGTATTCGTCTCTCTGGAACGATTGTGACCGATCAGATGGAAGGCGACCGCACATGTTCCGGCCGGACACCGAGACCGATCATCCGGGCGGGGACACGTCGGAAGAACGGAAAACGG
>DASPGL010000155.1:0-8106 GCA_035620635.1 Nitrospira sp. | reverse complement strand
GATTCCCCGGTGCGGGACGGTGACGTGCTGAAGTTCTCCTTCCAATCCCTCACCTCCTACGACGGCACCCGCGACATTCCGACGTGACGCAGACGGTCTGTTCGTCCTATCTCAGATGCGTCATCCTCAACCGGCGCTTCCTGCGCCGGCGGGTTGCCGTCCACATGAGGAAGAGTGTAGGCTCTTCCCACATCGGTCCCCTGACGAACAAGAACATCTCTCTCTGTTAAGGCACCATGCGCGCCATCGAGCGGTTCGGCAAGCAACTCCAGCGTCTCAGGACCGGCCGGGGCCTGACGCAGGAAGAGCTCGCGGTTAATGCCGGGCTCGCGCGCGTCTATCTGAATAAATTGGAGTCCGGCCAACATGATCCGTCCCTCAGCACCTTGGTGCGATTGGCCAAGGTGCTGAAGGTATCGGTGACGGAGTTGTTGGGAGAGGCGATGAGTGCGACCGTCTGGTGGCAGGTGGGAGAGCAGCGTTTTTCGACTAGAGCAGAAGCGGAAGAGCAGGCCCGCAGCGTAAGCGAACTCTTCGTCGCCCGTTATCAGAACAAACCGGGAGGACCCGTGCGCCGGCTCCTTCCTGTCCGCGAGACCAAGCACTCTCCTGTCGAGTACTCCTCAAGACCTCTTTCCCGACATTCCCCGACCTGATCCTGTCGCAAGACGACAACAGCAGGCCAGTTCTCTCCCGCACATCGGTCTGCCGGACCACAGGGCGTCGAGTGTGTGGCTTCTCTGGGGAATACGGTCGAGTGAGGAGGCGTCGTGCTGTGATCAAATCGGATGGGGATGGTGGTGGAGCCGATTAAGCCCGTCGAGCGCCGCAGTGCGATAGCATTCAGCCATGGTGGGGTAATTGAAAACGTTATGGACGAAATACTCAACAGTTCCTCCATAGGTAAGGACCGATTGTCCGATATGAATCAATTCTGTGGCGCCTGGTCCAAGGATGTGAACGCCCAGGAGCACGCGGGTGTCGCGGTGAAAGATCACTTTCAAGAGACCATGGAGATCGCCGCTGATGTGGCCTCGCGCCATTTCCCGGTAATAGGCCCGCCCGGTGGCGTGGGTCACCCCGGCGGTGGTGAGCTCCTCCTCGGTTTTCCCGACCATCGAGACTTCCGGAATGCTGTAGATGCCGTACGGAATCACCTTGATCTCATGCGCGTCGGATACCTGAAAGGCGTGACAGGCCGCGAGACGGCCTTGTTCCATGGCAGTAGCCGCAAGTGCCGGAAACCCGATGACATCCCCCGCGGCGTAGATGTGCGGGAGGGCTGTTTGGTAATGGTCGTTGACCTGGAGCTGACCTTGCTTGTCCGTTGTGAGGCCGATTGCGGCGAGATTCAACGCTTCCGTATTGCCGATCCGCCCCATGGTGTAGAGCAGCATGTCAGCCGTCACAGTCTCGCCATCGTGAAGTCGGACGACAGGATGCCCGTGACCATTGAGGGTGATGTTCAGGTGGTCTTCACTCAGCCGCATGGAGACACCGTTGTGCCGCATCTGGGAGTCGAGGGCTTGCACGATTTCCTGATCCAGGAACCGCAATAACTGAGTTCGCCGGTCGATGAGGGTGACTCCGATCCCGAAGGCGGCAAACATCGAGGCATACTCTGTCCCGATGACGCCACCGCCTATGACAATGATGCTGGACGGGTGTTTTCTGGTGTTCAGAATGGAGTCGGAATCGCAGACGGTCAGGTCGTCGAACGGAATCTCCGAGGGGCGGCATGGTCGTGATCCGGTGGTCAGGACGATGACCGAACCGCGGACATGATCGACTCGTCCATCCCACCGCGCCACGCTCAGCGTGTGCGGGTCGACAAAGCCGGCTGTGCCCTGGATGACTTCGATGCCGTTGCGTTGCAATTGGTCGGTGATCACGGCGACTTCTGTCTTGATGACCTGGTCTTTTCGCGCCATCAGGTCGGGCAGAGCGACCCGTCCGGCGAACTCCGCGCCCAGATGGGGAAATCCTCGCCGTGCAAGGCCGTGGAAGTACTCGATGGTGTCCTTGAGGGTCTTGCTGGGTAAGGTGCCGGTGTTGAGGGAGGTTCCGCCTAGTTGCGGCGCTTTCTCTATGATTGCGACATGTCTGGACAGTTTCGCTGCCTGGATCGCCGCTTTCTGTCCGGCCGGTCCGCTTCCGACCACCAGCATGTCATAGGATCGCATCAAGGAGTCCCTTCCTTCTTCCTGTCGCTGCGCTTACGATATCGTGACGAGCACCACCCGCCAAGAAAATACATGATGTCCGAACCCTCTGCGGATCAGGCTCGCAAGGTAAGGGGTGGTGCTTGCACCCAGGCATGGTTCGAGCCCCGGTGGGGATTGAACACCGGTCGACCGGGCTCGTCTGATCGGAAGTCGAGAGGAAGACGCGTACTCTTTGCTGCGAATACGGAAGAGGAGTTACGGAGTCCGCCGTGGTATCTTCGCTGTGGGCCGGGCGGTCAGCGGATTCTCGGGCCAGTGATGTTTGGGATAGCGGCCACGCAGCTCCTTGCGCACGTGTCGATAGGTCGTCGCCCAGAAGCTGGTTAAGTCTTGGGTGACTTGGACCGGTCGTCCGGCGGGAGACAGCAGATGCAGCATGACGGGAACCGTTCCGTTCGCCACGCGCGGCGTCTCCTTGCAGCCGAACATTTCCTGGAGGCGCACGGACAAGATGGGGAGATCTGGGCTGTCATAGTCAATCCGAATCTTCGATCCGCTCGGCACCGTCAGATGGGCCGGAGCGAGGCGGTCTAGGTCTCGTTGCTGGTCCCGGCTGAGGAACGCTTGCAAGGGTTGGGAGAGGTCAAGACGCCGCACTCGCTCGAGCGTGGTCATACCATTCAGATAGGGACCCAGCCACTCGTGGAGGGTCCGCAGCAAGGTGTCATCCGACAGATCCGGCCAGCGTGAGTTGGCGCCCTCCACCCGTTTGAGAAACCGGACCCTCGCACGCCACTGGTGTAGTTCCCGTGTCCAAGCCAGTGATGCCACACCGGCCTGATGCACCCCGTCCAACAGCGCTTCCGCGATCAGGGAGGGATCGGGGTGGGACAGGGCCTGTTCCGACAGCACGAGCGCGCCGAGTCGTCGTTGTCGCGAAGCGCGGACCGATTGGGCCCGTTCATCCCAGACAACCACCTCACGGTCGACAATCTGGTCGCTGTAGAGTTGGCCGATGTCGTCCAGGGACAGTGGAGCGGCCAGGTTGATGCGTGCCCATTGGGATCCGGCATCCAGGTCGGCAATCACGAGATACGGCTCCGAAGCCAACAGGTCTGGGTTCGCGAAGAGCGCCCCTCGCCCATTCGTCAGGAGATAGCGCGCATCGCGGCCCGGTTGACGCTGAGCAATCCGGTCCGGATAGGCCAGCGCAAGCAGCGGCCCGGCACGATGGATTTCTTCCTGCCTGTCAGGCTGCCGCGTGTCAGCGCGGATTCCCAGGTGCTTTCTCCAAAGCTCCGCCGTCCGTTTCACCCGTCGGATGATTCCTCGGTCAATCGTGGCTCCTGCGACACGATCACGATCATCGCGCAGGGCATCGAGCCGGAGTCGAAGATCGGTCTGTCGTGCGCCGGAAGACTCACGCAGAAAGTCCCGCTCGCCGAGAAGCGCGGAAAGGTCACAGGCAATGGCGGCCTGTTTCAGCGGGACGGATTTCAGCAACATATGCGACAGTCTCGGATGCACGGGCAGAGTAGCCATCTGTCTTCCGTGCGGGGTGATGCGGCCTGCTGCATCCAGGGCTCCGAGGCGTATCAGCAACTCTCTGGCCTGTGCCAGGGACCCGGACGGAGGCGGGGTAAGCCAGGACAATTCCAAGGGATCGCTCGTGCCCCATTGCGCCAACCCCAGAACAAGCGGTGCCAGATCGGCATCCAGTATTTCCGGCGGACGCCGCGGGGCCAGTGTCGCCTGTTCCTTTTCGGTCCAGAGGCGATAACAGATCCCCGGCTCCCGGCGGCCGGCCCGTCCGCGACGTTGCTCGGCGGAATCCTGCGTCACGCGAATCGTGTCCAGCCTGGCCAGACCTGAGCGGGGATCAAATCGCGGGAGACGGAGCAGGCCCGTATCGATCACGACGCGGATGCCGTCGATGGTCAGGCTGGTTTCGGCGATCGACGTGGCGAGCACCACCTTCCTGGTACCGGAGGCGGCGGGAGCAATAGCCGCCTCCTGCGCGGCTTGCGGCAGATCACCGTGCAACGGCGCGATGAGGATCTCCGGGCCGAGCGACAGGTCGAATAGGCTGCGTTCGACACGCCGGATGTCGGCCATCCCAGGCAGGAACACCAGCAGGCTTCCCCGGTCCCTCACCAGGGAGCGACGGATGATCTGCGTGAGTGCCGTGTCGAGCCGGCCGGCCAGCGGCTGGTCCAAGTAGCGCGTCTCCACAGGAAACATCCGGCCTTCACAGGCAATCACCGGAGCGTGATTCAGCAGGTCGCCGACCGGTCCGCAGTCCAGCGTGGCCGACATGACGAGCAGCCGGAGGTCCGGGCGAAACAGCCGTTGGGCTTCCAGGCAGAGGGCCAGCCCCGTATCCGCCTGCAGGCTCCGCTCATGAAATTCATCGAACAGTATCAGGCTGTACTGGGCGAGCGAGGGATCCTGTTGCAGGAGTCGCGCGAGAATCCCCTCCGTCACGACTTCGATGCGCGTCGTTGGGCCGACCTTGGTATCCAGGCGCATCCGGTAGCCGACGGTCTGGCCGACGGATTCACGGAGCGTGACGGCCATCCGGTGGGCTGCAGCGCGGGCGGCCAAGCGACGCGGCTCCAGCAGGAGCATCTTCCTGCCCTGGAGCCAGGGGGTATCGAGGAGCGCGAGTGGAACCCGGGTGGTTTTTCCGGCTCCGGGCGGCGCGGTCAACACTGCATTATGCCAGGTCGTCAGCGCGTTCCTGAGCGGTTCGAGCACATCTTCTATTGGCAGTCGGTCCATGATAGGGTGCGGAGTCGCACACGGGACTGTAACAGACTCGCGCGTACACGAAAAGGAGCCGACTTGCCAGCAATGTTGACTTGGACGAAAACGAAGCCTGCCGCACCTGGCTGGTATTGGTTCCGCGGGCCAGCGCACGAGGCCGACCCCTTTATTGTTCAGGTGGATGAGGCGGGGCAGTTTCAATGGCCGGATGGAGGGTATCAGGAGGTGTCGCTCGCCAAAGGGGAGTGGGCGGGGCCGATTGAGGAACCAAGAGAGTAGAGGAATCGAGTGGCCTGATCGGCCTTCTTGCTCACTGACGTCGCACACAAATCCATATTGAAGCGACAATTAAGGGTGGTGCTCGGTCAATGCATGCAGGGAAGACCGGTCAGGCCCCTGATTCGTCGTCTCGCCGCCACCCCCGCACATCAACTAGCCAATCGTCGCCTCAGCCGCTTGCCTCCCCCGTGGGCAAGGCGTAAGATCACTCACCCCCGCTCATCCCCACTTATAGGAGGTGCTATGGTCGCCCGCACCGCTCCCTCAACCTCACGGATGTCACTCGATCGAAGCATCGATCGCATGCGGAAGCAGCTTGCCGAATTGGCCCAGTTTCTTGGCAAAGGGAGACCGTCGCGCAGTCTGGAGGAATTTGACCTGGAGACCGAACGACTGATCGCAGACCTGCTGGGACAAGCCTCGGACTTGCTGCATGCCTATGAGTATGCCGAACTGGGCGAGGCGGGCGGCTTGGTCAATATGACGGACGAAGCGCCGGAAGGCACCTCGATGGAGAATCAGCGGCAAAGTCTGCTGCAGCGCAGCCGCGTGCTGGAAAGTTGCGTGGCGGAATTGGAAGCGCGCCGGTCTGCCATGCCGAAGAAGGCCAAGGTCGGGCAAACGCTCATCGGACCGCAAATCGCCGAACATATGACCAGCGAGCTTCGGAGCGTGTCGCAGGACGCCACGCTGCGAGAGGCCGCACAGCTGATGCAACAGTGGAAAACAGGGTCCCTCCTGGTGACCAGCAACCAATCCTACGTGGGTCTCCTGACCGATTCGGCTCTGGCGCGCGAGGTCGTGGCCAACGGGTTCGATCCCGGCCGCACTCTCGTGAAGGCCTGCATGCGCGCGCCGGTCATCGGCATCGAAGGCCATCGTCCGATCATCGAAGCGGTCCGGCTGATGAAGGAGCAGGCCACGCGGCACCTGGCGGTGACACAAGACGGGCAGATCATCGGGATGATCTCGGTCTCGAATATCCTTCGATATTATTCCGGCGTCGTCTAATCGCACGCTGTTCGTATCGCATGGGGCGGTCAGGATGAAACGCATGCGAAAGGCGGGCTTGTCTCGGCAACATCCCCCGGTCCCGTCGCACCGTTCTCGCTAGTCCTGCGTTCCCCGCTGGATACGCTTTCCCTTGGACGAGATATCGGTGTGTCCAGAAACCATCGGCTCCGATTCAGAACGGAGGTGGGGTATGGGTCCGACAAAAGCCGTGACGAATGGAACCGCACTCTATGATGCCGTGAGCGGCCGGTTGATCAAGGGCGGGTTTGCCAACCTGCAGGAAGTGGAAGCCTATGTGAACCATCACTATCTTGCGCTGCCGGTGACAGATGACAGCGGACGTCCCTGGGTGCTCGACGGTAAGCTCGTGTATTGCTTCCGCGGAGCGCGTTACGAAACAGTCGACGATCAGCGGGTCCATCTCGCCCGCTGCCCTGATTGTGGCGGCATGGGGATCCGGAGCGACGAGTTCACGGTCGAATCGGATTGCATCCGGTGCACGGCCTGCGGCCATGAATTCGATGCGCGGCTGGAGATGATGGAGACGTAACAGGATCGGCAGGGCTCGGTGCGCGACGAAGGCCCGCGGGATGTAACTCCGGCGGGCCTGGGTGTTGTTCTTATGAGGGGAGGATGACCGTGGCCAAACCCCGGTTGACGCCCGCGAAAATTCTACAGCTCGGGACGGCGTTCTGGGGCTCCAAAACGCTGCTCAGCGCCGTTGAGCTCGGCTTGTTCACGGAGCTGGCCAAAGGTCCGCTCGACGCGGCAGCTTTGACCAGCCGGCTTCGGCTCCATCCTCGCGGCGCCCGCGATTTTTTCGATGCCCTCGTGGCCTTGGGCATGTTGAAGCGAAGCGGCCGCCGCTATGCCAATACGCCGGAGACGGCGCGGTTTCTCGACCGGACCAAGCCATCCTATGCGGGCGGCATTCTGGAGATGTCCAACGCCCGCCTCTACGGATTCTGGGGCTCGCTGACCGAAGCGTTGCGGACGGGAAACCCTCAGAACGAAGCGAAGAGCGGTTATGATTTTTTCGGCACCCTGTACTCCGATCCGGAACGGCTGGAAGGATTTCTGAAGGCCATGACCGGCCTCAGCCTCGGGTCCGCGCAGGCCATCGCCAAGAAATTTCCCTGGAAGCAGTACCGGACCTTCGCGGATGTCGGCTGCGCCCAGGGCGGGGTGGCGGTCGAGATCGCATTGGCGCACAAACACCTGACGGGATCGGGAATGGATTTGCCGGTCGTGAAGCCGGTCTTCGAGGCCTATGCACGGGCGCGGGGCGTCGCGCACCGGCTGCAGTTCCATCCGGGGAATTTCTTCAACGATCGGCTGCCGGAGTCCGAGGTCCTGATCATGGGACATATTCTCCATGACTGGAATCTTGAAGAGAAGCTGCTACTCCTCCGCAAGGCCTACGATGCCTTGCCGCCGGGCGGAGCGCTGATCATCTATGAGGCGCTGATCGACGATGCGCGCGAACGGAATGCCTTCGGCCTGCTCATGAGTCTCAACATGCTCATCGAAACTCACGGCGGGTTCGACTTTACCGGCGCGGACTGTCGCAGGTGGATGAGCGAGGTGGGGTTCCGCCGCACGCGCGTTGAGCGCTTGGCCGGGCCCGACGGCATGGTTGTGGGGTTCAGATAACAGGACGTCGTGAGATACGCGGGAAACGCGGAGTGTCAGAGAGAACCGGTCGCGGGGCTGGCGGGCATTTTCGGCATCCTGTTAGAATTCGGTTGCGATGCCGGTTTCCTCATTTATCGCGCGAGTCGAGGCGGTCAAAGATCTGACGCACGATGTGCGGCAGATCGATTTGCGGCTGCGCGAGCCGAAAACGATCATCTTCACGCCAGGCCAATTCGTCTCCTTCGAG
>DASPGL010000154.1:0-4352 GCA_035620635.1 Nitrospira sp. | reverse complement strand
GGCGCAGCGCCTCACAGGGAGACGAGTCATATTTCTTCGATGAAGACGGATTGTTGGTCGGCGCCCTCTTCACGTTTCCCAAAGGATTGGACCTGGAGCCCTATCCTGCGCTTCGCCGCACTCTGTCTCTGTTGAAACCGGTCTTGGAGTTTTACCTGAATGTCTCCCAGTTAGAGGCGAAGGCAAAGATGGACACCAGCAGTATCCTGGAAACCGGGACCGAGAAAAGTACGACTCAATACCTGGTGACTGGATTACGGGACCATCCGATCCTGCTCCAAGCCTCTTTCACCGTCGATCCCTACGTGCGGTTGTTCTCCCCCTACCGGCGCGAGTTTATGGACCGGCTCAGAAATCCGCCCGGAGGCAAGGGCGGGCAGAAGATGGAAAGCCAGGGAAGCGAGGATAAGGAACCGTTCCTGTCGCTGCAGCAATTCGCCCGCGGGCAGGTCGCCCAGCTGGCCTATTGCGGCGATAAGAACTACGACATCGCCGTCGATGCCTATCAAAAATCGACCGTCAGCGGGTTTACCAACAAGGTGTGGATGGCCGAGGCGCACCATAAACTGGGTCTCGCGTGGGCAGGCAAGAGCCAGTACGACAAGGCAAAAGCAGAGTTGCTGCGGTCCCTCGCTATCAGGCCCAACATCCCGGAGGTGCTGAACAACCTCGGCACGGTCCATGTCAAACTGGGAGAGAAGTCCGAGGCGTTGGGGCTGTTTGAGAAAGCCGTTGTTCTGCGTCCCAATTACGCCGTGGCCCGGTATAACCTTGCGGAGGCGTACGAAGACATTAACACCAAGCGGGCGATCGGGGAGTACGAAACCTTCCTCGCCCTGGTGGCAGGCATCCCCGAAGAAGAGGCCCGCGCCGCCCACGCCCGTGGGCGAATTGAGGCCCTCAAGCGATAGCCGACATCGGATGTCGTCGTGATCTCACCAGTGACAGTATGACCGTTGAGACGGAACCACGAAGGTCTGGCTAATGCCGACCCTCCGAATCAGCGGCGGGACTGCTCTTCCTTTTCCTGGAGCGTCTTGCACTCGATACAGAGGGTGGTGACAGGACGCGCCTTGAGACGTTTGTAGGGAATGTCTCCCCCGCAGCTCTCACAGACACCGTACGTCGAGGCGTTCATCCGCTCCAGCGCCTCGTCGATCTTCTTGAGCAGCTTGCGCTCGCGATCGCGAATCCGCATGGAAAAGTTCTGGTCGACTTCAGCCGACGCCTGGTCACTGACATCGGGAAATGCTTCGAGGTCGGGCCGGTTGGTCAAGATCTCTCCGGCATCCTCCAAGATGGCCAAGCGTTGCCGCTCAAGGTCACGTCGGATATCGGGATACTTGTCCGCCTTGCCTCTCGATCTCTTCTTACCGACCGGACGCATCGCGGCAACCGCGTCCGATGGTTTGGTTGAAACAGAGCGTTTGGCGGTCGCACGCGCTTTCATGGTCTTCCGACAATCCCGGGCTGCAGAGACAAGCGGTGACTATACCAGTCTGATGGAGAAGGGGTCAACGGGGAGACGGGTGAGATGTGACTGTAGGATTACAAATCTCGTCGCCCCTCGATGGACTTGAGCAACGTCACCTCATCGGCATACTCAATATCCATACCGACGGGAATCCCGTAGGCGATGCGCGAGACCCGGACCCCCAACGGCTTGAGCAGCCTGGTCAGGTAGATCGCAGTCGCTTCTCCTTCGATGGTGGGATTGGTGGCAAGAATGATCTCTTCCACTCCGCCGGCTTTCACGCGTTCGACCAGCTCCTCCACGCGGATGTCCGAAGGACCGACACCGTCGAGCGGAGAGAGTGCCCCTAACAGAACATGGTAGAGGCCCCGATATGCGCCGGCCCGCTCCACAGCATAGAGCGTGCTCGGCTCTTCAACGACAAGAATTTTTGTGTGGTCGCGCCGGGAGTCGAGGCAAAATTCGCAGAGCTCACCCTCGGCGATATTGCGGCATTGCCGGCAGAACGCCAATCCGTCTTTCACCGCCCGAATGGCCTCCGCCAGGCGCAGGGCTTCTTCTCGTTCGGCCTTCATGAGGTGAAAGGCCAGGCGCTGCGCGCTTTTTTGGCCGACGCCGGGGAGCCGGACAAGTTCCTTGACCAATCTCGCCAGTAAGCCCTGTTGATCGACCGCCATCGCTAAAACAAGCCGGGGATTTTCATACCGCCGGTGAGAGCCTTCATTTCGCCTTCCATCAATTCCTTGGCCTTTCGCAGCGCCTCATTCGTCGCCGCCATCACCAGATCCTGGAGCATGTCGACATCGCCGCTTTTGATCACCTCGGGGTCGATCGTCACGCTGACAATCTGCATGGCGCCGTTTGCCGTCACCGTGACGATGCCACCGCCGGCCGTCCCGCTCGTGGTTTTGGACGCCGCCTGTTCCTGGAGCTTGGCCATTTGTTCCTGCATGGCCTGGGCCTGCTTGAGGATCGCGCCCATATTGCCGAACGGGTTCTTCATTCGTCTGCCTCCTTCTGGGCCACGCTCCGGACCTCGGCCAACTCGACACCGAAGATTTCGAGGGCCTGCTTGATCGTGGGATTCGCCCGCGCACGTTCGAAGAGCACGAGCCGCTGCCCTTCCTCCTTGGCAGCCCGCACTTGAGCCATCGTCGGCCCTGCCGCGTCCGTCTCTGTAAGCTCCACGACACGAACCCGTACCGGACAACCCGCCTGTCGCTCGCAGAGCGTGGCGAGGGTTCGAAGATTATCCTCTTTCTCTAACATGGCGCGGGCCACCGTCGCTTGTTTGGAAAATCCGATCGTGACGAGACCGCCCTCCATCCCCACAAACCGACCGGCCTCCAGGAAGGGCGCAATGTTCGGAAACGATCCTGCCACTTCCCCCTGCACCGCTTCCCAGTTCATAGCCGCCGGTTTCCCGCCGGTTATAGCAGCAGCCACAACAGTTCTCGCCATCGCTTCTTTGGCTACGAACTCATCAGTCTGTCGGCTCAAGACCGGGGCCGCTTCCTTGCGTGCCTCCGGTTTCGCGGGCCTGGCAGGCTGGGTGAGAGGCGGCTCGGAGGCCGTAGGCGCGACCGAGCGCGACAGGGCCGGAGTGGGCACTGCTGTTGCTGGTCTGAGAGAAGTAGCTGGTTCGTTCCTTGCGGTTCCCGGACGGCTGGCAGGAGTCGTGCCGGCGGAAGGGACCGACGAGGCTTGAACAGGCCGAGTCAAGCCCGTTTCTTGTTGCGGCACCAGTCGGGTTCCTCGAATCGCCGCAGCCTCTATGACAAAACGGGGATGCGCACTGAGGCGCAGCGAATCCTCCGCCTGGGTGAAGATCGTCAGGAGTTCCTGGAGCTGTTCAGGGGTCAGGACTCCGGCATCCATCGCCAACTGTTTCAGATCCTCTTCGGAGACTTCGATCAAACCGCGCAACCCGGCCGCCACCGGAACGACGGCCGCCACCAGGAGATTGCGAAGAGTCTCGACCGTCTCGGCACAGAACGCCCGCAGGTCATGCCCCTGATCGAGCGCACTCGCCAGGATACGGAGCGCCGCAGGGCTGTCCTGAGTCAACAGGGCTTTGATCAGGCCCTGCACCAGTTCCTGGGGGACACTGCCGAGAAGCACTTCGAGATCCGTATGATTGATCGTCTTTCCTCCGAAGGCAATTGCCTGGTCCAGCAGACTCAACGCATCCCGCATGCTGCCTTCGCTGGCACGTGCGAGCGCCGTCAGGCTACGGTCTTCAATCCGGAGTTGATCCAGCTGAGCGACCGCACGCAGATGCTCAACGATTTCAGTCCGTGCAATCCGCCGAAAGTTGTAATGCTGGCACCGGGAGAGAATGGTCGCGGGAATCTTGTGCACCTCCGTCGTCGCAAAAATGAAGACGACGTGCGCCGGCGGTTCCTCGAGGGTCTTCAGCAAAGCGTTGAACGCCGAATTCGAGAGCATGTGCACTTCGTCGATGATATAGACCCGGTAGTGGCCGCGGAAGGGGGTGAACTTGATGTTTTCTCGGATCTCGCGCACATCGTCCACGCTGGTATTGGAGGCGCCGTCGATTTCGATGACGTCGACGGAGATTCCCTGCGTGATTTCCTGACAATTGACACAGGTATTGCAGGGGCGGTCCGTCGGGCCCTGTTCGCAATTCAGCGCTTTTGCCAGAATACGTGCGACTGTCGTTTTTCCCACCCCACGGGTGCCGGAAAACAGATAGGCATGCGCGATGCGCTTCGTGGAGACCGCGTTCATCAAGGTCTGCACGACATGCGGTTGTCCGATCACGTCGTCAAACGTGCCGGGACGGTATTTGCGTGCAGAAACCTGGTAATCCATCGTCGAAGAGCTGACCAGTAGAAAGCTGATAGGCTGACAAGTT
>DASPGL010000153.1:0-6750 GCA_035620635.1 Nitrospira sp. | reverse complement strand
ATGAGAGCGCCAGGAATCCTCGGTCCGCTCGCCGTCGATCAACGGAGGACAGGTCCAGCCTTTGGGAGTCCGAAGCACGATCATGGGCCAGAACGGACGTTTCCCGGCGCCATTTCGGCGCGCATCGGCTTTGATTCGCCGGATATCCCGCACGACGGCATCGAGCGTCATGGCCAGGAGTTGGTGCATGGCGGTCGGATCGTCGCCCTCGACGAAATACGGGTTGTAGCCGTAGCCGCGAAAGAGCTGCTCCAGCTCGCCGCGACCGATACGGGCCAAGACCGCGGGACTTGCGATTTTGTACCCGTTTAGATGGAGGATGGGCAGGACCACACCATCGGTGACCGGATTGAGGAATTTATTGGAATGCCAGCTCGTCGCGAGCGGGCCGGTCTCGGCTTCGCCGTCGCCGACCACACAGGCCACAACCAGGTCTGGATTGTCGAAGGCCGCACCATACGCATGCGAGAGTGCGTACCCCAATTCGCCTCCTTCGTGAATGGAGCCCGGAGTTTCCGGAGCCACGTGGCTGGGAATACCGCCCGGAAAGGAAAACTGCTTGAATAGCCGTTTCATGCCCGGTTCGTCCGGCGAAACATTCGGGTAGACTTCACTGTAGGTGCCTTCGAGGTAGGCATTCGCGACAAGTCCAGGCCCGCCATGGCCGGGACCGGCGATATAGATCATGTTGAGGTCGTATTCCTCGATGATGCGGTTCAAATGCACATAAAGGAAATTCAAGCCGGGGGTCGTCCCCCAGTGGCCGAGTAAACGCGGTTTGATGTGAGCCCGCGAGAGCGGCTTCTTCAGCAAGGGGTTGTCGTAGAGGTAGATCTGGCCGACCGAGAGATAGTTGGCCGCCCGCCAATAGGCATTCAGCTTCCTGAGCAATTCGGAGCTTAACGGCCGCTTGCCCGTTCGACGCATGGTCGATTCACCCTTCTACGCTGTCCGCGTTGAGAAGTTCGACGACGGACCGAGCAATCTCACTCTCTTCATCCGTATGAATAACACGAACGGTGACGGCGCCGCCTTCCTTCGATATCACCGGGTGCCCGGACTCGTTGCGAGCGCCATCGATGTCGACACCGAGAAATTCCAAGCCGGCGCAGATGCGCGCGCGAATGACGGGCGAGTTCTCACCGATCCCCGCGCTAAACACCACCGTGTCTACGCCTCCCAAGGCCGCCGCCAACGCGCCGATCCATTTCCTGGCCTGGTAACAAAACAGGTCTACGGCTTCGGCTGCTCGTGGATCGCTCCGTTCCCGCTCGAGCAACTCGCGCATATCGGGGCTGAGTTCCGAGACACCGAGCAAGCCGGACTCGGTATTCACCATCTGATGGAACCGATCGATGCTCATGTCTTCCGTCCGCGCCAGATATGCAACAAGCCCTGGATCCAGATCCCCGGATCGACGGCTCATCGGGAGGCCGGAGGCGGGGGTGAAGCTCATCGTGGTATCGACGGCCTTTCCTCCCTTCACCGCCGCCATACTGACGCCATTGCCGAGATGGGCGAGAATGACGCGGCCGTCGGCCTCGTGAGGAGCACCGACGCGTTTCAGTTCTTTCATCAGAAAGGCATACGATAACCCGTGAAATCCGTACCGCTGAACTCCGGCGGATTCGTATCGTCTGGGGATAGCCAGGAGGCGTGCGACGGGTGGCATGCCGCTATGGAACGCCGTGTCGAAGCAGACGACTTGGGGGAGATGAGGATACCGTTGCGTAAATCCCTTGATCAACGCGATCTCCGCCGGGAGATGTTCCGGATCATAAGGGCTCAATCGCTGCAGCTCCTCCATGACGACCGGTGTAACCATTCGCGGTTCCCGATAGTGCCTCCCGCCATGCACCACCCTGTGCCCGATCGCCCGAAGCGGATTGTGCGCAAGCATGTCTGTGACGCAGGCCGTGAGCGGCTCGATGCAGGCCAGATGATCAGGAACTCTGACTGTCAGACGCTCGACGGTGTGCGCGCTTCCGCGTACGACCCTGAGGGTCCCATCCGGCGATCCGATTCGGTCGACCGATCCTGACAGTTCACGAACGGGAGGGTCACCGGCCCGAAAGAGCGCGAATTTGAGCGTGGACGATCCTCCATTGATCACCAACATCGAGCCAGCGACGGGAGGCGAAGCCGGCTGTGTCATGACTGGTTCACCTTCAGCCTTCTGTCCGGTCCCGCCATCACCCGCGACGGACGTACTTCCCACCCAGTCGGTATGCGTTGTGGAGATACTGCGTCATCATCCTCTGGGTATTGAAAAATCCGCCGTTCAATGCAATCGCATGCCGCATGATTTCATGAAAACAGTCTCGATCCTTGTAAAAGCACGGCATGACTTGTTGCTCCAGCTTGTCATACAGCGCCTGGGCATGGCAGGCATCCATGCCTCCGCTCGGCTCGAGGCAGGCTTCGATCCGATCACCGATGGACCAGCCGGTCACGCCTTCCAGGTGACCTTCGATCCACCAGCCGTCCAGCACGCTCAAGCTCGGCACCCCGTTGACCGCCGCTTTCATCCCGCTCGTGCCCGAGGCCTCAAGGGGCGGCAATGGCGTGTTCAGCCACACGTCGACCCCTGCACAGACGAGCCTGGCCAGACTCATGTCATAGTTGCTCAGATAGGCGACGCGCACCGGCCCCTTTAACAGACGCTGCACCTCGTGGACCCGCCGAATCATCTCCTTGCCACCTTCGTCACGGGGGTGGGCCTTGCCGGCAAAGACGATCTGCAATGCGCCGTATCGTTCGGCGATCCCCGCCAACCGGTCAAGATCATGAAAGATCAAGGCCGCTCGTTTGTACGCGGCGGCTCGTCGGGCAAACCCGATCGTCAGGACATCCCGGTCAAACCCGACATTGACTTCACGGTTGACATAGTCGATGAGCGCCCGTTTGGCGCCCATGTGCGCGTCCCAAATCTCCCGCGCCGGAATGCCGATGGCATATCGCAGCGAGAGTGGATCATGTCTCCAGTCGGGAAGGTGCCGGTCATAGAGGGCGTGGAACGACGGCGCAGCCCAAGTGACGGCATGAACTCCGTTGGTGATCGAGTGGATGGGATATCCGGGAAAGAGGCTGTGGGAGACCTCGCCGTGTTTCATGGCCACGCCGTTGACGAACCGAGAGCCGCGGAGCGCCAGCTGGGTCATATTCAAACTGCGGTCATGTCCGCAGGCCTTGAGCCATCCGCACCGGCGGTCGCCGAGTACGCGATGCGCAAGCTCGGCGGAGAATTGATCGTGTCCGGCCGGCACCGGCGTATGGGTGGTGAAGACGCATCGCTCGCGGACCAGGTCGACGAGGTCGGACGTGACCCCTTTGTCCGGCACGCCGGATGTCAGCTCCATTTCGATCAACGCGAGCACGAGCAGGGCCGCATGCCCTTCATTAAGGTGAAAGCGGGGGATGTCGCCATACCCCAGGGCCCTCAACATACCATGACCGCCGAACCCCAACACCACCTCCTGACACAGGCGATAATAGTCGTCTCCCCCGTACAAGGTGTCGGTCAACCGACGGTCCCACGGTTGGTTTTCGATGAGATCGGTGTCCAGCAGATAGACCGGCACTTCGAATCCGGACACCCCTTTCACCATATAGCGCCAAGCACGGACCTGTAGGGTCCGGTCTTCGATCGCCACCATGGTTCGCGGCTCGACGGGCTCCAGAAAGTCGTCGATCGGCCAGGCGGCCGGCTCTTCGTACTGCCGGCCCTGTTCATCAAACCGCTGATAAAAATACCCGCGCCGATGCAACAGGGTGACGGCCACCATGGGAATCTCAAGGTCGGCGGCAGATCGAATCGTGTCCCCGGCCAGCACGCCGAGACCGCCCGCATAGGTCGGCATGCCGGGATCCAAGCCGATTTCCATGGAGAAATAGGCCACGAGCGGTTTTTCTGATGTATTTGCGGCAGTCACACGATGGTTTCCCACCGAACGGCCCTCAGCGCGTTACGCCTCTATCGATCACGCCGCATGCCCGCACGGCCCTCACTGCAATTGCTTGCGGAAACGCCACAGACCCAGACCGAACAGCACTGCACCCAATCCTGCCATCGCCAACGCGGAGTCCCATAGGAGATCCAGCCCGACTCCCTTGAGCAGGATTCCGTATGTCACATCGACATAGTAGCGAAGCGGGGACAGTGCCATGAGAGTCTGGACCCAGGGCGGCATCGACTCGAACGGCGTCGCGATTCCCGACAGCAACAACATCGGCGCGATCACCAACAACGAGACCATGCCGACCTGCGCCTGATTTTTCGTCACCGTGGCAGCGAACAGCCCGAGGCCGGCGGTCGTGAACGTGTACAGCGCGGTCAGAAAGACAAACAACGCGGTACTGCCTTTGACGGGCACCCCGAAGACCGGCTTGAGGACGCTCGCCATGGCGAGCGCCGTGGAGGTCAGGATCACCAGCGTCATGGCCAGGACCTTGGACAACATAATCTGCAAGGGGGTGACGGGGGAAACGAGCAACTGCTCGACGGTACCTCGCTCTTTTTCACGAACGAGCGCCGCCGCCGGCAGGAGAAACGCGAACAGCGTGATCATGCGCATGATATGCGAAATCGACTGGAACCACGTTTCCTTCTGATCCTGATTGAACCAGACCCGGTGGGCGCTTTCGACGAACGGAAGCTGGCGTTGGCCTCCGGAGGCGCCGCCCAATCGGGACGACGCGAGATCGAAGGAAAACCCCCCGACGATACGGGTCGAGTATGCTGCCGCGGACAGCCCTTGCGGCGCATTGGTCGTATCGACCAGCAACTGGACTGAGGTCGGCTCGCGGCCGATCAGCGCCTCATGAAAACGCGGCGGAATATCGAGCAGAACCATGGCCGCTCCTCGCTCCAGTTGCCGCACCCCGTCCTCCGGATTCTGGACTTCTCCCTCAAAGCGAAAATACGGCTTTTGAAAGCGATGGATCAGCTCGCGAGAGGAAACACTGTGGTCCCCGTCGTGGACCAACAGGCTGGCATTGTTCAATTGCATCGTGATGCCGGCTCCGCTGGCATAGATGGAGAGCGAGAAGGAGTACAGCAGGAAGAGGAGCAGCGGAACGTCCCGCCCCAGTTGCAGCAGTTCCTTCCGTGTCATCACGAAGAGCCGGAGCACCCAGAGCCGAACCGCCCGAGGAATCACGCCGGGGCCGTCCATCACCGTTTATCCCTTTCCCTTCGTCGATCGGAATCATGCTGTCGGTCGTTTCGTGAACAGCGCATAGGCCACTCCTTGCAGCGCCACGGCGAACCCGGCCAGCGCCAACAGATCCGTCCACATGCCTCTCAGGCCCAGCCCCTTGAGAAAGCTCCCCCGCACCACATCGGTGTAGTACATGGGAGGAAACAAATGCGCCTGCACTTGGGCGCCAGCACTCAACGACGATACCGGCACCAACAGTCCTGAGAACAGAAGGGTGGGAACCATCGCGATGGTGATCGTGATGACCAGCGCCGCCATTTGCGTCCGCACCAGCAGGGAAATGACGACTCCGATCCCGGTACTGCACAGCACAAAGAGCAGCGAGGCCGCGAAGAACACCGCACCGCTTCCCTTGAACGGCACGCGGAAGAGCCAGACGGCCAAGAGCCAGAGCACCGCGACATTGACCGTCGCGATGAGGACATAGGGGAGGAGTTTGCCCACGAGAAACTCCCCCTTGCTAACCGTGGAACTGTAGATGTTGTAGATCGAGCCGGTTTCCTTTTCCCGGACCACGCCCAACGCCGTCAACAGGGGTGACGCCACCATCAGGGTAAACATGATCAAGGCCGGCACCATCGACCAGGTGCTCCGGACTTCTTCGTTGTAGAGGTAGCGCGTTTCGAGGGAGATCGGCGCCGCAACCCTGGCCGCTTCTTCCGCCCCGATTCCTCTGGTGCGGGTGAGGAAGTCGGCGAGTAGTTCCTGGGAGAAGGAACTGTTGACCGCGACCACATAGCCTTTCGCGGTATCCGCGTGGAGCGGAAAAGTTCCATCCAGCAGCGTTTGGACCGTGACGGGCTTGCCCGCCAGGAGCTGTTCTTCAAATCGCTCCGGCACGATGATCGCCATACGGATGGCCGTATCGCTCAGCAGCCGATCAATCTCCTGCTCCGCGCCGACCGACCCCCGATAGTCGAAATACCGCGATTCGATGAACCGGTACAGGTAGTCGCGGCTCAACGCCGACCGGTCGCGATCCAGGACCGCAAACGGAACGTGCTCGACATCCAGCACCAGACCGTACCCGAAGACCACCATCCAAAGCGGAGGCAGCAGGAAGGCCATGAGCAGAAACAGGCGGTCGCGGACCGTTTCCCGCCATTCCTTCCACGCGAGTGCGACAATGCGCTGCCGGTTCATGCGGCCACCGTGCGCCCCGCACGCCGGTCGGCCTGTTCCAACGCCATGATGTGATACACAAACACGTCTTCCAAATTCACAGGGCGAACGGCGACCGTTGTCACGGCAATGCCGGCGCGACTGAGCACGTCGAGGAGCCTCGAGCGGTCCTGTTCCAACTCTCCGCAGAGTACATGTACCCGGGTACCGAACAACGACGCCTCGGCACAGCCAGCCTGGTGTAACGCCTCGATGGCTGCCATGGGCCGATCCGTCGCCACCTCGAGCAGATGGCCGGCCTCCTGTTCCATCTGCTGTTTCATGTCCGCGGGCGAGCCGCCAGCCACCACGCGACCGGCGTACATCAGGGCGAGGCGGTCGCAATGTTCGGCTTCGCTCATGTAATGGG
>DASPGL010000152.1:0-33979 GCA_035620635.1 Nitrospira sp. | reverse complement strand
GAGCCGAGGACCCAGGGCTTCGACCTGCCCGTAGCTCCGCTTCAGCCTCGCGACCGCTTCCAACTGCGGCGTCGCCTCGAACGAGACCATCGAGCCGGAGATCTGCGCCTGGACCTCGGCGGGAGTCCCCGAGACGAGCACCTTTCCGTCCGAGAGAAACGAGAGCCGATGGAACCGGGTCGCCTCGTCCATGTAGGCCGTCGAGACGAGCGCGGTCATGCCTCTCTCCTGAAGGAGTTCCGCGAGGATAGCCCAAAACTCCCGACGTGAGACCGGGTCAACCCCGGTCGTCGGTTCATCCAGGATCGCCAATTCCGGTTCGTGAATGAGGGCGCAGATGAGGCCGAGCTTTTGCTTCATGCCGCCGGAAAGATGCTTCATGGCCCGATCGTGGAACTTGTCGAGCCTCGTCATCGCGAGGAGCCGGACCTTCCGCTCGGCCAAGTCCCGTTCCGGTACCAACCTGAGCCGCGCGAAGAAGTCGATGTTCTCCTCGACCGACAGGTCGGGGTACAGGTTGAGTCCGAGGCCTTGCGGCAGGAACCCCATGCGCGGTTTAACCGACTCAGCGGCGCACTCCGAATCGATCACTGTTCCCAACACCTCGAGAGTACCGGCGTCATAGGTCAGCACACCCGCAATGGCTTTCATCAGGCTGCTCTTCCCCGAGCCGTCCGGTCCGATCAGGCCGTAGATCTCGCCTTTTCTGATCTCCAGATCGATCCCGTCGACCGCAATTTGCTTGCGGTAGCGTTTCTGGAACCCCGCCACTCGAACTATCGTCGAATTGTCGGCCATTGTCGGTCTCATTATCCGTCAAGCGTCATCCGTCAATCGAGAATGCTCGTCAATCGTTGGATCCGTTCCGTCGCTTGACGTTTGACGATTGACGGTCACTTCGGCCTCATCCACGCCACATCATCCTTCCATCGAATGACGGCATCGGCCGGGAGACCGGGAGTCAGTCGGTGGTCCGGGTTCTCGTTCAGATAGAGTTTCACGGCATAGACGAGCTTCACCCGTTCATCCGGCGTCTGCACCTCCTTCGGAGTGAACTCGGCCTTGGACGCGATGTAGCGGACGGTCGCATCGAAGGGCTGTTCCGGAAAGGCATCGGTAAAGATACGGGCCGGCAGATCGAGCCGTACTTTTCCGATTTGCACCTCGGGGACGTAGACTTTGAGATACAGGTGGTCGAGATCGACGACTTCAAGCAGCGGCGCTCCGGCTGCCACCACCTCGCCTACATCGACCATGCGGGCGGTGACCGTTCCGTTCGTGGGCGCGGTGATCGTCAAATCCTTGAAGATGCTCTCGGCCTCATCGAGGACGGCATAGGCTTGATCGCGCTGCCGTTCCAACGCCGCGACTTCCGCTTCTTTCGCATGAATCCTTTTCCATCCCAGCTCGGCCTGAGCCAGCTCTTTCATGGCTTGAGTCAAGGCAGACCGTGCGGCAGCAATGTCCTTTTGAGCGACTTCCCATCGCATGACGGCTTGATCCCGCTGTTGGATAGACGCCTCGTCTTTGGCGGCCAGCTCCCGGAAGCGTCGGGCATCGCTACGCGCTTCCTTCTCGACCGCAACGGCTTTGTCGACCGCCGCCTTGGCCTTGGCCGCCTGGGCATCGGCCCGTTCGATCGCCAGTGGCACGTCAAGGTTCAGGATAGCCAGGGTCGTGTGGGCAGCTTGCACCTGCGCCTCCAGGGCCTCGGCGGCATGTCGCGCCTGATCGACGCGGGCCGTGGTCTGGCTGTCGTCCAATCGAATCAAGACCTGACCCGTCGTGACCTCCGCCCCCTCCCGGACGCGCAATTCCAGGACACGCCCCGGAAACTTGCTCGCGACCGTCACATGATCGCCTTCGATACGGCCGTTGGCCTGGATCAAACCGTCCGGCAGGCCGCTGTTCAAGATCCACCGGTCGAGCGCGACATAGACTCCGATCGCCACGGGAATCGCGAGCGCCATCACGCCGAGCTGTTTCCGGCCGAGTTTCATGGAGGTTGCGCCACTGTTAATCGTCAAACGTCAACGGTCATTCGTCAAACGTGAAGATGTAGTGACAAGCCTCTTTCTTTATACGATTGACGGTTGACGACTGACGCATGGCGACTTCCCACGCTTGGCGCACGACTAGAACACTTTCTCAATCTCTCCCTTGGCACGAGCCAGATTGATGCGCGAGGCGTTAAAGCGGAAGAGCGCCTCGATCACGTTGTCGCGGGCGCGCGCCAGAGAGGTCTGCGCGTTGGTCACCTCAATGTTGGTCGTCAGACCGGCCGCGAATCGATCGCGCGCAAAGGTCAGTTCTTTGGCCGCCAGGTCCAGCCCCTTCTGCGCCACCGCGACCTGCTGCTGAGAGGACTCCAGCGTCAGAATCGCGTTCCGGACTTCCAGATTCACTTGATCGGACACGTCCTTCATGCGGATCGATTCCTGCCGCACACGGCTGCGGGTTTCGGAGATCCGGCTTTCCCGCTGACCGCCGTCGAAGATCGGGACGGAGAACGTCAGCCCGATGGAGCGCGTGGTCAACGCGTCCTCCGGCTTTAGCCCGATCCATCCATAATCGCCGTTGAGCGACAGGGAGGGCAGCCGTTCGCTGGCGACCGAACTCAAGCTGAGCGCCGCCAGCTTCTGCCGGTTCTCTTGCGCCCGTAACTCCAGCCGCTGTTCGCGCGCGATCGTGAGCGCCTGCTCGGCGGGCTGCGCCTCCATCGGCACGAACGTGAGCTCATCCGTGAGCACCAAGCGCACCTCGAAGCCGATCCCGATGGCGCGGATCAGGTTGAGCCGTGCGCTCTGTTGCTCGTTCTGCGCCACCAGCCAGCGTTGCCGGTTGTTCTCCAGCTGGACTTCTTCCCGCGTCACGTCGAGCCCGGTCGCGACACCGGCCGTCTTACGGTCTCTGGCCAGCTTGAACAGCTGCTGGGCCAGTTCGATATCGGCCTGCCGTGCCTTGACAGCTTCGTCCGCCCGCAAGGCTTCGATGTACAGCAATCCGACGGTCGCCATCACATCGCGTTTGGTCACCTCCGCCTCCAGGGAGGCGACGTCGACCCCCGCACGCGACGCGCGCCAGCGCTGAATGAGGCTGAGACTGAAAATGTTCTGCACGAGTGACGCGCGCGCGTCGTACACCTCGAAGGGATCGGTCACGCTGCGTGTGAGGCCCAGACCAGCAAGCCGGTTGGCGGGAAGACCGAAGGCGGCGAGATTGACCGTCTGGTTCCTCCCGTTCACGTATCCGGACACGTTCGGCAACAAGGCCCCGAGACTCGTGTCGGCCTGCGCCTGAGCCGCGGCGATACGCTCTTTCAGCAATTGCACGTTGACGTTGTTGTCGATGGCGGCTTCGATGGCCTCGCGCAGGCTCAACCGAAGTTCAGGGGGCGACATATCTGCAGGGTCGGCGGCGACCGCCGTCCCGATCAAGAGAGCGGATAAACAGGCTCCACCCCCCAGGGCGTGCAGCACCCTGCCGGGCTCCCGACGCCATGCCATGCCTGTTGTGCTTCGAAACATCGCCGTTCTTCGGCCTCCCGGCGGAAGCCTTCACTGCAAGGAGGGAGCCGATCCATGGTCTGTCACGACCGTTCGTCCTGGTAGGAAAATTCACCGGTTGGACTACCCCTGTCATGGAGAACCTCGTGCTCAGTGGTGTCTTGCCCCAGAGGGGAAACCGGGGCTGTTGCAAAAAGCGACAGTCTCAGGCTTAGCGGGGGATCCGTGCCAGTTCATGCTCCGAGAGATCGCCATGCCCGTCTCCGAGGACCGGTTCGGCAGAAGACCGGCTGTGATCAACCGGTTTCCCGATGACATGGTAGTAGAGCACCGGAATGACGATGAGGGTCAGGAGTGTGGAGGCTCCCACGCCGAAGAGCAGCGATACGGCAAGGCCCTGGAAGATGGGATCGAGGATGATCACGAACGCTCCGACCATCAAGGCGGCAGCGGTCAATAAGATAGGTCTGGTTCGGATCACTCCGGCCTTGATGACCGCTTCGCGCAACGGGACGCCCGCCTGCTCCTCGATCTGGATGAAATCCACCAGGAGGATCGAGTTGCGGACGATGATGCCGGAGAGCGCGATGAATCCGATCATGGACGTCGCCGTAAAGTATGAGCCGGTCAACCAATGGCCCGGCAGGATCCCGATCAAGGTAAGCGGGATGGGCGCCATGATGATGATCGGCGTCAGAAAGGACTGAAACTGTCCGACGATGAGCAGATAGATCAGCAGCATCGCGACGGCAAACGCGATCCCCATATCGCGAAACGTTTCATAGGTGATATGCCACTCTCCGTCCCATTTCATCGTGATCTTGTCCTCAGACCAGGGCTGGGAAGCGTAGTACTGCTCGATTCTGTACCCTTCCGGCAGGCGATAGTCCTCCAGCATCTTCCCGACACCGAGCACGCCGTACACCGGACTCTCGGCCTGTTCCGCGCCGGGGCCGCCCACGTCGGCCACGACATAGACGACCGGCTTCTGATTCTTGTGATAGATCGCGCGGTCCTGAATCGTCTGTTCGACCGTCAGCAGTTCGGAGAGTTGCACAATCCCTCCCGCGCTCGTGCGGAGTCCGATTTCCCCGAAATGTTCCAGACCGGTCCGCTCCGCCAACGGGAGACGAAGCACGATCTGCACCGGGCTCTTCTCCCGGGGAATGTGGACCAATCCGATTTTCATGCCCTCCAGCGCCATCCGCAGCGTGTTCACGATGTCTTCGGCGGGGATTCCGGCCAGGGCCGCCTTTGCACGATCGACCGTAAAGACGTATTTGACCTGATCCGCCTCGATAAAATCATCCACATCGACGACTCCGGGGGCGGATTCGAACATCGATCGGATTTCCCGCGCAATCGCAACCTGCCTGGAATAGTCCGGGCCATAGATCTCGCCGACCAGCACCGATTGCACGGGAGGTCCCGGCGGCACTTCGACGACTTTCACGTTCACCCCGTACTGGCGCGCAATCTCCTGGACCTGGGGCCGGAGCCGTTGTGCAATGTCGTGGCTCTGGGCCTGGCGCTGGTCCTTGGCCACCAGGTTGATCTGGATGTCCGCCTCGTGCGGCAGCGTTCGCAGGAAATAGTGGCGCACCAGTCCGTTGAAGTTGAATGGAGAGGCCGTGCCGACGTAGGCCTGGTAATCTCGTACCTCGGGCACCGTACGAACCGATTCGGTCAGGGCTTTGGTCGCGCGAGCGGTTTCTTCCAACGTCGTTCCTTCCGGCATATCGATGACCAGCTGGATTTCGCTCTTGTTGTCGAACGGCAGCATTTTTACGACCACATGGCGGGTATAGAACAACAGGCAGGATCCGATCAGCAGGAGACCGACGATCCCCAGGAACGCGGAGGCGATCAGCGGATGGGCCAACAACGGCGAGAGAAACCGGCGATAGAGGCGCGCGGTCAGCCCTCCTTCGGCTCCTTCGTGATCGATCCCCTTCACGGCTGCTCCCGGCCGGTAGCAGGTCTGGCAGAACCAGGGAATCACCACAAACGCGACCAGCAGCGAGAAGAACATCGCGATGGATGCATTGACCGGGATGGGGCGCATGTAAGGCCCCATCAAGCCGGAGACGAACGCCATCGGCAGCAGGGCGGCAATGACGGTGAATGTCGCCAGGATCGTCGGGTTGCCGACTTCATCGACGGCGTAGATTGACGCTTCGTGATGGGGCCGCAGACGCAGCGTCAGATGCCGGTAGGTATTCTCCACGACCACGATGGCGTCGTCGACCAGAATGCCGATGGAAAAGATCAACGCAAACAGCGTCACGCGATTGATGGTGTAGCCGATGAGCATCGAGGTAAAAAGCGTCAACGCCAGGGTAAGGGGAATCGCAATGGACACGACGATGGCCGGACGCGGCCCCAACGCGACTCCGAGAAACGCGACCACCGCGGCGACGGCAATGAACAGGTGCCATAACAACTCGTCCGCCTTCTCGCGCGCCGTCTCCCCGTAGTCCCTGGTCACGGTGACACGGACATCCGCCGGAATGATCACGCCCTTCAAGTCTTCGACCTTGCGGAGAACGTCCTCGGCCACCGCCACCGCGTTGACGCCGCCCTGCTTGGCGATCGCCACGGTCACGGCGGACTCTTCGTGAGACGTGAACGGTGAGAGGGGAGATGAGAGACGGTTTCTTTGATGTGTCATGTCCGACGCTGCACGGGCGGCGCCGGCGCCCATCCCGAACCAGACGTAGCTCGTCGCCTCGGCCGGTCCGTCTCTGACCTCGGCCACTTGCCTGAGATAGACCGGCCGTTGTTCATGCACACCGACGACGAGAGATTCCAGATCCTCGCGTGACCGGATGAATCGTCCGGTTTCCACGAGGAAACTCTGGTTGCGACTGTCGAACCGGCCGGTCGGCAGCGCGCGATTCTCGCCCCGGATGACCCCGGCCACCTGAAGCGGCGTCAGCGCATAGGCCTTCAATCTCGCCGGATCGATCTGCACCCGCAATTCTCGCGCGCGCCCGCCGACGATGAAGCCCCCTGAAGTCCCGGCGACTTTCTTGGCCTCCTCCAAGACCTGTTCGGCCAACTGATGCAGTTCGAACTCGCCGTACCGCTCGCTGGACAGCGTCAGCGTCACAATCGGGACATCATTCACGTCCTTCGGCTTTACGAGAAAGGATTCGGCCCCCGGCGGCAACAGATCCTGGTTCGACATCAACTTGTCGTAGAGATCGACCAGACTTTGTTCCATCGGCTGACCGACATAGAAACGCACGATGATCAGGGCACCGCCGGGACGCGAGATCGAGTAGACGTACTCCACGCCCTTGATCTCGGAAAGCTTGCGTTCGAAGGGCTTCGTCACCTGCTCCTCGACCACCTTGGCCGATGCCCCGGGAAAGGGCAACCAGACGTCAGCCATAGGGACGACGATCTGGGGTTCCTCTTCGCGAGGCGTCACAACGATCGCAAACAGTCCCAGCAACAAGGCCCCCAACATGATGAGCGGCGTCAGCTTGCTCCCGATGAAGAGGGCAGCGATCCGGCCTGAAAGACCGTAAACAAAAGCGTCATTCGTCATACGTCATTCGCAGAGGGATGGCGTTCGTCATTCGTCTCTTATGCGGGCGGGCGAAATGTGCGTGAAAGGCGGGACTCGTCCCGGCAATCTCCTCGACCCGTCGCGCGTTTCTCGCGACTCCCGCCAGCCTGCGGGACACGCTTCACGGTATTCGCGCCGTCGGTGACGCCACCGTATCAACGATAGTGACCAGGGCTCCATCGGCACCTCGGGCACCTTCAAGCAGGACTCGCTCGCCCACGTTTACACCCGACAGTATCTCAACCTGTTTGTCGAACCGTCGCCCGGCTTTGATCCAGCGGAGACGGGCAGTCTGGTCTGAACCGACGACGAAAATGCTCGTCAGTTCCCCACGCTCGACCAGAGCGGAGGCCGGCAGCAGGATGGTTTCGCTGGTGCCTTTGTCCAGCCGGAGCCGGCCGAACATGCCGCTTTTCAGACCCGGCGCCGATGGCAAGTCCACTTTCACGGTGAAGGTGTGGGTTTGCGGATCGCCGGCAGGGAGGATTTGACTGACGACTCCGGTGAGGACTTGTCCCCCCAAGGCATCGATCGTCACCGGAATGCGGTCTCCGCGAGAAACCGACTTCAAATCTCCTTCCGCCACCGTCGCTTCCAGGCGCAGCTGTCGGGGATCTTCCATCCTCAAGAGAGGCTGGCCCGGCGAGGCCAATTCTCCCGCTTCCACTTTCTTCTCGGTAATGACTCCGTCGAACGGCGCCTTCACGACCGTGTAGCTGAGTTGGGCCAGCACAGCCTTGCGGTTGGCCTCCGCCACCTTGTAGGCGCGGGTTGCATTCTCCATTTCCTGTTTGGACACTGCGTCCCGCGCATAGAGCGCCGTCATGCGATCAAGCTGTGCTTTGCTGTTGTCGACTTCCGCCGAGGCACGCGCCAGGTCCGCGCGCACATCTCGGTTATCCAGTTGCACCAGGGCCTGGCCTTTGGACACCTGAGTTCCCTCTCTGGCCAGCAGCTGATCGATGGTCCCCTGGATCCGGCTGGAGAGGGTCGCTTGATAAACCGCGGCGACCTGGCCGGTGACTTCGACGCGGACCGGTACCTGAGTGGTCGCAACCTCTACCAGCGCAGCCTGGATGATGGTCGGAGGGGCATGAGAGGAGACCGGCGGGGCCGGCTCGTCCTTCGGACCACACCCGGCCGCCAACAGCAAGGCTGCAATGATCCATCGTTTCACTGGTTCGTCCTCGACCGATCAGCGATGTTCTCCCAATCTCTTCAGAACGTCAATGCCAAGGCAGGAAAATCGTGGAGGCAGGGGTGATAGATGAAGGACCGGGCTCATGTCCCACGTCGTTCACTCTCCCAAGGCTGCTCGAGCGTGATCCTCGCAACTCACTCCGGATCGAGGCCCTGCGTCCGCATCATCCTCCCATGTTCCGCGTCTGGCTCCCAACTGCCGCAGCAGACATTCGGCCGTCGCGAGCAATTCATCGAGTCGACGGTCCGGCTTTACCCCATAGTGTCCCCGATCGAAGATGGGGATTTGAAGACACACCTCGGCGCGATAGCGGCGCTCCGGAGAGTACATGACGCGATGCATCGGCGGTTCCGGGTACTGGCAGGGTTTCAGAAGATCCAACGATTGAAAGAACACGCGGCAGAGACGGTGGAGTTCTCCCACCAATTCACGAAGCTCAGGATCTTCACCGGCCGGCAGGTGTCTGGCATCCTGAAAGGCGGCGTAGAGGTTGAGTTGAAATCCGATTTGGATGACGCGGCCCGACCCGTCTTTCACATAGAAGGGATCATGATCGAAACAGACCTTCCGCGAGACGATCATGTCTCGCAAGACCTGCTCGCTGGCGAAGGCTCCGTCAAGGGTGAGTGGAATCGTCATGCCCGGTCTCTGATCATTGGTTCTCTGAAGCACTGCACGTCCTTCTGGCTCACGCACCTCGGACTGGCTTCAGTGTCCCGTTACTCCTGCACACCCAGCTTTCTCAACAGCGCCATCATCGGGCACCAGCCGGTATAGGCCGACTGGATGAGATTCACCGCCACGAAGGCGGCGAAGTAGTTCCAGTACGGGTGAACCGCGGCGCCCAGGACGATGGAACCGAGCACGAAGACCCCGGCAATCAGCCGTAATCGCTCGTTGAGTTTCATATAATCCTCCTTTCCTCCTACCCCGTGTGAGGCAGAGGGGAAACAAAGGATTCAGAGCGGACTGGCCGTCGCTCCGGCCGCTCTATTCACGTTTGGTGATGCCCATCGCATTGAGAATCGCCTTCTCGAAGAAGGGCTCACTCAGCCCCTTCTTCATTTTCATCAGGAAGTACTTCTCCAGGGCGATCTTGGCCAGGTGCACCCATTTGCCCTTCTTGGCCCATGTGACGTTGCGCGGCGCCATCTGCGGCAGCGCGACAAAGGCCATGCCGGTGTCACCCATATCCGCCAGACAAATGGCATTCCACGTCGCAGTTTCCTTCTTTTGATTGTTCTCGATGTCCGCTTTGATGTTATGGACCGCCGCCGACACCATCGACTCGATCATATAGCCCGTCTTCGGCGCCCCCGTCGGGACCGGCGTCTGTTCGACCGGCGGGATTGCCACGCAGACCCCGACCGCGTAGATATTCCTGTACTTGGGGTTCGCCTGGTACGTGTCGATGTTCACGAACCCTTTCGGATTGCAGAGCCCCGGCGTTCCCGCAACCGCATCCACTCCGGCGAAGGGCGGGATCATCATCGAGTAGCGGAACGGCACCTCCTGGCCGTCCTCCAGGAGCATCTTCCCCGGCTGCACTTCTTTGATCGCGGTATTGTAAATAGGCTTGATCGAGTGCTCGGCGAATTCGTCCTCCATCAGCCGCCGGGACTTCCCCACGCCGGCCAGACCCATATGGCCGATGTAGGGCTCCGGCGTCACGAAGTAGATCGGGACCTTCTTTCGAAGCTTTTTCTGACGGAGGTCCGCATCGAAGATAAACGCCATTTCATAAGCCGGCCCGAAGCAGGAAGCCCCTTGCGCGGCCCCCACCACGATAGGACCGGGGTCTTTCAGAAAACTTTGGTAGGTTCCCCAGGCCTGTTCGGCATGGTCCACGTTGCACACCGATTGGGTATAGCCGCTCGGACCAAGGCCGGGCACGGCGCCGAAATTCAGCTTGGGGCCGGTCGCAACGATCAGATAGTCGTAGGGTACCTCCCCCTTCGCGGTGACCACCCGATTTTGCTCCGGTTCAATCCGATCCGCAGCAGCATGGATGAACTCAATTCTTTTTTTCTCGAGGACCGGCCCCAGCGCGAAGCTGATGTCCTTGCGCTTCCGCCAGCCCACCGCCACCCATGGGTTCGACGGCACAAAGTGAAACGAGTCCACATTCGAGATGACTGTGACTGTGTGCTTCTTATCCAGCAACGCCCGTGCCTCATACGCAGCGGGCAGTCCTCCGATCGATGCGCCGATAATCGCCACTCGTGCCATATTTCACCTCTCGTACTGAACTGATGTTATGAGTATTGACAGCTATCTGCTTGCTCCAAAGCGGTACATGTCATGGCAGGCCGTGCACCGGGCCGTCAGGCTCGAGAGCCGCTGCAGAATCTGTTGGGGTGTTTCCTGCCGTAGGATCGCATCCGCCAACGCATCCATATCCTTATGGATCGACATGCCCACCTGCTTGAACGGCAGCGGCAGCTTGGCCATGATGGCCGCCTCCGTGTCCGCGGCCATCGCCATGCCGGCCGCCCTGGCTGCCTCTTCCATCGACGTACGATCCGTCTGCGGCTCGGCAAGTCCTCTGACGATGCCGTCTACCGCCTTCAACAGCTGTCGCATCTCCGCCAGAATCTGATCCCGCTCAACCGGGGCCAAGAGAATTTCCACTCGGCCATCCGATCCCTTCGTCGTCCATCCTTTCACAAAGAACCATCCGGCCACCCCAAGCGCTATCACCCACAGAACCACGGCCCCGATGCACATGGGGTGTTTCATCCTCGTCCTTTACGAAGGCGTCGCCCTACTCGAATCCGGCTGGACCACCAACGCTTGCTTTGTGTAGTTAGGAATCTCTCTCCCCACCCACAACCAAGAACACCACTGCGCTGCACAGCCCATAAACCGGACACCTCTGTTCGCTCGAGTCCCTCGTCCCTTCTGTCTCTTCCCATTACTTCACGACAGGGAATTGCAAGGAGGGAACCGGGCATCGAGGGGGCAAGGCATTTCTATCTTTTCGCAATAATATTCAATAGTTCAAGAACAATATGGACAGTAGAAAAATGGCTGGAGGGGAGCTTTGCTACAGGTAAAATGGATCCGCTGGCGCGCAAGGCGACAGGGCCCGGACCTAGGATCGTGCCAGCGCCACGCCTGCAAGCACCACCGTCAAGGCGATGAGCAGCGACAGACGAGGGAGCCAGCGAGCTGTGCGCACGATGGTCTGTTGCCAGACTGTTCTCAAGGGCGCGGGTATCGCGCTGACCTGACTGACTTTGGGCCCAAGCACCAGATCGTGCGAGAAGGTCAGGACGAGGAGCAACGTCACGAGCCCGAGTTTGATCGTGACAATCGATGACCAAGTGGCAGGATGCATCAGGTCCATCCCCCGCTGCGCCAACAGGATGGGACCGGTGGTCAGCAGCACGCCCATGGCCACCCACACCACGATGCGGAATCGCAGCGCGGCGGACCGAAACAGCGCCATGAACTCAGGCGCGGCCTTCCGGCTCCTGACCAGGGGAGCCAGCACCAGGGAAAGAAAAATCATTCCCCCGATCCAGCTTATCGCGGCGAACACATGGAGGGAGATGAGAGCAAACGACATGTCACATCAGAGTCGATCTCAGAGGGAAAAACGTCATGCGTCAAACGTCATTCGTAACGGCGAGTGGTCCTCCGCGCTGTGTCCTCATCGATTGACGATTGACGAACGACCGTTGACGGTTGCTCCGACCTGGCGCATCGAAACCCAGTCAAACAACTCTTCCGGTCAGGGAGGCCGGCATTGCGGCCGGCGGATCGGGCAACCTCCGGGTCCTCGTTCCAGGACCCACCCCGGAACACCTTCATCTCACCGGTTTCCGGCCCCTTCGGGTTTGCCTCGACACCTCGCCGGTAGTATTCAGGATCGAACCAATCCGACACCCATTCACTGACATTGCCGGCCATCTGATAGGCGCCATAGGGGCTCACACCCTTGTCATAGCGCGTCACATTCGCCAGCGGGGGATACTTGAACCCGCGCTTCGACCCAGGATGCGCGATATTGCTCTTGATCCAACCTGCCGGTTCATCGCCCCAGGGAAAGATTCGCGCCTGCTCTCCTCGCGCCGCTTTTTCCCACTCCGCTTCAGTGGGGAGCCGTTTGCCGGCCCATCGACAATAGGCATCGGCATCGTACCAGCTCACATTGATCACCGGATGGAGGGCGGCTTTTTCCGGAAACGGGTTCTCCCGCCAGAACTTCGGCCAGTCCGTTCCGGTCCCGAGCACAAACCGAAGGTATTCGACGTTCGAAACCTCGTAGCGGTCGATCCAGAACGCATCGAGATCAACCTGATGCTGCGGAAGCTCCTGGGGCCCGGCGGCCCGGTCCTTCTGCGGATCGCTCCCCATGAGAAACGAGCCCGCGGGTACAGAGACCATCCCCCCGGGCACCTCCATCGCCGCCAACCGCTCCGCTTCATCGAGGGGTGTCCAAAGCGGAGGCTGTTTCGACGATTCGTGATCGGCCAAGGCCGGTGCCATAGTGATAGCGCAAAGCCACAGGAGTATCGTGACCGCTATCAGGCACGGGGTAATCGGGATACACGGGATAGGGGAGGTAGGTGACAGACGCCTCCGTACCCCGTTGCATCTCTGTGCCTCTAGCCCCATGCCCCTGTACCCCGCTACTCCCTGTTCAGTGGTGCTGCTTCTTGATCATCGGATCGATTTCTCTCTGGATGTCCTCTGGTACGTTGTAGCGCGTGTACGGATGATCCAGCACCTCGTTGGCGTAGAGCCGCCCCGTCGGCGCCTGGACGACGATGTCGGACTCCACGGTCTCCCCTGGTCCAACAGTGACAGTGTGCTCGTTCGTGCTACGGACATAGGGATGCCAGACGACCAGCTTATAGGTGCCGGGCGGCACATCGGTCAGAGTGAACCGGCCTTGCTCGTCCGTCTTGGCAAAGTACGGATTGGTGACAGCCACACCCCAGCTCTCCATGTACGCATGGAAACCGCATTGCATGACGAAGATCCGGCGGCCCTTGCTGAGATTGACCAGTTGCTTCATCGGCGCGCCGGCCATGTGTTTGTGGTACAGCGCCGCATCGCTGCGGTCCTTCAGATTGCGCGGGTGCTGGGGATTCATCGGCAGGGGCACGTTGAACAGCACCCGGGCTCCTAAATGTGACGTTTCATACGCTTGAATGTCGTGCATCACGGGATCCATGTTGACCACCGTCACCGACTGATCCTCCCGGACGACCGCGGTAAACGGGAGGAAGAGACAATCTCTCGCTTCGATTTTCGGAACGCCCCCTTCGTCGAAGGGCTTGCCCTTCTCAATCCCCTCGAGATAGACCACCACCTCTCGAAACTCACCCGCCGGTCCGACCTGGAACGGTTGCAGGATGCGCCAGCCCTGCCCATCAGAAATGCGCCCGCAATAATAGGGGTCCGGCAGCGTAAGGAGGTTGTACCCCTTCGGTTTGGGCACCTGGCCCTCGAGCTTCACCGTCCCTACAACGGCCCCGCCCGCCGAAACCGTAATTTCTTCGTACGCCAAGGCCGGACCGCCCAACGAGAGGATCACCAGCCCCGCCGCAAGTCGTGTGATCAGTGCCATCTTCATCCTTCCGGCCTCCTTCCTCGTGTTCCGTCGCCCATGTGCCTTACCTCGCTGGCACTTCCTTTGTTATTCTGTGCTTCACGAAGCCTTCTCACAAGATAGAGGCTCGACCATCAGAAACACAAGTGGGGGAGCCGCCCATTTCATGCGGCTCCCCCACTTGTGCGTAGACGCTTCCCGCTCCGCTTACTTCATGGCGGTCGGAATCGCTTTCCCTTCTGGTTCCGCCTCCGCGCGCTTGGTATCCATCGACGCGCCGCCAAGCGGCTGGAGCCGTGAGTCACCGGCCGGCAACACACGGAGATAGCCCCACTGGCCCGATTGTGTGTAGGGCAACCGTTGATTGGACCACACGAAGTCTCCCACCTGACGATACGGACCGCCCGCACCCCCGTGCACAAAGACATCGAGGATCTCGGACCCGGCGTATTCCACCACGCTGATCATATCGGCTCCCGGCATGTAGGGCTCAATCGGCCACTCGTGGCCCTCGATCCCGAACATTCCGTTCTGCTCGCTGTTGGCGCCGATCACGTGAATCCGGATCGGGTCACCGGCATGGACCTCGATCAGCGGGGTTGCCGGGTCTTCCGGCTTGTCCACCACGCAGGGCTGGAAGATCTTGCCCAGCGAGCAGCCCTGTTCCTCACGGAATTTATACGGTTCCGCGCGATAGTTGACCGACGTCAACCCGGCCACGTTCTGCACATAGGGCATGAACGCCGTCCCGATGATGTTGTCCTCATCCTGGAAGAAGAGGGCGACGTCGCGATAGTTCCGCTTGCCCACGTTCTCCGGCAGGCTCGCATCCACGATGACGTCTGCCCGCCACGCATTCTTCTGCGACAGATCCGCGCCGGTCACCGGGTCCCGATATTGAGAGCCCTTCGGGCCGACAATGATCGCTCCGTATAACCCGTTGCGTGGATTCACGACGATGTTGCCCCCGTCCCATACCAGGGAGGTCGTCTCTTTGTTCAATGGATGTGCGTAGTAGGTGTACGCGCGGCGTTCGCCTGGGCCGATGGTCTGATCGCCGCCGTTGTTGCCGACGTTCAGGCCCTGGCTGTCTTTGGGATCGAAGGACAGGCCCGGCGCAAAGAACGATGCCCGGCTGTCCTTCATCTTGTTCGTCAGATTCACCTTGATGCAGTCGCCCAGGTTGACGCGCAGCGTCAGCGGATGCGGAGTGGCGCCGCTGGCGACCGTCGTCGCTTCCTCTTCGAGCGCGTAGATCTTGCCTTCCGGCATGGTCATTTCGATCTTCCGCTCGAAGTCCACTTCGATGGCGTCCGGCGCCTTCGGATTGAGCTTCATCGGGCGATCCAACGCCACCACGTTAAAGCTCTTGACCGGCGCATCTGCCGGGCAGACAGACTCGGGCGTGGCCGGAATGCCGAGGGGATTGGTCCCCTTCGGCAGCGGTTTCAGATCGGCCACCGGCTTATCCAGCACCCGGACGATGCCCCATCCGCCTTCGGCGAAGTGCGAGCTCCGGCCGTTGAAGT
This sequence comes from Nitrospira sp., assembly GCA_035620635.1. GTDB lineage: Bacteria > Nitrospirota > Nitrospiria > Nitrospirales > Nitrospiraceae > Nitrospira_D. Next base: position 18,603 of record DASPGL010000152.1, on the reverse strand, counting down.
GGATGTAGTCGCCCGGCATCCCTTGGAATCCGCCCGCCTTGGTGACCAGATCATACCGCTCGGCGATCCCGACGTGAATCGAGTTCTTCCGGTTCGCATCCGCCGCATACCGTTCCGTAAGGAAGGTGTGCCCTGAAATGGTCCAGACATGGGATTCGTTCATGAGCTGGTGCAACAGGCGGAACACCATCGTGTCGCCCGTGTAGGCACGCAGCAGGGGCGTATCCGGATCGCCGTGGATAGCGCTGCTGAACAGCTTCGAAGTGTCCGGATTGTTCACCAGGCGTTGCGCAAACGGTTCCGCGCGGAAGTTGAAGCCGCTGCCGGTCGTATGCGTCCCGCCGTTGATGTACTTGTTCGGAGCGTTCATGATCTTGTCAGGCATCTGGAAGGACACGGTCTTTCCGGCTTCCAGCGCCACCTCGACCGGCTGTCCGGGAGGGTTGCCGGCTTCGATGACATTGACCGTGTGCGGCACCGTGTCGTGGATGGAGACCATCAACTCACGGAAACTGCCGCTGACACCGGCGCCGATCGGCTCGTTGCTGTGAATGTCCGCGACCGGCCCGCTCCACACCAGCTTACCGTTCTTCGGATCATGGTAGGTGGATCCATAGGGCTCCACGATCGTGACGCCGAACCCGCCATGGGGCCAGGTCGTCGCACCGAACGCATGGTCATGCCAGAACACCGTCCCCATATCGACATCTACCCACCACCGGTACCGGACGAATTCCGGCGACACCAGATCGTTCGCCGGGTGGTTGTGCTTCAAGGGTTTGAAGAACGTGATCTGATCGCCTTTGATACCTTTGATCCGAGCGACTTCCTGACAGCTCCTGTCCCGCGGGAGAGAGGCCGTCGGATCGTTGCCTTTCTCCAGACAATCCATGCCGACCATGACCTCGCTGTTCACATGGAAGGCCGTGGCGCCAGGCGCCATCCTGATCTTGATGGACGTGGCTCCCGCCTTGGCGCCACCCACGATCTTGGCCACCATCGGCGCCGGCAATCCATGGTTGGTCTTCTTCCCCCACATGGTGAAGGGCCGGACCGACATTTCATACTCGAATCCGGAGATCACCCCGTCCGAATTCCCGGTATCGAACTGGAAGAAGTGGGGATGAATGTTGATCTTGGACGACTGGAAATTCGTGTAGTCATCGTCGTCCCACTCGCTGGTGAGAAGCAAATCCACGCAATCGTACACGTTGGCTCGAATGACCGCCGGAAGTTTCAGATCGTCGTTCGCCCTGGTGAGTCGTTCCTCTTCGTGCAGGACGTAAATCAGCCCGTCCTTGTCCACGATGGCCGGCTCGTTCCCCTGCTTCTTGGCCAGGGTGATCGGCATGCGGACGAAGTGAATGTTGTAGTGCTTGCGGTTCGCGTTCTCGGGGCAGAGGCTCCACCGGCCCTGCTCGCCCGGTTTGGCCGGCTCGGAGGTCCGTTCGCCATTCTCATCCTGGTGAATCGGTTCGAGCCAGGGCGCGCCGCTGTGGTTGGCCGAGAAGGGCACCCGTTTGCCGAAGTGCGGCTTGAACAATGGCCAGGCCATCTTGCCCGTCGTCGGGTCGAAGAGAATGACAGGTCTGGTGCTGTCGTCCCACTTGGCCACCCAGGCGTACTTCGGATTCTGCGCGGTGCTTTCCCGCTCGCCGCGCGCGATGTTGCCGTCCCACTTCCAGTCCCACACCGTCGAATCATAGGCGAGGACTTGGCCCTTCTCGTCATCCGTGTGGCCCGGCTTGCCCTGTGCCGGCACAAACATCTCCACCCAATCCTTGATAGTTACGACAACCGGATCGGACTTCCAGTTGGTCTTCTGGTTCTTGTCGACGATCTTGAACGTCTTGCCGAACCAATCGACGGTGCTGCCGATCAGCTTGTCGGAAGAGACGCCGAGCTGCATCCGGCCCTGGCGATCCGGCAACTCCCGAAGGTCCGGCATGCTGTCCGTGTGTGCCCCTCCCACTTGGAGAGTGTTATAGAACCGGCCGTAGCCCCACATGCCCGCGACATAGTGGTGGGCAACGTGGCAGTGATAGAGAAATTCTCCCGCCAGATGCTGGCACCCGCCTCCGCCACACTCCGGCTCGAGGTCCAACGCTTCGGACGGGCCGATGACTTCCACATCCACACGATCGGACTTGGTCCGCACGACCGGATACTTGACCGGCCCATCCTGACCCAGGAACCAGTGTTCCTGCTGGTCCGCCCGCGGGCTCCGCTGCCAGCGGATCGTGCCGCTGTGCGGGTGGTGCGAATGAAACACCTCCGACCCGCCATGAACCAGCCGCCACTTCACCGGATCTCCCAGGTAGCCGCGGGCGATCGTGGTCGGCGTATCCCCGAACGTATAGGCGCTATAGGCCATCGACTCGTCTTCAAACCCGAAATACTCGTGCTGCAAATGCATCTGATCGATGCCGAAGGGTTCACTGCGATAGTTGATGGCCCGGCCGCCCGGACGATAGGCATCCGTCAGCGGATCACGCTGAGGCAGGAAATCGCCCTTTTTATTCAATGGGCGGAAGGCTTCATCGCCGATTTCATGGTAGAAGAGCACGAACTCGCGGAAATCAGGTCCCGAGGCACTGTCGATATTCACCTGCCAGCCGGTTTTCACCTCCGGTGCCGGCCCCCCGCTTCCGAGAGCATCCAGATATGTGGAGCCCTTCGGCTCCACGATGAAGGCGCCGAAGAGGCCCAGCACCGTCAATTCGCGGTCATGGCTGTAGGAGTGGAACTGCCGGACGCCTTCTTGCATGTGCGGGTGGATGTACCACTCAAAATCCTGCGACTTGCCCGGCGCCACGATGGAATCGGGATTCGTGGTCGTCGCCGGTTTGCCGGTTGCGCTTACAATCATGCTGGAGGCTTGAATGAAGAGACTACCGTCCTCGGACTCCATCTTGTTGCGTAGCGTCATCTTGACGCAATCGCCCTGGTTCGCCCGAATGACCAGCGGCTGAATCATGTCGCCCTGCAGGCCTGTGCTGACGGCGCCCGGATCGAACCCGTCTTGTTCACGAGCCGCTCTGTTCTTCGCTTCTTCCGCGCGGACCTTCTCGACGTCCTCGCTCAGCACATACATGTACCCCGGATAGAAGTCGAGCCAGCGGTTCAACGTGATTTCGATATTGATCATCGACACGTCGAACTGCTTCGTCGGAACCCCGGCTGGGCATCGTCCTCCGGAGGACATCACCGGCTCACCCTTGCCGGAGTCCGTCATCAGGAGGAAACTGCTGCCGTCCTGGCCCATATACTGGTGCATCATGGACATGTTGTTGAACGCGCCGGATGTCTGCTGGGCCTGGGCATCTTTCTGAGCCTGCTGTTCCAGCTTCTCCATCAGACGATGATGCTGCATCTCCATTTTTTGCGCGTTCTCCGCACGCCCCTCGATCGCGTTCTCAACGACCGTCTGCCCTTTCAACTGCTGGGTCCAGCCGGGCATGGCCACGGGCATCGCATGACCGGCGTGTGAAGAATCAGCCGATCCCGCCGCAAACAGCCCCGGTACGACCACCATATGACCTGCCAGCAAGACGGCCTGCAGCATCAGCACGACGCCCGGACGCCTTTGCTTGGGTTTGGGTTGAGTCATAAACCGCCTCATAGCACGGCCTCCTCTGATATGCCCGCCATTCCGGGCGGACTGGTTGAAGAAGAATTGCTTATATCGATCGTCCACTTCACGACCCCGCGATCTCTACGTGAGAGATGGAACCGGCCTCCGCTTGACGTCCGGCCTTGATCCATTGGCAGGTTAAGAGCTGGTGAAGGGTTCCTTCTTGCGAAGGAGCGGGTCATTCGGAGGCCGGTCCAAAATCACCCAAACCCTCACCAGCAGTTTCTTCCCAGCGCAAGCCTTGTGCCGGAAGTCTCTCCGGGAACCCGAATCACCTGATTCCTTTGATAGAAGCGCCTGTAGTCACTTCCTGAAGGAAACTTTCCCCGGCAGGGGCTGACGCAATACTCCACGCAGATGGACGTCTCCCAGGGAAGCAACAGGCCACTCTTTGTGATTCCAATGGGTTAGACTGTCCAGGCTCTTAGACGGCCCTCGCTCATAAATGGGGGCGGAATGGGGCAACGGACGGGATTATTCAATGCTGTAGGTGCGGAGCTTGTTGTAGAGACTGGCCCGGCTGATCTTGAGCAGTTTTGCCGCCTTCACACGGTTGCCGCCGGTCTTCATGAGTGCGTCAACAATACGGGTACGCTCCGCCTGCGACACCGCTTCCCTCACCGTGGATTGCAAGTCCTCATGGCAGGCAGGATCAGACCGCTCAAGCTTCTCGCACAGGAGGGTGGGACCTGTGGTCATGATCACGCGACGCTCGATGTAATGCTGCAGTTCGCGGACATTGCCGGGCCACGCGGCGTCGCGTAGCGCCTGCATCGACGCGTCCGATAGGTGCCGGGCCGGTTGACGATGTCGCTGGCACGACCAGGCGACGAAATGTTCCGCCAGGAGCGGAATATCCTCCCGCCGCGCACGGAGCGGCGGCAGATAGAGCGGAAGAACTGCGAGGCGGTAATAGAGATCCTGCCGGAAGGTCTTGGTCTTCACCAGTTCCGCGAGGTCCCTGTTCGTCGCAGAAATGACCCGCACATCGACCTTGATCCGCTGGTTTCCGCCCACGCGTTTCAGCTCTCCCTCCTGCACCACACGCAGGAGTTTGGCCTGAAAGGTCGGCGTGGTGTCTCCGATTTCGTCCAGAAACAGCGTGCCGCCGTCGGCTTCTTCGAAGAGGCCCCGCTTGCTCACCACGGCCCCGGTGAACGCCCCCTTGTTGTGGCCGAACAGTTCACTTTCGAGCAGCGTTTCCGGCAGGGACCCGCAGTCGACCACGATAAACGGCTTGTCGTGGCGGTGGCTGAGCCGGTGAATGGTCCGCGCAACCAATTCCTTTCCTGTCCCGCTTTCGCCCTGAATCAAGACGGTCGCCTGACTTTCCGCGACGAGCGCGATCATGTCGAAGAGTTGCTGCATCGCCGGACTTCTGCCGATCAATTCCCCCAGACGCTCCCGCACCATCGGAGGAGGAAGCTCCTCTGGCACAGGCACCGTGGCTCGATCCGGAGGCTTCGAGACCGGCTTGAAAAGGACAAGCATGGATGCCACCGTCCCCTGTCTATCGGGCAATGGAAAAGCCTGAAGCATCCCGCAGGCCGTACCATCCCCGCCGCTGGAACAGAAAACGCATTGCGCCTCTGGCGTTTCGAACACCTTGATCGCGGGGCAGGTACCGCAGGGATCGGTCCGCTGCGCGAAGGCTTCATAGCATTTGGCCCGGGACCGGTGATTGGCGCCCGTCTGGTTGGCCACCCAGGCGGCTTCGTTGGCGTACACGATGTTGAACTCGTGGTCCATTACGGCCACGCGTTCTGACAAGCCTCCCGCCAGCTGCTTGATCGCTTCAAGCCGTGCGGCGAGAATCGGGTCGACGAGGGATGATGGGGAAGGAGAATCTGACTGAGACCCGGCCATCTGGTTCATTCGAGGCTCACAGGAGCCATGCGTACAGGTTGACAAGCTGACACTCGGGACTCCACGTGAACTTGTCAGCTTGCTACCCTGTCAGCTCCCGGCTTCGCCATTCCTTCTCCTGCTCACAACATACGGGCTTGCAAGCAAGATGCTTCCTCACTCCATGTGCGCCTGTCAGCTTGTACTCTTGTCAGCACTTCGCCATGCGTCAGCGAGCAATTCTCGCACACGCTGCTTGAGCTCGGCAATCCTGACCGGTTTGTCGAAGTAGGCATCGGCTCCGGCCTTTTGAACCGAGATCTTGGTCGCTGCGTCCCCGAACGCCGTCATCACCACGATCGGACACTTGGGTGCGATCGTTCGCAGACGGCTGATGTAATCCACCCCCCCGGCCGGCATACGGAGATCGGTCAGAATCAGATCGGGCACCGACTGCAGTACCATGCGAAAGGCCTCGTCCCCATCCTTGGCCTGCCGTAGCCGGTACTGGGCTCCCCAAAACTCATCACACAGCAGGCTGAGCATTTCCCGGTCATCTTCGACGATCAGCACAACTGCGGTCTTGTTCTCTGTCACACCCATCCTCATTGATCCTCTGTTACCGTCCTCTCGCACCCCTCTGGAGAGTGGTAGTGGCAAGGGACATGCCGGCGGGGTAGGTCGCCAACTAGGCTGAATTCTTGGGAAATGATGACGAGAGGCTGATGGAACAGAATTCCGGTGATGAGAAAGACCACAACCGGGAAGGGAAACACTGGCGCGAGATGCCACAGCATTGCGAGCTGACAGGCGAGTGAGGGCCCCGAAGGCTGACAAGGTGACAGGGCGAGAAGAGCCCGCTCATTTCCTTACTTGCAGCTTGCTCGCATGGATCTTGTCAGCTACTCGAACAGGCCGGCAGCAGAATCGTAAACGCCGTCCCTGCTCCTGGTTCACTCTTGACCGTGATCGAGCCTAGATGTTCTTCAACGATGTCTTTGACGACGGTCAGACCCAGGCCGGTCCCCTTGCCGAACTCCTTGGTGGTGAAAAACGGCTCGAAAATCCGCTGGATCGCCTCTCGCGGAATCCCGTGTCCTGTGTCGGCAATCGTGAGCTGGACGATTTCGTCGGCCGGTGCCAGCGCAATCCGGAGCATGCCGCCATCCGGCATCGCATGGATGGCATTCATCACGAGATTGATCACGACCTGACTCATCTGATCGGCGTCCGCCAGGACGGGAGGGCAAGAGGCTGCAACGGAGGTTTCGACCTTGATATGGTTCTTCGCCAGCCGTTCTTGAAAGATCTCCAGATTGCCTTCGATGATCTGGCGGAGATCGAGGAGGCGGCGCTCCGGCGACTTGCGCCGTGCAAAGGTCAACAGTTGATTCATCACTCTCGTGATGCGCTCGACCTGACTCACGATCGTCTGCAGACCTTTCTTGATCGGTTCTTCGGTCACGCGCTCCATCAGATATTCGGCCCGCCCAAGAATGACGTTCATCGGCGTCCCGATCTCGTGGGCCATGCCGGAAGCGACCGTGCCGAGTTCTGCGATTCGCTCGGCCTTGCGCAATCTTTCTTGCAGTCGCCTCCGTTCACTGATGTCCCGCAACATCACGAGGATGGCCGGTCCTTCTTCATCCGTGAACCGGGCCGCGCTGACCTCCACGTCAACCGGCGTTCCATCCAGCGTCACGATCTTCTCTTCGAGCACCGGCACCTGCACGCCGCCCTCCAGCAATTCGTGGACCCGTTCGCGAATGACAGCGTGATCATCAGGATGAAACAGCTCGAAGGGCGACTTGTCCAGAAGCTCCTCAGCCTTCACCGCTCCGAACAGCTTGATGGCCTGATCATTCGCAAAGATCACCCGGTCGCCCCGGTTCACCAGGATCGCATAGGGCGAGACGGCGACCAGGCGCCGGTAGCGCTCTTCGCTCTGTCGCAGCAGCTGCTCGGCCCGTTTCCGGTGCGTGATGTCGATCATCGCTCCAATCATGCGCAGGGGTTTGCCGGACGCATCACGGACAATATGTCCGCGGTCGAAGATCACGGCGTCTGATCCGTCCGCCACACGAAATCGGTATTCCTCAAACCAGAACGTCTGTCCGCTCGCAAGAGCCCGCTCCAGACCGGTCAGCACCTTCGCCCGATCGTCCGGGTGAAGACGTCTCCGCCACGCCTCGATGCTCGGTTCCCGCTCCGAATCGTAGCCGAACTTCGCCCTCGCCGAGTCGCTCCACCAGTGTTGGTCCGTCAACAGATCCCGGTCCCACAGGACATCGTTGGTGGCAAGCGCAACCAGGCGAAATCGTTCCTCGGTTTCCCGCATTGTTGCCTCGGTCCTCTTTCGCTCGGTGATGTCCCGCAGAATGACGGTATAGTACTTCTTCCCCTGCACCGTGACATGGGAGATGGAAGCCTCGATCGGAAACTCTTCTCCATCGGCACGGCATCCCATGACCGTGCCCAGCTGCCCCATCTTCCGACTCGTCACGCCGGACTGTCCGAACGCGTGCAGATGGTGACGATGCGCGTCACGGAAGCGGGGGGGCAAGAAGAGATCAAGCGGCCGCCCGATCGACTCTTCCGAGGAACGACCGAACATCTGCTCGGCCGCGCGGTTGAACAAGACGACGGTCTGATCCTGGTCCACCGTGATGATCGCATCCATGGCGGACTCGATGATGCCTTCAAGTCTGAGCTGGCTGATCAGGAGCTTTTCTTCCGCTGCTCGACGTCCGGCTGCGGCACCGGCCGCCGCTATGTCCGCGTAAGAACGCGCCTCTTGCGCCGCTATCATCAGACCTTCGGCATGGGCCCGCTCGATACGTTCGGCCGTCAGTTCACCGCGAGTCCGCTTATAACGGAGCAGCCCTATGGCGACGGCCCAGATGACTATCGTGCCCAACGTGCGGTTCAACCACGCATAGGGAGCTTCGAGACCGGCTGGTTCCAGCAAGACGTTGACCCCCGTGAGGACTGTCGCGATCGCGGAGAAGTAAAGCGGGTCCTGCGCACGGGGTAACAGGAACGTCAGCAGCAAGGGGATAAGGTAGAGGTATGACAGCGCGACTCCCGGTGGAGTCAACAGATCAAGCGTGAAGACCCCGACGGTGAGGGCCGCGACTGCCCAGGACGCTGCGCGCATAATCCGACTGTCCATAGCCTTCATGCGACCCATCCCGGTCTGACTCAGGATTCGCCGGAGCCAATCCTCAGTCGATGGTCAGAAGAAGGTGGTCATTCCTCAGGATGAGGCTTGCCTTCGATTTCGGCGAGCTTACGATACAGGGTCTTCCGGTCGATGCCAAGGGCGTGGGCGGCCTGGTACTTGTTGCCGCCAGTCTTCTCGAGGATCTTCTTGATGTACTCCTTCTCGATCTCGTGCAGGGGCAGGGCTTTTTCGGCCGCTTCGTCCAGCACGCGCCGGTCGCCGCGCGATCCCTGGACCGCCGGTGGCAGATCGTCCGGCGAGATCTTTTCGCCGCGACTGAGCGTTACGGCCCGTTCGATGACATTCTCCAGTTCACGAACGTTGCCGGGCCAGGCATAGTCCATCAACATGGCCAGGGCCGCTTCGCTCACGCCTTTCACTGCTTTGCCGCGCGCGTCGCCGCACTTCTTGAGAAATGCCTCCACGAGGAGCGGAATGTCCTCGCGTCGCTCACGCAGGGGAGGCAGCTTCAATTCGATCACGTTGAGCCGGTAATAGAGGTCCTCGCGGAACCGCTTGTGCTTCACCTCCTCATTGAGATTGAGGTTGGTGGCCGCGATGATCCGGACATCGACAGAAACCGGCTTCGTCGCGCCGACCCGCCGGACTTCCTTTTCCTGGATCGCGCGCAGAATCTTCGCCTGGAGCATGAGCGGCAGTTCGCTGATCTCGTCCAGAAACAACGTGCCCTTCTGCGCTTCCTCAAACAACCCCCGCTTATCCGTCTTGGCATCGGTGAAGGCGCCCCGCATGTGCCCGAACAGTTCGGACTCCAATAATTGCTCCGGGATTGCCGCGCAGTTGACCGGAATGAAGGGGGCCTCTTTCCGGTCACTGTTGTAGTGAATGGCTTTGGCGACCAGCTCCTTGCCTGTCCCGCTCTCTCCGGTAATGAGCACATTGGTCGGACTGTCGGCCACTCGACGAATCAGGTCGAACACGGATTGAATCGCCTTGCTCTTCCCCAGAATGTGGTGAAAGCTGTACTCCTTGTGTACCTCTTTCCTGAGCCGGCTCACTTCCCGCCGCAGCGAGGCCTCCCGAATGACCCGCTGAACGACCCGAATCAGCTCGTCTTTCTTGACGGGTTTGGTCAGGTAATCGCTCGCTCCGTGTTTCATCGCTTCGACCGCAGTCTCCACTGAACCGAAGGCGGTCATCAGGATGACGTTGACGTCGGGGAACATCCGTTTGATCTCGCTGAGCAGCTCCAGGCCCTGCATGCCCTTCATCCGCAGATCCGTCAGCACCACGACATAGTCTTCCTCGCTCAACGCTTTCAGCGCCTCTGCCCCGCTTTCGGCCGTCGTGACCTCATGCCCGCGATCCTTGAGCATGTCGTACACCATCTCGCGCATGTCCGGATCGTCATCAACGACCAGAATCGCACCCCATTCCTCAGTCATCTCAGTCCCCAGTCGTTCAAGAAGACATCACCGTCGGAAGCGAGAATCATCCCTTATGCCCCACATTGCTACAGCACACCAACTCATGTGGCGCATTATGCATCACTTTGACACCGTTTTGTTGATAGAAGCGAAGGGATTGCAAGGGCAGGACCAGGAAACTGGAAGGGGAGGAGGAGCGAGTGGAACATCTCTGGCTGAGCTTCTGAGTCGCTCAGGCTGAGGGAGGAGGCATGGTCGCCCTGTTGCGGTTCACGTCTAGATTCCCGCGTACCATTCGTATCCTTGATCTTCCCAGTACCCTCCTTTCCCACCGGCAATCCCGGAGAGCGACTCAACCAGCTCGATCCGCTCCACGTACTTGGCCTGTTTGTAGCCGAGCTGCCGCTCGATTCGCAGGCGCAGCGGCGCGCCATGGGGAATGTCGAGCCGCTTGCCGTTCAGTTCGTAGGCCAGGAGAGTCTGCAGATGGTAACAATCCTCTAGCGCCATGCTCTCGTAGTACGACACCCCTTCATCATCCACGTCGGCACAATGGAATACGGCGTACCTGGCCTTCGGGAGCGGCCGGACTTTGTGCATCAGGTCGCCCAACGGGACGCCGGTCCATTTGCCGATGGCACTCCAGCCTTCCACACAGTCGTGGCGCGTGATCTGTCTCCGCGCCGGCATCTCCTTGATCGCCGCCAGGGAAATCAGCATGGGAGTCGTCACCAACCCGTCGATCAGCAGGTTCCAGCCGGCGAAATCGTTCCGAGCCATGTCGGCATAGGCCTCGGTGCCGGGGTCGGTGTTGCCGTTCGCGGGGAAAACGACCGAGATGTCGGCTTCCCCATATTCCTTTGCCAGTGCATCGACCGGCGTCACGGCTCGCTGTGCCCGCTCCGTCAGTTTCTCCGTCCTGCTCAGTAGCGCTGGGAACCAGTTGCTCTGCGTCAAGTTGTCGCAACCAGCCAGCGCGACAAGGCTTACGGCGCCCATCGTCCCCTTGAGAAGTTGACGCCGCCTAATCCTTCGCTCATGCTTCATGACTCACTCCTTTGTGCTCATGTCCGATCACAAACCACCCGGTGATCATGGATCGAATGTTGTTGAGGAATCCGGTGAGAATAACCTGCAAGACGTGGAGGACGATGAACGCGACGAACGAGAAACAGGCAAGAAAATGAATCGTTCGGGCTCCCTGCCGCCCCCCGAAGATGGTCAAGATCCATGGGAACGCCGTATCGATCGCGGGAGACAGGGCCAGGCCGGTCAACAGAATTAGAGGCGCCAGCCCGAACAAAATGCCCACATAGGCGAGCTTCTGCAGCACGTTGTACCGCTTGGCTTCGTTGCCCTCTGGATGGCGGAAGAGCAGGTGATCCCTGACGGATCTGCCGATCCCATGCAGGTCTTTGCGAGTGGGAATCAAATCGCGCGCGACGTGTCTGCTGACCACTGCGTAAGCCGTGAAGACGAGACCGTTGATGACGAAGAGCCATGCGAAGAACAGGTGCCACTGCCGCCCCATCGCCAGCCACTTCCCTCCAGGAACCGTCGCCCAGGCCGGGAAGGCACGACGCGAGTCATTGGAATAGCCCAGCACACCGGTCGTATCGAATCGGTGGCCGAGGATCGTCGTGATACCCCTGACCTCGCCGCTCTCGGTTTCGACCGACCTGATTGTGAGCAACGGCCGGTCGCGATCGGAGCGGTCCCCCCAATAGAGTGCCGGATGCGCATTGAAGATCTGAAGGCCGCTCATAATGAGAATGACCAGACAGGGCACATTGAGCCAATGGCTGATCCGCACCGGAAGCCGGTGGCGGTAGACAGGTTCGACCGGGGGCAGGACGGAACACGATCCCTCCGCCGAAGCGGCTTGATTTCGAGCCGGCGGAGACACGGAGGATCCGATTCTCATCCGCTGCTCTTGCACACCCTCGACTTCGTCCGTGAATTGAACGGGCACCGCCATGGCCCTACCTCCTGATTCCGAAAACGCTCCTGTCCATGTCGTCGAGGACCTGGACTTCTTTCTTACACGGGCAGCGGATCGCCCCCGTTACTTGCCCATCGCCCCTTTCATCTCGCCTTTCATGGCATCCTTGTGGGCCTTCATGTCACCCTTCATGGCATCGTGTTTCGCCTTCATTTCGTCGTGCTTTCCCTTCACCTCGCTCTTCATTTTATCTTTCTCCTCCTTCATCTCGCTTTTCATCATTTCTCCCTTCATTTTGCCCATTTCTTCGGCGAATGAAAGAGAACTCAGACCCGTCAGGCACATGATTGCGATGGTTGACAGCATAATCTTTTTCATCGGAAACCTCCTGGTAAGTTGTGATGAACCACTCACAAACTGCTTGTCCTCTTCCACATGAACGAGGCTACTCGGTCTGCTCGTACGTCCGGCCAACCTCCTTCACATCCGGCCAGTTCAGATCGGCCTTGCGGACGTAGCCGGGAATATCCGTCATCCACTGCGCTCGCACGGTGTCACTGTAGTTGAGATAGAGCTTGCCGCCCACGACCATGAAGGCGACGGGGTCGATGGCAGCCTTGTATCCCTTGGCCATGCCGTAAGCGCAATAGCCTCCGTACTGGGGAGAGAATTTCCCCGGATTGCTCGCGAAAGCCTCGCGGTGAGCCGCCGTCGCAAAGTAAAAGATCGATCCCTCGTACTCGTATGAAAGCTCGGGCGATCCCTTCACCGCTTTCTTCTCAGTGAAATAGGCGACGGGATCGTAGCCTTCGATCGCAAGGCCGTTGCGTTCGAAGTACTCACCAGCCCAGGACTGCAAGGGACATAGTGCAAGGAGAGCGGCAACCATCGGCACAGCCAGTCCCATAATCCGCATCATCTTCATTTTCTCTCACATCCACTCAGAGGCCACGTTGACGAACACCTTGATCGCGTTCCGTTCGGTCGTGAGCGTCGACATCATTTCTTGATAGTTCTCGAGCCCGTTCACCGGATGCGTCAACAACTGGGACAACCATCCCGGATATTCCAGCTCGGCTCGGGCAAAGTCATACACACCCGCTTCGAAGTATTCGCGATTGGCGTTCACCGTGCCGACCACGAGTTTATTGCCGAGCACGAAGTCTAGGTTGATCTTGTCGGCCGGAATGGCATGTTCGCGATCACCGCCGGTCACGCTGGCCAGCACCAGCACGCCGTTCTTGCCCAGACATTCCATCGCTTCGAAGGCCACCGGCGAATAGCCAGTCGCTTCGAACATCAAGTCGAATGGCCCGTAGCGCTTGGCGGCTTCGCGGATTGAGAGATCATCGGTTGAAATGTAGCGCACCCCGAGGTGAGCTAAGAGATCGGGGTTGCGGGATGGACCGCTGGTCTTGCCGAAGCTGGTCACTTGGAAGCCTTTCATCGTGAGCGAAAGCGCCGCCAGCAGGCCTACCGTGCCGGTCCCGAGCACCGCCGCCTTCTTGGGCCGCCAGATCTTGAACCGTCGTTGCGCTTCATACGCCTGAATGATGCCCTTCTCGATGATCGACGTCGGTTCGAGCAAGACGCCCACGTCCTTCAGGCCTTTCGGAACCTTCACCAGATACTCCGGGTCGTCGACGAACAGCTCGGTCAGATAGCCGTGTCGCAGATTGATGCCTCGCTCGTAGTAGGTATCTTCGAGCGTCATGTCGTACTGGCCGATCTGGTCGTAGAAGCTGCCGCCGGGCCGACGGACGGTCGGCACGACATAGTCGCCCGGCATGAACTCCGTGACGTTGACACCCACTTCGACCACACGGCCAAAACACTCGTGCCCGATCACGAGAAAGTCGTCTCCTGGAGGCGCTTGCCCATATTCTGCGGCGTTGATCTCTTTATCCGTGCCGTCCACCCCCACACGTATGACTTGAACCAGCACGCCCCGGCCGTTCGGAACCTCATGCACGAACGGTTTCGGCACGTCGGCGAGATAGATGGAATTGGGTTTCTCAGGGACCACTGCCACGGCTTTCATGTAATCCTCTCGCACGCCAAGACCGCCTCCTGCTGTTCCTGTGATCGTTCTGCCGGCAAAGCGACCTGGAGGTTGTGTTTAGTCTTTCCGCCGCGCCTTGAGCCCCTGCCGCAGCCGGTCAAGTTGTGTCTGTTCCACAGCCGGCACCGGCAACGAACTCACTACCTTCCGCACCGACACAATCTGGTCCACATAGGTGCGGCAACCGCCACAGGTGACCAGATGCAGGGCTATTCCGATTTTTTCCGCCTCTTGGAGGTGCTCATCAAGGTACGCCGAAGTCCACTCAGCAACCTCTCGACACGTAATCTCCGGCACAGCCTCCCCGGTCTGGTCCTCTGTCATCGGAAGGAGCCTCATATTCACCTATGGTGGTGAGTCTCTTGATGGCGAGAATCCTTACGCCTCCCGCGAACGGCCTTCGAGGTACGATTCGACGGCCCGTCGCACCCGCTCCCTGGCCCGATGGAGCCGCACATAGAGGTTGGTTTCCGTGATCTGCAGCAAGTGACAGACCTCCGATGAGTCCACCCCTTCCACGTCGCGCAGAACCAGCACCGTCTTCAGCGTAGGAGGCAGTTCGTCGATCGCTCTATTCATGGCCGCAATCGCCTGATTCGACGCCAGCAGCTTCTCGGGAGTCTGCCCGTCCCATGGCTGCGGCGGAAAGGCCCAGTGACCGGTCCATTCGCCCGATCGATGGAAGCGGGCGGGGTCCACCGCTTCTTCCGATTCATCGTCGCGCGACTCGAAGTCCGAGAATGTGGTGTGCCGCTTTTCCCGCACCCCGCGATCCTTGGCCTTGTGAATCAGAATGCCGAAGATCCAGGAGCGCAGGGACGACCGACCTTCGAAGCGTGCCAGGCTCTCGATCACCGCGATCCAGGTGTCCTGCGCCACCTCCTCCGCCACCTCGCGATCGGCCACATAGCCCATCGCCATCCGAATCAATGCACCATGGTGCCTCATCACCAGGTCATTGAACGCGGCTTCATCGCCTTGGCAGAGACGGGCGATCAACATCTCCTCGTCGTCTGTCAGCAGGGTCTTGTTCTCGGACGGCATCGCCCTCAACGACAAGACTTTTCGCTCTAATACCTCTGTGGACATCGTGGAAACTGAACTCATGATCGGCCTCCTATCTGCAGCAACTCCGTGATGAAACCGGGAGCGCTCATGAGCGACACGTGCTCACCCGGCAAACTCTTCAGCACTTCAACCCCTCTCTCATCAATGAAATTGACGTTCGTGCAATCCAGGTACACCGCCTTCTTGATCCGAAGGTAGGCTCGACATTCGTCATCCAGGAGTACTGCCCATTGCTCGGTGATTTTGCCCTCCAATTTGATCAGGACGTCGCTCCCGCTTTCTTGAAGCTTCGTGATCTTCAGCATGGCCGGTATCTCTCCTCGTACTTCGGCGTGATGCACCGGTATTCAGCAACGGCGATGCCAGGGCAGAAACGCCAAGGCTGAAATCGCATAAGTGATTGATGTCGATTGCGAAGGTCAGGATGGAGCAGCGGCGCGGCAAACGCAGGTAAGGAGGATCGATTCCTAAAATATTGGGAGCGTCCCAATTAGTTGGGAGGGTGGCGCGTCAGTCGAAAAGCGAGACGGCAAGAAATGCGCAGCGGGCCGACGTATCCTGCGAGACGTGCCTTTCGCGCGACTCACGCGGGCGCCTCGTTTGTCCCGCTTGTCACACCATGTGACGACGAATCTCGAATGACGATCGACGTGTGACGATCTTCAGGAGGGTCGCTGAATGCCCAGCTTCTTCATCCTGGCTTCGAGCGTGGTGGGATTGAGGCCCAGGATCTTGGCGGCGCCTTTGTCGCCGCTGACGCGCCAGTTGGTTTGATTGAGGACTGCGAGAATGTGGGCCCGCTCGATTTCTTCCAGCGTGGCGAATCCTCCATTGCGAGCAATTTCCGTACTGCGCGGCATCCAATCACCGAGTTCGAGTTCAGGTCCTTGATTCAGAATCACCGCCCGCTCGATGACATGTTCCAACTCGCGGATATTCCCTGGCCAGGTGTAGTTCTTGAGCAGCTCCATCGTCGCACCCGGCACGGATTCTACTTTCTTGCCCATCGCAGAGGAATACTTCTTGAC
Source organism: Nitrospira sp. (assembly GCA_035620635.1). Taxonomy (GTDB): domain Bacteria; phylum Nitrospirota; class Nitrospiria; order Nitrospirales; family Nitrospiraceae; genus Nitrospira_D. The sequence continues at coordinate 2,413 of DASPGL010000152.1, read as the reverse complement.
GAAGTAGGAGACCAGCAGCGGGAGATCCTGCTTCCGGTCGCGCAAGGCGGGTAACACGATGGGAAATACTTTCAGCCGATAATACAGATCGGAGCGGAATCGTCCTTCACGCACTTCTTTTTCGAGATCGCGGTTCGTCGCGGCGATCACCCGGACGTTGACTTTGAGCGTCCTGGTACTCCCTAATCGCTCGAATTCTCCCTCCTGAAGGACACGCAGGAGTTTCGTTTGCAACTCGAGTGGAATTTCGCCCACTTCGTCCAGAAAGATCGTCGCCCTGTCCGCCAGCTCGAATCGGCCGATTTTCCGTGCCAGCGCACCGGTGAACGCGCCCTTCTCATGGCCGAAGAGTTCGCTTTCCACGAGGCCGGCTGGAATTGCCGCGCAGTTCACCTTCACCAGCACGCCGTCCTTCCGTTGACTCAGGTTGTGGAGCGCCCGCGCGATCAGTTCCTTCCCCGTACCTGTTTCGCCCGTCACCAGCACTGTGGCATCCGTTCCCGCCACCTTCTCGATCGCCTGCAAGACCTTTTTAATCGCCGGCGACGCGCCGATAATCTCCTCGAAATTGTGTTCCGTCTTGATTTCTTCCTGCAGGTACACATTCGCCGCTTCCAGCCGCGCCTTCTCCTGCTCCATCAACACCCGTTCGGTGATGTCGATGAACATCGTGCGGGTATAGATGCCGCTGGGGTCTGGCTTGGACCACCACTGAATCCACAGCGGCTTGCCGTTGTCCTTCCGGCGAAGCTCCAGCACGACGCCGCCGGTGTCGATGCCCTTGCCGATGGAAGCGAGCGCCTCTTTCAGCCGCCGTTGGGCCTCGGGTGTATCGGGAATAAAGGTCCGTCCGTAGGTGCCTTCGACCTCGTCCGGGGTAATGCCTAGGCTTTTCATCGCTGTCTTGTTCGCGCGGATGAAGCGCGTGTCGAGGCCTTCGTTCACATAGGCGATCGGCGCCTCGTCGAAGAGGTCGCGCAATTGCCCCTCGTTCTCCTTCAGCTGGTCTTCCATGTGCGTGCGTTCTAGCTCGGCGCCCGCACGGGCGCCGAAGATCTTGAACACCGAGAGGTCAAGCTGCTCCAGATCCATACGCTTGGTATCCATCACCGCCAGGTGGCCCAGCACGTCTCCGCTCGCGCTCGTCATCGGGATCGCCAGATAGCTCTCGACTCCGAGACCCTCCAGTTCCTCCTTGTGAAGCGGAAACCGTTCTGCGACCTGCTCCGCGCAATGATACAGTTCTCCGGCCAGCACCTTCTCGCAGGGCGTATGGGCGATCGCGTACTCGAAATTCTCCTTGAAGTGATCCCCTCCCCAGAAGGCCAGCGTGCGCACCTTGGTCCGGTCGACGCAGAATTCGGATACGAAGGAGTAGGTGACGCCGAGGGCACTCGCCAGATTCTTGACGAGCGAACGGAAAAAACCGGCGCCGACTTCCGCAGCCGTCCCTTCCGCGATGGCGTGGAGCGTCGCCTCGCGGTCTCTCAGCGCCGCCTCGATGGACTGGCGGTAGATTTCGACGCCAGCCCGCTCCCCGAACAGCTTGAAGACCTCGATTTCTTCGTCGGTCAGGACCATCGGCTTGACGTCCATCGCAACCAAGTGGCCGAGAACCTTGCCCCTCGGATCTTTGAGCGGGACGGCCAGATAGCTGGTGACCCCCAACATGGCCAACTCCCGGTCGCGCGGGAAAAGCGCTTGCACATCCTGGGTATAGAGGCAGGTTTCCCCCTGGATGACCTTGGTGCAAGGGGTTCCGTCCAGACCGTATTCCAACTGGTCCATATAGCTGTCGCCCTTCCAGAAGGCGAGGGTGCGGATCCGTGATTCCTGCAGCAGATACCCGACGAAGGCGTAGCGAATGCCGAGCGCGGAAGAGACTTGCTTGACCAGCTCACGCAAAAACTCCCCGCCTGTGGACGAAATCGTACCTTTGACCAGGGCACGCAAAAATTCGTCGGCTTTTCGTCTGGCGTGCAACGAGGGGTGCTGATCGTCCCGAGGGACCACGTCTGGTGTCATGGCAGCCCTTCTCGTCAAGTCCGGCCACAATGGAACAGGGCGTGGGGAGTAGCAGGATCAGGGGGGAAAGCCTAGCACTATTTTCCGAAGGCCGACAAGTCAGAGTTTCGCTACAAGGGCAAGTCGCATCGCCAGCCAGCCGTCCTCCCTACGAGGGAGGAGGAGAGAAACGACGGGCAAAACAGAGACATTCTCCGTTTCGCGGCGCGCGGCGGGGATTTCGTCTATCTGGTTAGGGTGGTCTATTTGGTCTGTCTGGTTGGTCGGGCCAGATCGACAAGACAGACCTATGCACCAGACAGACTACTTTCAGTGTTTCGCGGCAGGCTTCAAGTTAAGCGGCTCGGTTGCGGTTGGGGCCTGCTGCTTCCAGTGTGAGTTCAAGTCG
>DASPGL010000151.1:0-4855 GCA_035620635.1 Nitrospira sp. | reverse complement strand
GAGGAGTGTGTACCGGGGACCCGCGACCAATTGTCCGCCCACTAGCCGGACCGTCACGCAGTCCACCCCATATCGGTTGCTTCTATTTTAGCCCCTATGCTATAGGAATTGACTCGTGATGTAGGAGAGGTGGACGATCCGCCCTCGGTGTGCGCTGTCCGCGAGGATGTTGGACGCAGTCAAGGCCGCCACCGTAGGGCGGTCTTGTTTACCAGCCTCACGACATCTCTTTATATTTCTTCAAGGAGGTAGGTAATGGGCAAGACGGTGTTTGCGGTCCTCTTTGGTCTCGGGATGGTCACGGCTGGGACGACTGCGGCCTTCGCGCTGCAGGCCGGCGGCGTGGAGGTCGGCGACTTTGAGACCGGGTCGGTCGTGGGCCAGCCGTTCAAAGAACTGGATGTGGATGCCCAGTTGTTCGCGATCGAAATCGGCAATATGAAAACCTGGTATCCACCGGTGACGGTGATAGATTTCAAAGTGCGCCCGGGGCGCCCGGTTCTGATCAAGGTCATGAATAATTCAGCTGCCGAACATGGGTTCCTCTTAACAGCCGACGAGAATCAGGCTGCTCCGACCGTACTCAAGGCGCAGCTGGTCCTGAAGCCGGGAGAGACAAAGTACATTGGAATCCCGACCAGTGACCTCTTCTACGCGACAGCAGGAAACACGCTAGTGTACAAGTGCCATCTGCATCCGGGCCATGTTGGCGGCAAGTTATTGATGTTGAAATAGCGGCACTGCCTACCGGTTCTCCGATTCGAGAGCACATGACCGCGGCCCCAGGAGGAGCAATCCCCTGGGGCCGCCGTGTTTTTGTGAGGGATATGGGAGGCGATTCATAGCGAAGGCCTCAGATCCGGAGGGATCTAAGGCCTCATGGCAGCGCAGCAAGGGCTAGCGGAGGTTAGTTCCTCACCCCGCTCCAGACCTTCGCCGCGTCGATGGCCTTATCGGGATTCAACGTCTTCGCCTTTTCCAGCAGGACCTCGGTCGTTTCGGGATAGGCAGGATCCGAGATGCAGCAGTTATCGACAGGGCATACCGCGGCGCATTGCGGCTCGTCGAAATGGCCGACGCACTCCGTACAACGGTCGTGCGTGATCACGTAGATATTATCGCCGACCCCCTGACCATCGCCAACGTGATTGCCTTTGCCTTCGGCATCGCTCCGTGTTTCAAAGATTGCTTCATTGGGGCACTCCGGCAGGCATGCCCCACAGGAAATACATTCATCAGTGATCAACAGTGCCATGGCCCACGCCTCCTTCTCGCTCCAAAGGACAGTCAGACGATATTGACAACCTCGCGCCGCCCCGACCATAGTGCGAAGGGCCAGCGCAATTGAGGGGGCATTTTATTCTGCGAGTCTTTTCTAAGTCAACAGAATGGAATCCGGCCAGAAGGCCTAGCCGCCAAGCATCCATGGGCCAATGGGCCCAGCATGACAGCGATCCGTGAGTGGACCGATGGAGTCGAGTCAGACCCGTTCGCGCGGTGTGGAGCCGAAGAAAAACCGGATCATCATGATGATCCTCCTCGCCGTGCTCATGATGAGCCTTTCCGTGTTTCTCGTCGAGCGGAAGGAGTCGAGCATCATCGTCGTGAAGTTTCCGAGCGGCGTGGAGATTGAAGCTGAGGTGGCGGATACACCGGAGAAACTGTTGTTCGGGCTGGCCTTCCGCAACGGGTTGCCTCCAAACGGCGGGATGCTTTATATCTTCCAGGAGAACGGGTTGCATCGTGTGCGGACGAGGGAGTATCGCTTTCCCATCGATATTCTCTGGGTGGACGAAAGTCATCATGTGGTGCACATGTTGGAGCATGCGGAACCCTGCGCCAAGGATCCCTGCCCGCAGTTTGGCCCGCCGCCGGAAGCAGCGCGCTATGTGCTGCAGACCGAATCGGGATTTCTGAAGAAATCGGGAGTGTCATTGAACGACGAACTCAAGTACGCGCTGCGCTTATAGTGCGGGATGAACGTCGGCCGTGCGTGTTCAGAGCACGGGCTAGCGGCCAGAGGAGTCACGAGACGATGGGCGAATTTCAGGTCGTGGGACAGGTAAGCGATCTCCCTCCGGGACAATCCAAGATCGTGACCGTCAATGAGCGGGCGATCGCGCTATTCAACGTCGACGGAAAACTCTACGCGATCCATAACAGTTGTCCTCACGAAGGGGGACCGCTGATTGAAGGACGGCTCAAAGGATACGTGGTGACCTGTCCGTGGCATGACCTCGCGTTCGACATCCGGAACGGGCACGGGACCGACGGCGGCGGCTACTGCGTTGGCAGTTATGAAGTGCGGGTGGAAGGAGCCGATATCATGGTCGGTCCTCGCCGGAAGGTGTAGCGCGGGAGGAGCCGGTTGAGCACGGCTTCCTCTGCGGATTCACAAGGATTAGGTGCGTGGACAAGTCCGGTCCGGAACCCAGCCTCGTTCATGTGTTCGGCGATGATCGTGTCATGACGACGATTGTGGACCAGCCCTTCGTGATTCACCTGTGGGAAGACCGAACGAGAGGGGAGCAATGGGTGCCGTCCTATGATGCGAAGGTACTGGCCCTGCTCAGCGACGAGTTTCTCAGGATTGCAAGCAATAATGCCGTGGAGAATGGACAACGCACCTTCGAGTTCAAGGCCGTGATGCCGGGGGTCCACCAGCTGCTCTTTGAAAAACGGATGGGGTGGAAGTTTACTGCCGAAGATCGCCGCGTCTTCCGGATCGAGGCGACGAATCGACCGGAGGTCTGACGCACATGCCTGATATCGCCTTCGTGAATGGCCGATTCCTTCCGTTAAAAGATGCCACAGTGTCGGTCGACGATCGGGGCTTTCAGTTCGGAGACGCCGTCTACGAAGTCATCCGGACCTATCGGGGCGTCCCGTTCGAACTGGCGGCGCATCTCCAGCGGCTCGATCGGAGCGCTGCGGCGCTGAGCTTGCCCCAGCCCTACTCGCGGGGAGAATGGACGCAATGGATTCAGCGAGGGCTCAGCCAGGCCGGCTATCAGGAAGCCAAGGTCTACATTCAGATAACCAGAGGGGTCGCTCCGCGTGACCATGTGTTCCCCTCCGCGGCGACACCGACCGTGGTGATGACAATCCAGGAGTTCCATCCGCTGGCTTTACGCGTACGGCAGGACGGGGTGACTGCCGCCACCTGTGAAGATCTTCGCTGGGGCCGCTGCGACATCAAGAGCGTGAACCTGCTGGCCAACGTCCTCGCCCGCGAAGAGGCGAAGAAAGCGGGAGTCTTCGAAGCGATTCTCGTCAAAGATGGAGTGGTGACCGAAGGCTCAGTCAGCAATGTGATGGCGGTTCAATCCGGAACGATTGTCACGGCACCCGAAGGCCCGCGCATTCTCTCAGGGGTCACCAGGACTGTGATCCTCAGTCTAGCGAAACAGGAGGGGATGCCGGTCGAAGAACGGTTCCTGTCGGTAGACTCTCTCTATACCTCGGACGAGGTCTTTCTGACGGGGACGACACTGGAGGTCTTGGGTGTGGTTCGGATCGACGGGAAGTCGATCGGGTCCGGACAACCGGGACCGGTTACAAAAACTCTCGCCGCGCGCTGGGCGCTTCTGACGGGGTAGCGCCCCTTGCTTTGGCAGGGGGTGCGTGATATGGTGTGCCGCTGAAAGTGGGCTCAGGCCCACTTTTTTGTTTGAGCACATATGGCTCAAGCTGAGGACAATGGATTGAACGCGCTCGAACGCGGCTCTGCGTCGATCGTCGACCGGCTGCAGGCAGTGGTGGCCCCGATTTTGTGGACGCTCGGGCTGGAACTGGTGGACGTGTTGTGTGTCGGGCATGGACCTCGCTCCGTGGTCCGCATTTTAATTGATAAACCGGGCGGTGTCACCGTCACAGACTGCGAGCAGGCCCATCGGGCGCTGGGACCGGCTCTGGACGTGGCCGATCCTTTTCCCTACGCTTATACCCTTGAAGTCTCTTCGCCGGGTCTTGACCGGCCGTTCAGGCGCACCCAGGACTATCAACGGGCGATCGGGAAAGAGGTCAGTCTCAAGCTGCGTCAACCGTTGGACGGCCAGTGGCGGGTCACGGGACAACTCGTCGAGGCAGATGAGCAGGCGGTGGTGTTGACCGTTCCGACCGGAACGTCCGGTCCGCAGCGGCTGAGACTGGAACGAAGTATGATCGCCGAGGGTAAGCTGGTCGTGAGAATTTAGATGGCGGCGGAGAGGGGCCCCATGGCCCGCCGGCAGCTCGATGCAGGAGCGTGACGCATGAACCGAGAACTCATCTCAGTGATCGACGAGATCGGACGGCAAAAAGGAATCGACAAGGCCCGCGTGATCGGAGCCATCGAATCGGCGCTGCAGACGGCCGCCAAGAAGCGGTTCGGACAGGCGGAAAACATTCAAGTCGAGATCGATCCGAAGACCGGCGAGATCTCCGTGGTTTCCAAGAAGATTATCGTGGATACGGTCAGCAATCCGAAAGCCGAAATTTCGCTGCAGGAAGCCCGCCAGTACGACAGCGAGGCCGAGGTCGGCGATGAGATCGGGTCGCTGATCGAGATGAACGAGCTGGGACGGATCGCGGCCCAGACGGCCAAGCAGGTCATTTTTCAGAAGGTCCGTGAGGCGGAGTGGGAAGCGGTACAAAAGGAATACTCGACGCGCCAGGGTGACCTGGTGAACGGCATCATTCTCGGGATGGAACGGCGCAACTATCTGGTCGACCTCGGGAAGACCGAAGCGATCCTGCCGATCCAGGAGCAGATTCCGCGGGAGACCTATCGTCGCGGCGATAGGGTGAAGGCGATGCTGCTGGAGGTCCGTCGGACGCCGAAGGATGTGCAGGTTATTCTGTCGCGCAGCCATCC
>DASPGL010000150.1:0-2864 GCA_035620635.1 Nitrospira sp. | reverse complement strand
GATAGACGCGGACGGGTCAGCGCCCGGTTTGGTGTGCTCGCTTGGAAGCCCTGTCTCTTGATGGACGAACGAGCGCGACATCAGTACAATGCTGTGGCGGCAACGGATGAATGTTGATCCGGGAGGCAGAGGATGAGGGAGGAAGAGGCGGTTTCGGCGCGGCCCATCACGCGATTTCTTGTGGAGGATCACCGTCGATTGGAGGCCCTTCTCCAGGCGGCCGAGTCCCAGGCCACGCACGTCGCCGGGGCATCCTATGATCGATTCCGGGCGGGGCTGTTGCGTCATATCGGCATGGAGGAGAAAATCCTTCTCCCTGTCGCCCAGCAATTGCGCGGCGGCCAGCCGCTTCCCATCGCTTCCAAGCTCCGGCTCGATCATGGCGCGCTCGCCGCATTACTGATGCCAACTCCCACGGCAGCGATGATTGCGATGATCCGGGGCATTCTCAAGAGCCACAATCTTCTGGAGGAAGGTCCGGGAGGATTATACGAGACGTGCGAGCAGCTGGCGGGCCCGGAGACCGGAGCCATCCTGGCTAAACTTCAAGCGGCGCCGGAGGTGGCCGTCATGGTGTACAACGACAGCCCGACAGTGATCAATGCCGTCCAGCGGGCAGTGGAGCGAGCCGGATACGAGTTCCGCGAGAGCACCCGGTGAGTCGCCGTCGTTCAGCTGAACCCCCGTCTGCCGAACAGGCAGGATCCTCCAACCGCTCGATGACCCCGAGATCGAACCGGTTGCCCGGCCGTCTCGACAAGCCGCAAAGGGATGCGCTATAAAATGACCGGGCTCGGTCGATGCGATCTCGGCTGAGGAAATAATGAGGTCCTATGGAAGAGTATGCACTCTATTTTGGAAGCGCGTGTCTGTTTCTCGCAGCGTACATCCTGATCAAGGGCGTGGCTGCCGCCTACCGGCAAGGACACGGAGACGGATCCGTCTCACTGTTTCCACCTCCAGCCTACGGAGTCGTGGCCTCGGTGCTACTGACATTCGGGTTGGGATTCTTCCGGTTGAAGCTCCCCTGGTGGGGATTTCGGATGATCTTTCCCGGCACAACCATGCTTTTTCCTGCCATCATCTATCTCATCGGTCGCCGGCCGCCTGACCAGCCGCACACAGTCGCCAAGAGCCAGTGAGGCCGTATCCCCACTCGCCGGGTGTCCGCCTTCTCATGACAGGGGCCTTCGTTCATCCGCATATCCTGATGGGGCTCCTGATGCTGAGCGGGCTTGCCGGCGGCTGCGCGGGAGTCGAGCCGAAACCGGAGGTGTTCACGGTGTCCGCCGTCGATCTCACCCGCTATGCCGGAACCTGGTACGAGATCGCGCGTTTACCGATGTGGTTCCAGCGGCACTGTGTGGACTCCAGGGCCGTCTATACGATTCGAGCGGAAGGGACACTCGGCGTTCACAATGAGTGCGTGACGGGTTCAGGCGAAATCGAAACGGCTGAAGGGATTGCCACGGTGGTGGATACCCGAACGCCCGCCCGCCTGAGCGTCCGGTTCGAGAATTGGTTTGCCAGGCCCTTCGGATCATCTCGGGAGGGGAATTACTGGATTCTTGATCTCGATCCGGACTACCGCACCACGGTCGTGGGGACTCCGGACCGGCGTTATCTCTGGATTCTTGCCCGGGAGCCCTCTCTCGACCAAAGGACCTATGGCCGCCTGGTCGATGTGGGACGGAGATTCGGGTACCCTGTCGATAATCTGATCCGTGATCGGCGCGCGGATCGGTGATCGTAAGGGGAGCGCCCTATGCAGGTTCGGACAGCGGCCAGGGACGGAGGCGCCGGTTCGCTACGGGGCGGTGGACTTCATGAGACTGTCGGCTTGAGGAGGAAGAAATCCCTGATAGCCGCGGTGTCGCTCCGCCAGCTCCAAGACTGAAAACGGCTGACCATCAACCGTCTCCGGGGCCGAGAAAATTTGCCGGAGGGCTCCGCCCCTGGCTCCGACAATATTCCCGGCAAACACCACGCCTTTGTGTTTCAGTTGCTCTACGGCTTTCTCGATATCTTCCACCCTCACGGCGATGTGGTGGAACACGCGGTCTCCGAATTTGTCCACCCAGCCGGGGATGATACTGGTCTTACCCCGCTCGTCCGCATAGGCCTGGTCGACGAACAGGGCGGGATACCCGGATTTGCGATATACCTTGGCGTACCAATCGTCGTACTCCAGAGTTTCGTCGTAGGTGTAGCCCAGCGACACGAACGGTGCCGCTCCACGGTCAATATCAAAGGTGCGGATCGTGATGTGGTCGACGACCGGCATGATCCCGACGCCGGCATCGTCCAACATGGTTTGCAGTACGCGTGCCGCCCGATTGTGTGCGACATAGTCCCCGATCATTCGTTCGATGAGCTCGTCCAATTGCGCGGCGCGATCCGTCATGGTGACCTCTTTCCGCTATACACCGTTATTCCCCGAACTTGATCCCTTGGGCCAGTGGCAAATCGGTTCCCCAGTTCACGGTATTGGTCTGGCGGCGCATATAGGCTTTCCAGGCATCCGACCCTGCTTCGCGACCCCCGCCAGTGTCCTTCTCTCCGCCGAAGGCCCCGCCGATTTCTGCGCCGGAGGTGCCAATGTTAATGTTGGCGATCCCGCAATCACTGCCCGCAGCCGACAGGAACCGTTCCCCTCGTCGAAGATCGTTGGAAAACATGGCGGATGAAAGCCCCTGAGGGACGTCGTTCTGCATCCGGATCGCCTCCTCGACCGTCCGAAAGGTCATCACATAGAGGATCGGCGCGAAGGTTTCCCGCTTTACGACAGGCCAATGATTTTCCGCGCGCACGATTGTCGGCTCGACAAAAAACCCCGGACGATCTAGGACGTGTCCGCCGTAGAG
>DASPGL010000149.1:0-9484 GCA_035620635.1 Nitrospira sp. | reverse complement strand
CTACTTGTCAGCCTGCAACCTGTCAGCTATTCCTCCCATTAAAACAGAAAATACCGCTGTGCCATCGGAAGCACGATCGCCGGCTCGCAGGTGAGCCGCACGCCGTCCGCCGTCACCACGTAGGTCTCAGGATCGACCTCGATCTTCGGCAGATAATCGTTCAGTTTGAGGTCACGCTTTTTCACACTCCGGCAATTCTTCACGGCCGCAACACGCTTCTGTAGTCCGAGCTTCTCCGGGATTTCCCGATCCAGGCCCGCCTGCGACATGAAGGTCAGGCTCGTGCTGGACAGCGCCCGTCCGAAGGCACCGAACATCGGTCGGCTGATGATCGGCTCCGGCGTCGGAATGGACGCATTCGGATCCCCCATCTGCGCCTGCGCGATGAACCCGCTCTTCAGGACCATCTCGGGCTTCACACCGAAGAACGCCGGCTTCCAGATCACCAGATCAGCGACCTTGCCGACTTCCACGGATCCAACTTCATGGGCGATCCCGTGCGTGAGGGCCGGATTGATGGTGTACTTGGCCACGTACCGTTTGGCCCTGAAGTTGTCGTTCTGGGCCGAATCCACCCCGCCACTGGGTGAGAGGTGGCCCCGCTGCACCTTCATCTTGTGGGCCGTCTGCCAGGTCCGGATGATCACCTCTCCTATCCGGCCCATCGCCTGCGAGTCCGACGACATGATGCTGATGGCTCCGAGATCATGGAGGATGTCTTCCGCCGCGATGGTCTCACGCCGGATCCTGGACTCGGCAAAGGCCACGTCTTCGGGGATCCGCGGGTTCAGATGGTGGCACACCATCAGCATGTCCAGATGCTCGTCCATCGTATTGACGGTAAACGGCATGGTGGGGTTCGTGGAAGAAGGCAGCACGTTCGGTTCTCCGCAGACCTTGATGATGTCGGGGGCATGACCGCCTCCGGCACCTTCCGTATGGAACGTGTGGATCGTCCGGCCTTTAAAGGCCTTGATGCTGTCTTCAACGAAACCGGCTTCATTCAGCGTGTCGGTATGGATGGCCACCTGCACGTCGTAGCGCTCGGCGACGCCCAAACAGGTATCGATCGCGGCCGGCGTGGTTCCCCAGTCTTCATGGAGCTTCAACCCAATGGCGCCCGCCTCGATCTGTTCATTCAACCCTTCGGCCTGGGAAGAGTTGCCCTTTCCTAGAAAACCCAAATTGATGGGAATGCCGTCCGAGGCTTCCAACATGCGAAAGATGTTCCACGGCCCTGGCGTGCAGGTTGTGGCGTTGGTGCCGGTCGCAGGGCCTGTGCCACCCCCGAGCATCGTCGTAATGCCGGAGGAGAGAGCATCCCAGTACTGTTGGGGACAGATAAAGTGGATATGCGACTCCACTCCCCCTGCCGTGACGATGCAGCCTTCGGCGGAGATGGCTTCCGTTCCGGCTCCTACCTCCATGCCTTTTGTTACGTTGGGCATGAGATCAGGATTGCCCGCTTTGCCGATGCCGACGATGCGGCCATCCTTGATACCGATATCGGCCTTGACGATACCCCAGTAATCGAGAATGAGCGCGTTCGTGATCACGGCATCAAGCGCGCCGTTGGCATGGGTGGCACGGGGCGACTGCCCCATGCCGTCCCGTAGCACCTTGCCACCGCCGAAGACCGCTTCATCGCCGTATGCGGTGAAATCTTTTTCGACTTCAATGACCAATTCCGTGTCGGCGAGCCGTACTCGATCACCTGTGGTGGGGCCATAGAGAGACGCATATTGCCTTCTTTGAATTTTCACCGGGCCCCTCCTTTTCCAGAAAATCCTCGATCAGCCGCCAGCGACAGGGCTCTGGCCTTAACCTGCGCGTCATCCAGTGATCCTTCGGTCAATCCGTTGATGCCATAGGCGACCCGTTTGCCCGCCATGGCCACGACCGTCACCCGTTTTTCTTCTCCCGGCTCAAACCGTACTGCGGTGCCGGCAGGGATGCAGAGCCGAAACCCGAAGGCCTGCTCGCGATCAAATTTGAGGGCGTGGTTGGACTCAAAGAAGTGACAGTGGGAACCGACCTGAATAGGTCGATCGGCCACATTTTTGACCGTGAGTTCTTTCGTCTCCCGACCCTTGAAGGCTTCCACGTCTCCGGCGCCGGCGAGAACTTCTCCGGGGATGACGGCCCTGGCCAGCTCGGCCTTGATCGCAGCAGCCAGAGATCCCTTTGCTTTCTGCGGCGCTTTCTGACTCTTCGCCGGGGCTCGTTTCGTCTTCTTCGGCATATGTCCCCTCCTCCAGGGATTTGAGATGGATGGTTGGGCCTGAACCCATGCTTATCGAATCGGGTTGTGGACGGTCACGAGTTTGGTCCCGTCCGGAAAGGTTCCTTCAACCTGGAACTCATGGATCATTTCCGGCACGCCCGGCATGACGTCCTTGCGCGTCAGGAGCGTCGTGCCGTAGGTCATCATCTCGGAGACGGACTTCCCGTCTCGAATCCCTTCAAGAACGGCGGCAGTGAGGTACGCGACCGCCTCGGGATGATTGAGTTTAAGGCCACGCTTCTTGCGGTCGGCGGCAAGCTGCCCTGCAACATAAATCAACAGTTTTTCCTGTTCTCTCGGAGTCAGATGCATGAGCCCTCCTCTCTTGGACGAACCGGTGCTTTCCCTGTGGAACCAAAGAAAAATTCGGTGTGGTGGGAAGACGCGTCTCCCGCGTAACCTCCGTAAAAAGCTGTTGCGGGGAGAGGATGTTAGTCCAGACCTCGTCGCCTGTCAAGGTGCAGCCACGACCATCGTGAACGACCGTCATGCAATAAGCGCGGGGGGATTCGAAGCGCGGAAACGGAAGAACCAGGGGGGGATTCGTCAATCGCTCAGACCGTCAAATGCTGTCTCACCATATCAGCATTCAACTCATCACTCTTGCCGGCAGCCATCACGGCGCCCTTGGCCATCACGACATACTTTTCGGCAAGCCGGGCTGCAAAGTGCAAGCCCTGTTCGACCAGGAGAATCGCGAACCGGCGAGAGGTCTTGAAGCCGATGATCACGTCTTCAATATGGTCCACGATCGAGGGTTGAATCCCTTCCGTGGGCTCGTCCAAGAGCAGCAGCTTCGGGCTCGACAGGAGCGCGCGTGCAATCGCCAGCTGTTGCTGCTCGCCTCCGCTGAGCACGCCGCCGGGACGATGCAGAATCTGTGTGAGCTTGGGAAACAGCTGGTAGACCTCGTCGAACGCGTCCTTCTCTGACACATCGCCGGTTTTACGCGGGCGATTCCAATAGCCGAGCAGGAGATTTTCCCGGACCGTCAGGTGCGGGATGATCTCCCGCCCTTGAGGCACATAGGCAAGCCCTCGCTTGGCGCGGAGGTCGGTCTTCCAATTCGTGATATCGACTCCGTCAAACATGATCTTCCCGCCGCGTACCGGTAGAAGACCCGTCAACGTTTTCAAGGTCGTCGTCTTCCCCATCCCGTTGCGCCCCATCAGACAGACGACTTCTCCCGGATCGATCGTAAAAGAAACATTCCGGAGAATGTGGCTTTCTCCGTAGTAGGCGTTAACGTTGTCAAGCTGCAAAATCATGGGTTGACTTCCGGCCCGGGTTGACGTGGCATCACACCGATATTAGTGGGCGACTTTGGCTCGGCCGAGATAAATCTCTCTCACATGTTCATCGCCCTGGACTTTTTCAACCGTGCCCTCGCAGATCACGGTGCCTTCGGCCAGCACCGTGACGATGCGTGCGATCTGGCGGACGAAATCCATATCGTGCTCGATCACGACGATCGCGTGTTTCTCGGACAGCGACTGCAGCAATCGGCCGGTCTGTTCCGTTTCCTTGTCGCTCATGCCCGCCACCGGTTCATCGACCAGAAGCAGTGAGGGGTCTTGCAGAATCACCATGCCGATTTCAAGCCATTGCTTCTGGCCATGCGACAAGGAACCGGCTCGCGTATGAGCTTGCGCGGTCAATCCGATGGTCTCCAGGGCTTCGCTGATTCGTTCCCGTTCCGCTGGCGATGACCTGCCGACCAACGTCGGGAACACCCCCTTGCTCGCGCGTTTCAGCGAGAGATCGAGATTCTGCCACACCGAAAGATTGCCGTAGATCGATGGCGCCTGGAATTTTCTTCCGACGCCGAGCTTGGTGATATCCTCCGCGTTCTTGCCGAGTAGCTCGATGTTGTGGCCAAAGGTCACTTTCCCGGCGGACGGCTTGGTCTTACCACAGATGACATCCAACAGCGTCGTCTTGCCGGCTCCGTTCGGGCCGATCACTACGCGAAGCTCATTGTAATGGACGCTGAAGTTGCAACTGTTGAGCGCTTTAAATCCGTCATAGTCGACGGTCACGTTTTCGCATTTAAGAATCAGCCCTTCTTCCGTCATGTTACCGTTCTCCCGGAGCCTTCTGCATGGTAAGATCGGCAGCCTGTCCCCCTCCGAAGAACCTTCTCATCATGCCGACGAGCCCATCTGGAAAGACGGTAACCACGATGACAAAGAGCCCGCCCAAAATAAACGGCCAGGCCTCGGGGAAATAATTGGTCAGCAGGCTGCGTCCATAGTTGACGGCCACCGCACCCAAGATCGCCCCGATCAGCGTGCCGCGTCCTCCGACCGCCACCCAGATGACGACCTCTAGAGAAGGCAGCACCCCCACCATAGCCGGAGTGATGATCCCGACCTGCGGCACGTACAACATACCGGATAACCCTGCAAGGCCGGCGGCAACGACGAACACAAAGAGCTTGTAGTTCCACGGCGTATAGCCTGAAAACGTAACGCGCGATTCGCTATCTCGTACAGCAATGAGTACCTTGCCAGCCCGAGAGGCCACGATCCAGCGGCAGAGGAGGTAGGAGGCAGCGAGCGCGAGCACGGTCAGAATATAGAGCCCCCGCTGCGTGGAAGGATCGGCAAGCCGGAATCCGACCAACTGCTTAAAATCGGTCAATCCGTTGGTTCCACCGAGCTTCGTGTCGTTCCGGTTGAAGACCAGCCAAGCGGCAAAGGCCAGCGCCTGGGTGATGATGGCGAAATAGACGCCTTTGATCCGGCTCCGGAAGGCCAGGAAGCCGAAGACCGTTGCGAAAATCACCGGAACAAGAATTCCTCCGAGGAGCCCGCCGATGAAGGTCTTGAACGGATACCAGAACAGAGGCAGTTCCTTGAACTGATTCCACACCATAAAGTCCGGCAGATCGCTGCCATAGACGCTCTCCTTCCCGATCTGCAGGGCGAGGTACATGCCCATGCAGTAGGCGCCGAATCCGAAAAAGACCCCCTGACCCAAACTGAGCACGCCGCAGTAACCCCAGATCAGGTCGAGGCCAAGCGCGAGGATGCCGAACGCCAGAAACTTGCCGAACTGATTCAGCCTGAAGTCGGACAAGTGCAGCCAGGAGTCATCGGATGGCAATACATTCAACAATGGGAGCACGACGAGGAAGATAAATCCCATCGCATAGATGGATATCGTTTCGCGGCTGTCCTGTTGAGGGGCCACTTGCTCAGGCATCAGCACTACGTCCTTTTGCGGCAAAAAGACCGGAGGGGCGCCATTGCAGGAACATGATCACTCCGATCAGAATAAACACCTTCCCATAGACTGCGCCGGTGACCGGCTCGATGATTTTATTGAGCCCGCCGATACCCAGCGAGGCCCAGATTGTCCCGGCCAGTTTTCCAACCCCTCCGGTCACGACGACCATGAATGAGTCCACGATATAGTTCTGACCGAGACCCGGATCGACGTTTCCGACCATCGTGAGGGCCCATCCAGCGATGCCGGCCAGACCTGACGCAAAGGCGAAGGTATAGGAGTCCACCTTCCTGGTCGGGATACCGAGACAGGCGCTCATATTACGATTCTGCGTGACGGCGCGGACGCGCATCCCGAGGTTCGACCCGAAAAGGATATAGTAAATGCCGACGACACAAATGATGGACAGCAGGATGATGAAAATTCGATTGTAGGGAAGATAGACACCGACCATTACCTGGGCGCCGCCTCTCAGCGCTTGAGGTGCGATGACAGCTGTCAGATCGCCGAAATACACCCGCGCCGCCTGCATGAGAATCAGGCTCACTCCCCAGGTCGCCAGCAGGGTTTCGAGCAGGCGGCCGTAGAGAAACCGGATGATGGTGGCTTCCAGCAACCAGCCGGAACCAGCGGCGGCGATGAAGGCGATGGGTAGGGAAACGGGGAAATACCAGTCGAAGACATCGGGGGAGAACCAGTCGATAAACGCTTGCTGGGTCACGAAGGTGGCATAGGCGCCCACCATCATCAACTCGCCGTGGGCCATATTGATGACCCCCATCAGGCCGAAGACGACCGCAAGTCCGAGCGACATGATCAAGAGGATGGAGCTGAGACTGATCCCACGGAAGATCGTCTCAATGATGTTGGCCCACCAGGACCAGGATTCGATTTGATCCACAGCGACAGCGGCCGCTGCCGCCAAAGTCTTCTGCTGTTCAGTTGCCTCAGCCTGGTTGCCTGCTTCGACCAGTTCCTTGAGGGCTGGGAGACTGTTCGCGCTGCGAAGCTCACCTAGCTTTTTGACAGCCGCAAGTCGAATGGAATGATCCTCCGCGGCAAGCCCAAGGAAATATGCCGATTCCTCCATGGCGTACTTGACCCACCAGACCTGCTCCTTCGCAGCGGCCAATTCCAGGTAGGGAATAGCCTCGCGGCGACCTGTCATGGCCAGATCGGAAGCGGCCGAACGCCTGAAATCCGGAAGATCACTGGAAAGATTCGCGCGGTTCTTCAGTAGATCGACGACCGGCTTGATGGCTTGCCTCACGGCCCGACCCGCTACCACACGAATATCATCCAGCTTTGGAATGAGACTCGCGTCTCCCTGCTCGATCAAGATTGCCACGGCCTTGTCACGAACAGCCGCATCCTCGCTCTGGAGATCAACGAGCGCTTGGTCGAGCGGGGTTGCCAAAGCAGGCTCGAGCGGCTGATCCTCAGCCAGTACCACCCCTGGGGCGAATCCTATCGGGAGGAGAACAGGAAGGACGATCGCGAGCGCACAAAGTACTCTTCTCATGAGTGTCTTTTCGTAATGCCGACCGAGCTCATTACCCCCCTCGATACCTAGAGAGCAGGGCCTAACGAGACACTGCCAGCAGGAAGGCCGGAGTCGCATCTCTGAGTAAAACTCCAGCCTTTCCCGCTGGCAGTGTCCGTCGTCAGGATCGTTCCACGTCAGACGGGAACGCTGCCTTTACGTCCCTGTGCTACTTCTGATAGGTCCCCTGATGGTCGATCCAGTCGCAACCCTTGTCAGGGTTGGTGAACTCGCTCCAGGGTTCTGGCTTGACCAATCCCTTGGAACGCCAGACCACCTTGAACTGACCGTCCTTCAGGATTTCTCCGATCAACACCGGCTTGTGGGTGTGATGGTTGCGATCATCCATCATGATCGTTCCACCCGGCGCCAAGAACTTCTGTCCGTAAGTCGCCTTGCGGACCTTGTCCACATCGGTCGAACCTGCCTTCTCCACAGCCTGCTTCCAGACATAGACGCCGAAGTACGCGGCTTCGATCGGGTCGTCCGTGACCCGGTTCTCACCGTCCGGCAGGTTGTTTCGCTTGCAGTACGCCTTGAAGTTCGCAACGAACTTCTTGTTCTGAGGCGTATCCACGCTCTGATAGTAGTTCCACGCAGCCAGGTGTCCGACCAGCGCGCTTGTGTCCATGCCGCGCAGCTCATCCTCGGCCACGCTGAAGGCCATGATCGGGGCGTCTTCCGAGCGCAATCCCTGATTCCCGAACTCCTTGTAGAACGGCACGTTGCTGTCCCCGTTGATCGTACTGATGACGGCTGCCCCGCCGCCCGCGGCGAATTTCTTGATCTTGCCGCAGATGGTCTGATAGTCCTGGTGATGGAACGGGGTGTACTCTTCTCCAATGTTGGCCGCGGGCACGCCCTTCGCCAGCAACATGGCGCGCAGAATCTTGTTCGTTGTGCGCGGATACACGTAGTCCGTACCCAGCAGATAGAACTTCTTATAGGAGCCTCCCTCGGGGCTCATCAGGTATTCCACCGCCGGCTGCGCCTGCTGATTGACTGCTGCGCCGGTATAGAACACGTTGTGGGAGCACTCTTCACCTTCATACTGCACCGGATAGAAGAGCAGCCCGTTGTTCTTCTCGAACACCGGCAACACCGACTTCCGGCTGACCGATGTCCAACAACCGAACACGCAGGACACTTTATCCTGCAGGAGTAATTGCTTCGCCTTTTCAGCGAAGAGGTCCCAGTTCGACGCCGGGTCCACGACCACGGTCTCGACCTGTCGGCCCATCACGCCGCCGGCTTTATTGATCTCTTCGACCGCCATCAACACGACATCGCGCAATGACACTTCGCTGATGGCCATCGTCCCGCTCAGCGAGTGGAGGACGCCGATCTTAATCGGCGGACCACCGGCGGCATATGACAGCGCATAGTTGCCGAGGTTCCCCAACAACGCGGCCACGCCAACTCCCGCCGCCACACGTCCGCTCTTTTCAAAAAACTCTCTCCTGGTCGATGCAGGCTCTGCAGCCTGATCTTTCTTGAGGTCCGCTGAAGTCTCCGGCTTGTTAGTTTCCATGTTACAGCACTCCTTTTTAGATGAGGTGAACTGAAAACTTTCGGCTGACGCCTCTTCGCCTAGAACTGACACGGGACCACTTCTACATTTGGAGATGTTGACTCATCAACCTTACAGAAACCCCCTCGACAGTCTCCGGACGCCGGCAAGGGAAACCCCCTGCGCACCCCTGACCTGGATGAACCACCCATTGGAGTCCCGGCCGCTCCTTGTCCTTTCTCGTAAGTACGACCCGCCTGCTCAACCTCGCGCCCTCAATTGAATGAATGACGCTGCTCTCCACCTTAAGGCCCCGACGCGAGAACGATGGCACGAATCATTCGTAGGCTCATCTGGTCCTCCTCCTCTCTGGTCAGGTTGACTCCCCATGAGGGAACCATCGGGCTCCGAGCACGGGGCCTTCGTTTTACCGAGTGGTGAGTTCCGCTGAACTGATTGGGATTCACGCCTGAAGGGGAGAAACGAGTAGGGGAGACACAGCCCTGCGAAGACGCCGTTGGCATGCCCAAGAGAGACGCGCATCGCATCGTGCCCGCCCCCACTGAACGGCCGGGAAGCCTTCTCTTCGGGCTCGCTGCGGGCTCCTACGCCGTCCGAGTACCAGTCGATCATCGTTACAAGCGAACTTCTAAAGATGCCCACGTACTTCGTGCTTCCACGACGACTGTTTTTACGTCCACAGGCCGGCGGCTCTTATACCAACAGCGGTCCAAATGTGTCAAGACATTTTTTCCCCAAACGGCCTGCGGGACATCGCCTAAACATTCACCGGGCGACGCAAATTCCTGCGGGTCGATTGAGCCGCCCGCTGTGCCGCCGGATTGGCTCTGGTCGCGCGCGCATGCCATGTCCACGTCTCTTAGGGAAGCGATGAATTTTCGCTGCGCGAAGGCCG
>DASPGL010000148.1:0-9177 GCA_035620635.1 Nitrospira sp. | reverse complement strand
TCGCCGCTGGCCGCCAGGGCTTTGAGCACGATGGCGGTGCTGCTCAGCGACAGGAGGAACCCCCAAAACATCGCTTGCGATCCCGGTAGACCGGCGAGCATACCTCCCAGCCAGGCGATGGCGATGACCCCGCCGACTTGAATGGGAGCCGCGATCAAGAGCATCTGTCGAAGCGACGCGAGTTGCACCAGTGAAAACTCGATGCCGATCGTGAACAGCAGCAGTACGACGCCGATCTCCGCCAGGACCTGCACGGTCCCGACATCGGAAATGAGATTGAGGCCGTGGGGGCCGATCAAAGCCCCGGCGACCAGGAATCCGGCGATGGAAGGCAGGCGAAACTGATGGAATAGAAAGACGACGGCGATGGAGACGGTAAAAATGACGAGCAGGTTGCCGAGGACGCCGTAGTCAGTCATGGTCGGTCTCGGTTCTCGTCGCTCGACCCGTGCGACTCGAGCTCGGAAATCGTTGAACTGGCGATCTGTTGGGTGTTCGCGTCCATCATCATCAATCGTTCAGCAGATGTCTTTGAGTGCACAGAGGAGAAGCGCAGCATACCTGAGCACCCACCGAGGGACAAGGCAAAGCTGCTTGTGCGAAACGGTCGATGGATTTCAGGTTCCCCTTCTGTGCCGGTGGTGCTCCGGGGAGATCTGTACCGGTTGTCCGATCATCACGCAAGCCTTCCCGGTGGTCCTAGAAGCGAGCAGCCGGCAAATCGGCTCCGGTCCTGCATTTCCCCCTCCAAAGTGGCATAGACTGTCCGAGGATGGATTGCGTAGGTTGTGCCTGCGATGTGAAGGGCCGGACACCATCAGGGAGTCAAGGCTCGGTCTCGGTGGAACAATTTTCTGGAGGTGCCCCATGGAAATCACCCGCGCAGTCCTCTCCGCAGGGGCGCTCGTCCTGTTCCTCGCCGGCTCAACGAGCGCCGACACCCCGGCGTCCACGCCGGATCCGTCAGCGATGTGGGAATGTCAGCAGGCGGACGGACACACGGTCTATACCAACAAAGAACGAGCCGGTTGCCGGGCAATGGAGTTGAAACCCTTGTCAGTGGTGCCTTCCATGGAGCACATGCCGACCATTCCTCCGACCATGACCGCTGCCGCGCCTCATTACGGTGCCGTGCCTTACCGGGACAGCGCAGCGGGTGCCGGAGGCCGGAACATTCCCGATTGGGCGCGCGACTGGCACGCGAACAATACGTCTACCGGGTCGGTGCAGGAGGAAGTCTGCGGTCTGTATATGGAATGGCTGACCCTCGCTCAGAAGACACGCGGCGGGTTCTGGTTCGGATCGGACCCGTCCTACGGTGGGGATCTCTCCGGACTCAACCAACGCGGTCCCAGCTACTCGTTCTACGACAATGCACGCTGGAAGGCGCTCTCGCGGATCTTCGGCACGGGGTTCGTGCCGGTGGGCTGTCCGTAAACTCGCCAAGCGGGGCGACAGGCTTTTCCTCCCTTTCATCCTCCGCAGCCGGGCTGGCTACCGGAGCGTGCATCAGAGCCGTTTGAGG
This sequence comes from Nitrospira sp., assembly GCA_035620635.1. Classification (GTDB taxonomy): domain Bacteria; phylum Nitrospirota; class Nitrospiria; order Nitrospirales; family Nitrospiraceae; genus Nitrospira_D. Next base: position 7,652 of record DASPGL010000148.1, on the reverse strand, counting down.
CTCAGCCGTTACCGACCCGCAGCGCTCTTCTGAAGGAAGATGGCGAGGGCTGTCCGAAGTTCCGTGCGCGCAACGCGCCGGCACTCCGTTCGCCAGCCAACACATCCACCCTCACACCCTGTAGAATTCCCTGTACCACTTCACAAAACGCGGGATGCCTTCTTCGATCGGAGTGGCAGGTGTGAATCCGACCGCCCTGGTGAGGTCCTCGATATCGGCATACGTGGCCGGGACGTCGCCCGGCTGCAACGGCAGCAACTTCTTCTCAGCCTTCCTCCCGAGGGCCTTCTCCAGCACCTCAATAAAGTACATCAATTCGACCGGCTGGTGGTTCCCGATGTTGTAGACGCGGGCTGGTGCGGAACTCGTGCCGGGATCCGGCCGTTCGCCGGACCATGAGGAATCGGGCGTGGCAGGCCGGTCCAGCGTGCGGATGATTCCTTCCACGATGTCGTCGATATAGGTGAAGTCACGTTGCATTCTGCCCTGATTGAACACGTCGACTGGCCTGCCTTCCAGAATCGCTTTCGTAAAGATGAACAGCGCCATGTCGGGTCGTCCCCAGGGGCCGTAGACCGTAAAGAACCTGAGGCCGGTGCAGGGAACCCGGTAGAGATGGGCATAGCAGTGGGCCATGAGTTCGTTGGCCTTTTTCGTCGCAGCATACAGCGACACGGGATGATCCACGTTGTCGTGGACTGAAAAGGGCATGCGGGTGTTTCCTCCGTAGACGGAACTGGACGACGCATAGACCAGATGCTCGACCTCGCGGTGCCGGCACCCTTCCAGGATATTCATGAAGCCTTCGATATTGGCGTCAGTATAGGCGTGGGGATTCACGAGCGAATAGCGTACGCCGGCCTGTGCCGCCAGATGGACTACCCGACGGAACGGTTCATCGGCAAAGAGCTCCCGCATACCGCTCCGGTTGGCCAGATCGAGCTTGATGAAGGTGAACCCGTTGCGGGGCGTCAATTGGGCGAGACGTGCTTCCTTGAGGCGGACATCGTAGTAGTCGTTGACGTTATCGAGGCCGATCACGGAATCGCCACGATCCAACAACCGCTTGGCCACATGAAACCCGATGAACCCTGCCACACCGGTAACCAGAATCGGCGACTGTGCCATGCTCATCTCGACTCCTTGGGGAGGGAACTCCCTACGTTGGTGCCCCCGACTGCATGAACGGCGGATCGCCATGATCCAGCCGGTACAGGCTCAAGGGCGCGAGCGCGTCACCGGCCGGTATGACCTCGACGCCGTCTCGGCCGGTGACGCGATAGACGTCCAGGGCGCGCGAATAATGATATCCGCAACCGTAGGGAGAGAGAAGGTCTTTCAGGTTTTCCGGCCGCTCCCAGTGGGCGGTGAGGAGCGCCGTTCGAGCCGGGTTCCGTTGGCTGAACATGAACGACAGGTGGTCCGGGTACCAGTCGGCGCCGCCGGTCGCGTAAGAGACGAATTGCTTCGCCCGCGCGGTCCGGCAGAGGTTGGCCAGGTAGGTGTTGGTAAGATAGCCGTTCTCGCCCACGTCCAGCCACTTTCCCGGGTGAGACAGCGGCGCGTACGCCGCATGGCCGCGGAGTTCGAACAACTGTTGCTGGGAGGCGAACACGAGGGGGATCGGCCCGTGCCGGTCGACCAACCGTGCGATGACGTCGTCGTTCAACGAGGAGCGCCCGTCGTTGGTCGGTCCGCTGTCCGCATGGATGAGGACGTTCTGGCCTCGATCGCTGATCAGATAACAGTTTCTCGGAAGTTCCAGGTCGCAGGGGTCTTCACCGTAAAAGGGAAGCGAGATCACCGTGCCCCCTTCAAAGGGCCAGTATTCGCCGTGAGCCAGTTCGACGATCCGACTGTACCCTAATTCACGCAGGAGCGATCCGTAGTCATAGTAGAGCTGCTTCCGGTTGCGCCGGCTGGGGACGATGATCGGCGTGTCCTTCGGCAGATGGAGGAGCGTACGGGGATCGACATGATCGTCGTGATCGTGCGTCAAGAAGACGGCTGACGGCTTCGGTAGCAGCGATCCCCAGAGAGAGGGCACGGAGGATTCGGCGAACCAGGGTAGCAGCCAGGGGTCGAAGAGGAAGGCGTGGTCGCGCTGCCGATACAGCAGCCCGGCATGGCCTAGATGCACGATATCCCGATCCTGCACGAGTTCGAACCAGCGCTGCCGGATCGAGAACTGCGGCGAGGTCATGAGGCATTCGTACTGATGCAGCAGTTCCATGAGCCGGGCTAGAACCGGCTGCTGGTCCCGCGGCGTGGTCGTCACCACGGTCCTGATCTCGTCAGATTGGTGTGTGCCGTCCAACAGCCCCAGCAGTTTCCCGGCGACCGGTCCGAGCGATCGTTGATCGAATCCGAGCGGAATCGCCTGCCGCTTGACCGAATGAAAAATGCGCAGGCCTCCGTTGGTGACAACAGTCGACCTGGTCGGGTCGGTGAAAAATTCCCACTGGAAGGTGCCGTCCTGGCGTCGGCCACACCGGATATGCCGCCGGAGGTGCGGCCGCGAGTTCACGAGCTCGGCATAGGCATCTTCCAGGCGCTGCCGCCGGGCCGGCTCATCCAACGGGGCCCGCTTCGAGAACACATCGCTAATGGCGGTGTCAATCGAACTGGCCAGCAGGCCGTGGGCTTCATGAAGGCTCGCGACGACGTCGGATGCGACTCCGGCCACGAACGGAAAGGGACCGGGCGGCTCCGTACTTTCCAGCTGCACCCAGCACCAGGGAGCCAGGCTCAGGTAGTGATCCTTCGGAAGCCGGTTCCAGATGTTCATGCTCGTTCCGTGTCGTGCGAACGCGCTGACAAGCTGACACGCGTGCTGGCTGACAGGGACCGACCGGCTCTTGTCACGTCTCCGTCTCCTGCGTGTCAGCCTGTCACGTGGATCGTGTCAGCTGCCGCATCGTCACTTGCCGCTGATAGTCGGTTCGTACAAGGCCTGAATCACATTGCCGTCAGGGTCGGAAATGTAAAATGAATAGCTGCCGTCCCGATGTTGCTTCGGCGGCCGGACCACTGCTCCCCCAAGGCTCTCGATCCTGGGCGCAAGGTCGCTGTACATCCGGTCCACCGCCTGCGGGCTGTCGAGAATCACGCCGAGGTGATCGAGCCGCTGGGCCTGGGGTGGCTGGTAGGAGCCCAGTTCTGCGAGGGGAATCTGGTGCAGCGCCAGATTATCGTTTCCGGAACTGAAATAGACGTTCTCTGAATCGGGCTCCCACACCACCTGCATGCCCAGTAGCTGCTCATAAAATCGGCGGGAGCGCGGGAGGTCGATGACGCGAAGCGCCAGATGGCGAAGCCCTCGATGCATCGGAGTCGTCATCGCTCAGTCGTGCAAACCCTGGTCAGCGTGCGGAGAAACAGTCCGTATAGTAGGGAGGCCCAGGCCGGCCGTCAACGGGAAAGCGGCGACGGAGTTGGTTGTGACGGATGTGCTAGGATGATCCGTCTATGACGATTTTCACCTGTTTTCACCACACGAGGGTCGTTCTCTCGACCGAAGGTCTCGTATGAGCGATACGGGCTTCTCCGGATTGACGGTCGGGTCGTTTGAGTCCCGCAAGGCAGCCGAAATGGCCAGTCTGATCGATCGTTACGGAGGCAAGCCGCTCGTCTGTCCCGCTCTCCGTGAAATTCCGTTGGATGACAATTCCGCGGCGATAGAGTTCGGGGCCCGGTTGACGACCGAAGGGATCGACATGCTCGTCCTGCTCACCGGCGTGGGCACCACCGCGCTGTTCGATCTGCTCAAGACACGCTATCCCTGGCCGGCGGTTGTGGCAGCGCTTGAACGGACGATCATTGTGGCCCGCGGCCCCAAGCCGCTCGCCGCGCTCAAGGCATCGGGACTCCGGCCGGCACTGACTGTGCCGGAACCAAACACCTGGGTCGAGCTGCTCTCCACGTTGGATGAATACCGTCCGGTGAAGGGAATGCGTGTGGGTGTACAGGAATACGGCCTGTCGAACCCGCGGCTGTTGAAGGCTTTGGAACGGCGAGGCGCGGAGGTGTTCCCGATTCCCATCTACCGGTGGGCACTGCCGGAGGATCTCGCACCGTTACGGCAGGTTCTCGTCCGTGTGATCGGCGGTGAAGTGGCGGTACTCCTGATCACCAACGCGGTCCAGGTGGATCATGTGATGCAGGTGGTAGAGCAGGAGGGAAAGGCCGAGCTGTTCCGCGTGGCGTTGAACAAAATGATCGTGGCCTCGATCGGGCCGACCGTCAGTGAACGGCTGCGCCTCCATCACCTGCCGATTGACTTCGAACCCTCGCATTCGAAGATGGGCTTCCTGGTCAAGGAAGCGTCCGAGCAGGTCCGGACATTGCTAGACCGAAAACGGGAGCGCGAGAGGGCGGGAGCCGATTTGCCCTCCCAACACGGCCCGCCGCCACCCTAGCCGGGAGATGATGGCGAGCCGCACGGATGTTCACAAGGAGAGGACGGCCGCCCCTTGGAAGGTGCCGGCCTTCAGCGCTTGCAGCGCGCGGTTGGCCTCCTCAAGCGGATACTGGACCGTGTGCGGTTTGATCGGAATGGCAGCCGCGTCGCGCAGTAAATCGAGCCCGTCTTGTCTGGTATTGGCCGTGACGCTGCGAATGACCCGTTCCCCGAATACCTCGCGATCATAGTCGAGCGAGGGGATCGGGGACATATGAATGCCGGCCAGCGCGAGCGTGCTGCCACGTTCCAGGGCGCGTAGTGCCGGGGGAACCAGTTCACCGGCCGGGGCGAAGATGATGGACCCGTGCAGACGCTCCGGCGGCATGTCGGCGGCTCCGCCGACCCAGACGGCTCCCAACTGTTTCGCCAGACGCTGGTGCTCGGCCTTGAGGGAGCTGACGTAGACCTGACAGCCCCAGTGTTGCGCGATCTGAATGGCGATGTGTGCCGAGGCACCGAAACCGTACAGGCCGAGTCGCTGGCCAGGCTTGATCCCGCTCAGCCGCAGCGCACGATAGCCGATGATGCCTGCGCACAAGAGCGGCGCGGCTTCGTCGTCTGAAAAGACCGGTGGAATCGGATAGGCAAATCGCGCGGGTACGACGGCATATTCCGCGTAACCTCCGTCGATCTGGTAGCCGGTGAACCGTGCCTGCGCGCACAAATTTTCTCGGCCGTCGATGCAAAATTCGCAGGCGCCACAGGTGCCCTGAAGCCAGGCAATGCCCACGCGGTCGCCGGCTTTTCTCTCAGAGACCCACGCGCCAGCCCGCACGACTGTTCCGACTGCCTGATGTCCCGGGATCAACGGGAGCTTGATGTCGGCCAATTCTCCTTCGATCACATGCAGATCCGTGCGGCAGACTCCGCAGACGTGAATCTTGACGAGCAGCTGATCCGGTCCCGGTTCTGGGATCGGACGGTCTTGCAGCTGCAGAGGGTCTGTGGAGACATCTGCGGTGTGAGAGAGGACCATCGCTTTCATCGTACTGTCCCCGTGTGAGGAGCAAGTTCACGACTTGCCAAGTGGAAAGTGTCAAGCGGTCGATTGCGGGTTTCTTGATCCGAGCCGTGCGTTCTGGATTTGTCTTGAAACCCACAACGAGAGACTCGAAACCCGCAACCCGAAACCCTCGACGTTCCGACTTTCTGGCGTTCCAACTCGTGACGCGTCACGGCCTCTTCGCCTTGATGCACTCAATCTCCAGCCTGATCTGCACCTCATTTCCGACGACCAGTCCTCCGTTATCGAGCGTCTTGTTCCAGACCATGCCGAAGTCCTTACGGTTGAGCGTGCCTTCGGCACTGAAACCGGCCCTGGTATTGCCCCAGGGGTCCGTGGTTACTCCATTGAAGATTCCCGTCAGCATCATCTCCTTCGTCACGCCGCGCAGGGTGAAATCGCCGACCGCCGTGTAACTGTCGCCCTGTTTTTTGTAACTCTTCAGCGCGTAGGTCATCGTCGGATATCGCTCGACGTCGAGGAAGTCGGCATTACGCAGATGCGCATCGCGTTTGGCCTGGTTCGTGTTGATGGAGGCCGCATTAATGGTGGCCCCGATCGATTTGATGGTCCCGGCTTCCGCGTCCATCTCGATGTATCCGCTGTAGTCCGTGAACCGGCCGGCCGTTTTTGACACGACCATGTGTGCGACGCGAAATTCGATGATCGAATGATCAGGGTCGACCTCCCACCGAACTGTTTCCGCTCCGACCGTCGTGGAAAGGACCGCCATCAGTCCCCACGCCGCCGTCGTGCTTCCCCATCTGACATTTATCCGCATCGTCTGGCCTCCCCGGTCGGTTGTGGTGCGCGTCGCTATTTCCTTGGTGCGGCCGATCGCGCCTCTTTTGCCGTGGTCCGGGCGCCCGTGCGCATGCGCACATGGACATCGATCGGCTCCGAACCGATTTCGTCGGGAAACGGAGGGAACGGCTGCGCATGCACAACGGTATGGATGCCTGCCTCATCGATCTCACGCGCGCCCGATCCCCGTTCGATCTGGATCAGCTGAGCCCGCCCGCTCGGATACAGCCTGAACCGGACCCGCACTGTTTCGCCCGATGGGGAATGCCGAACCCGCCTGGCGTGACGGTTCCAGCTTCGACTCACCAGGTGGCTGATTTGCTGCCAATAGGCCTGCCCGAGTTCCGTTGCAGGAAGAGGCAGGAGATCCTCTTCCGCCACTAGCACGCTGGCAGCGGGAAGGGGGACGACATCGGGCTGCACTTCGTCCTGGCCCGCGTCGTCTTTGCGAAGATCCTCATTGCCGGACAGGGGAGCCTCACTCGAGTCGTAGACCGGTTCCTGCATTCCCAGGGTCACATAGACGATCCGCGTCATCACCCGTTCCAGCTTATCCTTCTGCGCACGGGCGAACGTCACCTGAACCCGCGCCACTCGTGGGTTCACCGAGAGTTTTCCGCCGACGATGGGGTCCAGGATGGCGGTCCCTTTCATCACCATAGACGTATGGTCGGCCTCCAGCGGGATTGTCTGACGCTGAAAGTGGACCGATTCGCACACGGCGACCAACGGGACGTGGCCTTGCCCCGCTCCTCCGAGCGTGATGGACAGCCTGAGCGGTTTCCCGACCTGGATATCGCCTGTCGCATCGGCCTCGGTAAAGTCGAACGCGACCCAGCGCTTGCCCGGCGACAGACTCTGAGAAGCCACCTGAGAGGAGGCCGCCCGGGCTGCAGGGAGGAGAACCAGAGAGACGCAGAGCAGAGGCCCCAGCAGGCCGGCAACCACCAGAAGACGGTTGGGGGCTGAAGGGATCATCACAACGGCATCCTACCCATCGGAGAAGGCCGGTGCAACCCGTTTCTTCTTCGGCCAAGAACGGGAGTGCTCAAGTCATCCGGTTAGGATAGAATGGCACGATGCGCGCGCTGGTCAAGACGACAGGGGCACCTGGCCTGACGCTAACGGACTGGCCGGACCCTACGCCGGGTCCGCGCGACGTCATCGTCAAGGTGCGTGCGACGTCGCTGTGCGGGACCGACGCGCATATCTATCGATGGGACGAATGGGCCCGGCATCGCGTGCGCCCTCCGCGCATCATCGGCCATGAGTTATGCGGCCACGTCGTCGAGACGGGGCGGGAGGTGAGCCGCGTGAAGGTCGGTGATTACGTCGCGGCCGAATCGCACCTTACATGCGGTCAGTGTTTCCAATGTCGCACCG
>DASPGL010000147.1:0-3466 GCA_035620635.1 Nitrospira sp. | reverse complement strand
TACGGGAGTGGTCGAGCGATTGGTCGATCCGTTGATCCATCTGGTCCGCAACGCGGTGTACCACGGGATCGAATCGCCGGCCGATCGACTGGCCAAGGGGAAGACGGCGGCCGGTACGGTGTACCTCCATGCGGCCCACCGCGGAAACTCCATTATCGTGGAAGTCGAGGATGACGGCGCGGGATTAGACTACGACCGAATCCGTGCGAAGGCTGTGACGCTCGGACTGGTGCGGGCCGATCAGGCAGCCAGACTCTCGGAAGTAGAGACCCTGAAGTTTATCTTTGCGCCGGGCTTCTCGACGGCCGAGAAAATCGGCGAACAGGCAGGCCGCGGCGTCGGGCTCGATGCGGTCAACCAGGTGATCGAAAGGATGGGCGGGCATATCGATGTGGAATCTGTCCAGGGAGTCGGCACGAAGTTCACGCTGGTGCTCCCGCTCACCCTCCTGATCGCCACGGCCCTGCTCGTGCGAACCGGCGAAGAACGGTACGCGATTCCGTTGCCGGGCATTCGCGAAATCACCATGCCGACGGTGACAACTCTGCAACAGACGGGGGATCGTACGGTGCTTCAGCTGGCCGAGGAGGCCATCGAAGTGCACGCTCTTCGTCATCTGCTCCACCGGCAGCGGGGCGAGGTGAATCCGGCTCTTCCGGTCGTGATCGTCCGCACGGCGGCGGGACCCGCCGGGTTGGCGGTCGATGAACTCTTGGGGCGGCAGGAAATCGTCATCAAGACCCTGGGAGCCTTGAAGCCTCTGGAGGACTCCGCGTTCGGAGGAGCCACGGTTGACCCTGAAGGACGGGTGATTCTTGTCATCGACCCGGCCCGCTTGTTGGCCAGACGCCCGGGGATGGCGCCAGCGGTTGAGCCGTCGTCTCCCGCTGCGAATCCTGTCGCCGGAAGGTCAGATACGGGTACGGACCCGGAGGAACAGGGACAGGCGGGCATTCTCCTGATTGACGATTCATTGAGCATCCGGAAGTTTGTCGGACGGATGTTGGAGTCGGCCGGGTATCAGGTCGAGACGGCGGTCGACGGGGAGGATGGACTCAGAAAGGCCTCCGCGGCAAACTACCGGTTGATTATCACCGATCTGGAGATGCCAAAATTTAACGGCTTCGAAGTGGTACAAGCGCTGAGGAGTCGCCCACAGACACGGCAGACGCCGGTGGTGGTCATGACAACCCGGGCCGGTGACAAACATCGTCAGATGACGCTTCAGATGGGAGCGAATGCGCACATCCCCAAGCCGGTGGATGAACAAACCCTGATCAATGAGGTCCGTCGCTGGGTCGGACAGGCACCTGCGATTCGCCATTAACCGTGCGCAATAATGCGTATTGATTGACGGAGCGAAGACTGTCGCAGAGAATGGGGACGAAGCGCTGCCATGGGCGTGCACGGACGGAGGGACGGATCTCCATCGAACGAGCGGGCGTTGCGTGTTCTTGTCGCGACGCTGGGCTCCAGGTCATTGGCCTTCGAAGCCGACTCCGTGGACGGATTGCTGACGGTCGAGGTGGGCGGAAGAGCCGGTGTGGTGATGGTGCAAGGCGTGGTGTATCGGCCCGTCGATCTCTCCGGACGCCTGGGCCTGCACGCCGAGGAGGAGGGGCCCGAGAGTCGTGTTGTGCTGCTTTCCCTTGACGGTCTCCACGGCTGTGTTCGAGTCGCTCAGGTGCGGGGATTGCGAGAGGTCGAAGCGGCCGGACTCGTTCCGCTCCCCCGGCAGTTCCGGGGCGATGAGCGGAACTGGTATCGGGGTCTGATTGTGTGTGAAGAAACTCTCACGCTGGTCCTGAATATGTCCTGGGTGCTGTGTGGAATTGAAGGCCGTCACGAGGAAGGCCCGCTGGAGTGGTACGAGCGCGGTCTCCGTATGATCGGTGCCGATCCTGATCGAGTGACAGGCCGGGGGTCGCAGTGTTAAGGACCGGGAGAGAGAGTCGGCAGAAAGCTTCGCCCAGTCCATGGAAATTGATCGTGTTTTCCGTAGGCGGACGGAGGCTGGCTGTGAGGACTGACGAGGTGGTCAGTATTTCCCGCTGGAATGACAGTGCTGCGGTTCCCAGTCAGACACCGTTCGTGTCATCGGTCATGCGCAGCGACGAGTCCCTGGTGCCGATCTTCGATCTGGCAGGGCTGCTCCGGGTATCGGTACAAGGGGCGGATTCCTTGTGTTTGACCGCCAAACATCCGCACGGTCCGATGGCGATGCGTATCGACGGGGAGATGCCGGTGCTCCATACGCTCGATCGTGAATCGATCCGGCCATGCCAGGGGGAAGCATTCGAATCGCTCGGGAGTTTCACCAACGGACTCGACGAGGTGCCCATCATCGCACTCTCGACACTGGGCTCCGCCGATTCAGCATGACCGCAGTACACGTGGGAACAACCAAAGGGTGCAGGGATGCCAAAAATTCTGGTTGCAGACGATAGCATTGCCGTTCGGAAAGTTGCCGAACGATTGCTGACCGAAGCAGGACTCGGCGTGACACTTGCTGCCAACGGGGAAGAGGCGCTGGCGTTTCTGGCGAAAGACCGTCCGGATGTCATCGTCTCCGATGTGATCATGCCGGACAAGAGCGGCTATGAAATCTGCGCCTTTGTCCGAGGGAACTCTATGCTGGCCGCCACCCCAGTGCTCTTGATTTCTGGAATTGTCAACGATGAGGTCACCAAACAGGCCGAGGCCTGCCGGGCCGACGGAATACTCAAAAAACCATTCCAGGGCACCTCGTTGAAGGACCGGGTGATGGAGCTGCTCGCGAAACGGCAGGCGCCGGCCCCTGTAGCAGCTCCGACCGCGACGCGTGCACATGCGACGGAGCCAGCGCCTGCGGCCGGCCACGGGTTACGGATCACATCCGAGGGGCAAGCCGCCGATCACCAGACGGCGATGAAGCTGGCCGAAGTGGAGGAGAAGCTGCACGCCGAACGGACGCGAGGCGAACAACTGGCCGCACGCATCACCGAGCTGGAGGAAGAAATCAAACGCGGCAAGGACTCCGAATCCCTCCTGGAAACCGAGCGATGCCGTGTCAAAGAGCTGGAAGCACAAGTGAAGGATCAGGAGCGGCAGGCAGCGTCAGTCCCACAACTCGAAGCCGCCTTGAAGGCGGAACAGGAGACGGTCGCCAAGCTGAAGCTACACGAGGCCGCGTGGCAGAAGACCTCCGGCCGTGTCACGGAACTGGAAGCGACGTTAGAGGCTGAGCGAGCGGCTGCGGCTCAACTGGTACAACAGCTGGGCGACCGGGACGAGATCGCTGCGCGAGTCAAAACCCTCGAGGCCCAGCTGGAGCAGGAAGGCCAACGCGCATCCGACCTGCAGCAGAAGGCCCATACGGCGGAGACGGCGCTGACTGCGGCTCAAGCGAGAGTGAGCGAGCTGGCCGAGAAGGTGTCGGCCGCCGAGCGGGTGGTCCAGCGTAAAGGAGAGCTGGAAGTCCTGCTGA
>DASPGL010000146.1:0-3346 GCA_035620635.1 Nitrospira sp. | reverse complement strand
ACAGTTTGACCAGTTGGGCGTGGTCGTAGGTGGCCATCTTGAGAGCCTCGTAGGGCGTGTACCAGCGCTTGAGCTTGGCCAGCAGCTTGCCGTGCTTCTTGCCGAGCTTCGGGTCGAACAGCACGTCGGTGCCGAAGGCCGTCTTGACCCCGTATTTCTTGGCCAGCTTGATGACCTTGTCGGTTCCATCAGTTACCTCTATCCACTTTCTCTCATTATCCGATCCGGGCGGGAAATAGATCGCGTCTTCGTCGTTCAACAGCGGCTGCATGCTGAACCAGACGCCTTTGTCGGCCATGAGCTTCACGGTGTCTTCGTTCATGAGGAAACCATGCTCGATCGACATCACGCCCGCCGCAATCGCCTGGCGGATCGCGACGTCCGTATTGACGTGGACCGCCACATAGGTGTTCCAGGTCTTGGCGACATCGACGGCTGCTTTCAACTCCTCGAACGTGTATTCCGTCACGTCGAGGGGGTCGTAGTTGGACGAGACGCCGCCGCCGGCGGCAAGCTTGATCTGGGTCGCTCCCATGCGCAGGTTCCGACGCACGGTCGTCATCACCTCGGGAACCCCGTCGGCGACCGCGGTCATGTGATTATTCTCGAGGTATATCTCATGCTCGGGCTCGTTGAGCGGGCGAAAGTCCGCGTGGCCGGAGCTCTGGCTGATCATCGGGCCGGAGGGATAAACCCGCGGCCCCGGGATCAGCCCTTCGTCGATCGCGCGCTTGACGGCGAACGGATTCCCTCCCATATCGCGCACCGTGGTGAAACCGCGCATCAGGTCGTCGTGCGCGGACTGGGCGGCGAGCAACGTGAGGTAGCCGATGTCGGCTGAAAGCGCCACGGGCAACGCCGGAGCATTGAACATCACGTGCCAATGCATGTCCGAAAGTCCGGGCATCAACACCTTACCCTTGGCGTCGATCACCGTCACCCCCGCCGGCGCGGGGATCGACTTGGCGATCTTGCTGATCTTGTTGCCCTCGATCAGCACACTCATGCGTTCGGCCAGCTTTTCGTTCTGCCCGTCAAATATGCGCGCGTTGGTGATGAGGACAGCTTGCTTCGGTTGGGCTTCCTGAGCCAGGGCCGTGGCGCAAAACGCCAGCATTACGCACAGGAAAACAGTGATTGATTGAATGGTTTTCATGTCTATCTACTTTCCTTATTTAGCTGTGTTCTTGTAGATCACACCGTCCTTCATGATGACGCGCTGGTGCCGCCGGTCGCCGCGTCAGCTGCCTGCGAGCATCTTCGCCGCGGCGCGCTGGTAGCCCGGGGACCAGTCGACCGGGCCGTCGTTCGGGCCGAGAGCGAAGTGGACTCCGCAGAAGTCGCGGGCCGGGTCGACATAGATGCCTTGTCCCATGTTGCCGTGCTTGAACATGGCGCCGGCCGCGAAGACGTCGTCCCACTGGGCCGAGTTGCGCTCGGCGGGCTCGCCGAACCACTGGTGTCCGTAGTCCTGTTCCGTTGATCCGGCGAATGCTTTGGGATCGCCCAGGGTCCGGATGCGTTTGAGGAGGGCGTCGGTGACAATCCGTTCCTCCGACACCACCTTCCAGCTTGGCGTGTAGACCATCGCGTAACGCAGGAAGTCCTCGATCGCCGTGAAGTTCCCGCCACCAGCAAGCGCGGTCTTGTCGGCTAGAAGCGCCACCATGAACGGATCCTTGACGCCGAGCTTCGACCAGACGCGCTGTCGAAAGTAGTCCGCGAAGGTGAGATTGGATACATTCTCGACGACGAGCGCCAAAGCCTGGGTGATCGATGTGGAATAGCGCATGTGCGTTCCCGCCGGTTCGCCCGGCAGCGGTTTAGCTTCCCGCATGACCCCAATCCAGTCACCGGCCGCCCCGCTGGACATCATCGCGGTGAAGAACCTCGAGATATAGCTTTTCGGGTTCACCAGGTTGGCGAAGGATTCCTCGATATCGAGGCCGGTCGCCATGTTCATGGCATTCTTCAGGGAGACCTCGTCCCACGCCGACCCCTTCAGCTGGGTCGCGTAGGTCGTGATCGGCTTCTCCATGTCCACCTTCCCGTCGGCCTCGAGATACATGACCATCAGGCCGCAGGTGGTCTTGGAGGCCGACATCCAGATATGCATATCGGTCGGATTCATTCCCGGATAGGCCTCGAAGACCACCCTGCCCTTGTGGGCCATGATCATGGCCTGCACCCGCTTGGGGCCGGTGAGGTAGTCCTTGAGCTTCGGCGTGGTAGAGCCATCCTTCGCCTTGAAGGTCAGGCCATCGAGCTGGCGATTGATGTCCCGTTTGATCTCCCGGGCCTCCATCACCGGTGCGGCAATACCGCAATTCCAGAATTCGGGGATGTGCATGTTGTAGTAGACCGAGTCGTCGCCGCCGGCCTGCCAGTTGGGGAATGAGAACCGCTCCCGCGCAGCCTTGATAAAGTCCAGGGGAAGCGGGTTTTTTGCCTTCGAGATCGGGTCTGTGATCGAAGTGATCCCGGTAATGACCGGCTTCTTGGCCGCGGCGGAAGAACTCTCCGCCGCAGTCTGCGCCCGTGCTGGTCCTGCCCTCGATACAAGCCCGAAAGAAAGCGCTGCAGTTGCTAGCCCGGTTGCCTTGAAGAAGTCCCGGCGGTCGATCTCGCGCGTCTGGTTGCGAGCATCTCCTTCCGCATCGATATTCTGCTTCGAGTTCTTTTCGAAAGCCTCAGCCCTTACCTGCATCTTGTTCGTATTCATGACATCCTCTTCAACGTTTGATTTCCGCCCCTGGCGGCCATGCAGATTTCAGCTATCAATTGATTGTCCAGAGCACCAGCGCCGATGTCATCCACGCGCGGCATCGGCACGTGGATCGTGTGCTCGCCGAGCCACTTCTTGACGGTCACCGGCTCGAAGCGCCCCCACTCTTCCACTTAAGCGTTGTCGTAATGTCGCTCCTTTCTGCCGACTCCAGTTCGACTACTCGATTGAACTGTTCGCGTGTCGTTCTGCTCGTTGACGCTTTTATTGGAACAAAGCCCCTAGGAGGGCCTCGATGCCTTGGGCGACGCCCCGGCCCATCGGCTCACTTTCGGTTCGTCGTGTTCACAGTGCCTTGGGAGCCGGCTTCCAATTCAGGGTCGAGCCTTCCTTATAAAAATTAAACGGCTTCGTGGGCCGGAATTTACCCGAGACTTCTCCGCTTGCTTCGATATCGGACGCCATGTCGAACGACTGGACCGGGGCCCCTTCCTTCAAATTCAGGTTCTTCATATCGATCCACACCAGATTGGGCATGGTGGCGAATTCGAAGTAGTAGCGTTTGTTCGTCATGTCACTCACCGTTCGCCACAACGTCGCCGAAATATTGGGCCTGACTGG
>DASPGL010000145.1:0-13488 GCA_035620635.1 Nitrospira sp. | reverse complement strand
AGGTATCGGTACCCGGGCAGGCGATGATGTCTTCGACCAGTTCCGCGCCGGGATCGGCCAGATTGCGGGAAACGAGATCCCCATACAGTTCGTCGACACGGTGTTCCGGAATCCAGCGGATCACGAGATTCTGATTGATCGTCGTGCGCAGGTTCCCGTTTGAATAACGCTCCGCCAGATCCGCAACGAAGAGCATCTGTTCCGCCGTGATGTCCCCCATGAACAGCTTGATCGCCGCGGTGACATAGCCATCCTGCTTCTGTGCGACCACGTTCGTCCGCTTCCACATGTCAATCGGCGTTTCGTCCGCCGGCCGTCGCGCGGCTCCATTGCCATGCGGCGGACCACCTGCCGATCCATTGCGCGCAGGCATCAGGAGAGCGGGCGGCTCGTCCGCGTGCTGAAGGAGCGCAAGGGGCCCGTTCGCGCTGTTGAGAAGGGCATAGCCCATTTCGGAATAGGCCGCCTCCCAGCGCCGCTTGAACTCCTCGAAACCGAGCTTTTCAATTACGAATTTCATGCGGGCCTTATTGCGGTTCTTCCGGTTGCCCAGCGTATCGAAGACTTTGATGACCGCTTCGATACTTGGGATCAGTGCGTCCATGGGGGTGAACTCCCGAAGTACCTGGGCGATACGGGGCGCCGCCCCGAGCCCTCCGCCAGCCACCATGCGGAAGCCGATGGCGCCGTCCGGCCGTTTCACGGCCAGGAGACCGATGTCGTGAATCGGCGTCAGCGCGCAATCGTGCGCGCAGCCGGAGAAGGCAATCTTGAATTTCCTCGGCAGGCTCTGGTTGAGCGGATTGCGCAGGAGATGATAGGCGACCGTCTTCGCATAGGGGGTCACGTCGAACACTTCCCCACGGCAGACCCCGGCCAGATGACAGGCGGTGACGTTGCGCACGGTGTTGGCACAGGCTTCTCTCGTCGTCAATCCGACCTCGGCCAACCCGCGCATGATCGTCGGCACATCCTTCAGCTCGACGAAATGCATCTGGATGTCCTGCCGGGTGGTCACATGACCCACACCGGTGGCATAACGATCGGCCAGGTCGGCCACCCGGCGCAACTGATTGGAGGAGATTCCGCCGAACGGAATCTTGATGCGCACCATCTGCACACCGGGCTGGCGCTGGCCGTAAATCCCGTGCTGCAGACGGAACGGCCGGAACAGATCACTCGACACACCGCCGGCCATCACCCGCATCGCTTCAGCCTCGAAGGTTTCAATTTCTTCGGCGATGGATGGTGGAATCGGAACGGTCTGGACGTTGATGGTCTTCAGCTGTTGTGCGGACATGACAGCATCTCCTCTCGCTCTCGCCCATCGCAGCCACGCCGGTCGGCGGACGCCAGGCTGTACTCGTTTCTAAATGTGGTACATCGGGCTGCGGCGTGCTTCGATGGCACGCTGGCGGCCGGCTAGATCGTTGATCGTGATGCGCTGAAGGACGTCATGCTCGGCCTGGGTCACCTGCTTCCAGACCTGTCCAAGCAGGAGTTCCTGCTTCGACAGATACCGGTCAAGACCCGTACTGTTCTCGAATGCACGATGAAAGACCGGGCCGTCCAGCGCCTCCAGAATGTCGGCGACGGACAGAGTCGACGGTGCCTTCTGCAGCATATATCCCCCTTGCGAGCCCCGAAGGCTCTCCACCAGACCGGCCTTCTTCATCGCATTGAGTACCTGTTCCAAGAAACGGACGGGAATCCCCTGACGTCGGGCAATCGCCCGTGCTTGAATCGGGGTTTCTTTTGCGTTCATGGCCAGATCAACCGCCGCCATGATTCCATAAGTTACACGCTGAGATACCTTCATTCTTTATTATTCCGGTAGGAATAGGTATCTTGCTTGTACCCTTTTATCGGTTGAACTGTCAAGCCGGGTGCGCCCGGCACTGTTTCGAGGCTGCCCCTTCAATCCGGCCGGCTCCGACTCGCCGGACACTTTCCCGTTCTTAGATTACGGAAGCGCTTTCGCGCGACAGCCGTACGCTCGATCCAGAGATTGCGACGATAAACTCTGAATGCTCGGCACTCATATATAGTATACGTACCTCAAAACTCCCGGTTTGGAACGACGGCCATGACCGAAAAGGCTTACAGGCAGCACTTCGGCAGCCACGGGCATAAAATCCGATTGACATCGTATACCCCCTGGGCAATAATCCCCCCCTCTTCTTCGCGTGGTGCCTTCATGCCGGTGCCTTCATCCGTTTTTACGTTGCTTCTGCTCACTGCAGATGCCGAGATACAGGCTCAGTTCAAACAAGCCCTCAAGAATGTCGATGCCTCAGTCACAGTTGCGCGGGACCTCACCGCGCTTCAGAAGGAGTGGCCGAGGCGTCATTTTGATGCGGTGGTGGTGGAGTCCCGGGGCGGGCAGGAGGGAGCCCTTGTGCTTCCCGAGCATCTCAGTCCCGCGCGTACCCTCGTCATTACCGGGTCACGCGGGGTGTTGAAGCGGGCCATGAAGATGATCCCGGCCATGGTCATGGAAGACCAGAACGGGCACTCGGCTCAGGGCAAGGCCCGAGAGGCCTCACTCGAAGGGTATCTGGAGATGAAAATGGGTGATTTCGTGAAGGGGATGCGGAACGGCTCGGCGAAGAACCTCCACCCCATCCTCATTTCCGCCGTGGAACGGCCCCTGATCGCTTCCGCCCTTCGTGAAACCTCGGGCAATCAGATCAGGGCGGCCGAACTCTTGGGACTCAACCGGAATACGTTGCGGAAGAAGATCGTCGAATTGCATATTCCCCTGAAGCGAACGAGAAGCAAGATGGATCGCACTGTGTAGCACATCGGTGTCGGTGTCGAGAGGCAATCAACCGGGGCTTACTTCTTCATTCATTCACCAAGGAGGAGAATCGATGACAAAGGAAGAACTCATCGCGAAAATGGCCGCGTCAGCCGGAATCACGAAAGTCGCCGCCGGTACTGCCCTGCAAGCCTTTACCGGAGCAGTCACGTCCTCGCTGAAGAAAGGGCAGCGCGTCTCCCTCGTCAACTTCGGCACCTTCACCATTTCCAAACGCAAGGCACGGATGGGGAGAAATCCACGTACCGGTGAATCGCTCAGAATCCCGGCGGCCAAAGTACCGAAGTTTTCTGCGGGGAAAGAGCTTCGTTCTGCAGTCAAGTAGTCCCGGTTCGCCTGCGGGTACCCGGCCAAAGAGAAGGCGGCGCCTTTCAGGGTCATGGAAGGAGGCCTCCTTCTCTTTGCTTTTCTTGACAGTGTAGGAGGGCCTATATTAGCATGCGAACCCGGCCGATAGGCGCGTAGCTCAGGGGGAGAGCGCTACCTTGACACGGTAGAGGTCGACGGTTCAAGACCGTCCGCGCCTACCACCGAGCTAAGGGCACTCATCTGCCTCTTGGAGGCGGGGTGCCTTTGTTGTTTTCAGGACGTTCGTTTCCCCCGTACAGCATGAAGATTACGCTAAAAGATGGACGCAGCGGTGATCTACCCCGTGGACAGACGGTTGAGGCCGCCCTGTCCTCTCTCGGTGTCCGAGTTGGTCGGGATGTTCTTGCCGCCAAGGTCAATGGACAGGTGGTCGATCTTTCGCGGCCGTTGACCGATGACGCTGTCCTCGAACCGCTCGGGTTCGACAGCGCCGAAGGGCGGGAGGTCTATCGCCACAGCAGTACGCATCTCATGGCCCAGGCCGTCAAGGAACTGTTCCCGACTGCCCAGTTGACGATCGGACCGGCCCTCGAAGACAGTTTCTACTATGACTTTGCGTTTGAACGCCCCTTCACTCCGGAGGACCTGAAAAACATTGAAGCAAGGGCGGCTGAAATTGCTCAGCGCAAGCTCGTGATCACGAGACGGGAATTCACCAAGCCGGAGGCCATCGAATTTTTTCGGGCAAAAGGCGAAGACTACAAGGTGGAGTTGATTCAAGGCTTCCCGGACGGCGAGCCGATTTCCGCCTATGTCCAGGGTGAGTTCGTCGATCTCTGTCGAGGCCCGCATCTGCCGTCGACCGGACATATCGGAGCCCTGAAGCTGCTGAGTACCGCAGGCGCCTATTGGCGGGGGGATGAACGCAATCCGATGCTGCAGAGGATTTATGGAACCTCTTTCCCCACCAAAGTGGAGCTCGATGCGCACCTGGCGCGCCTGGAAGAAATCAAACGGCGCGACCACCGGAAGGTCGGGAAGGATCTGGACTTGATCTCTGTACAGGACGAAATCGGCCCCGGGCTGGTGCTCTGGCACCCCAAAGGCGCAGCCATTCGGCTTTTGATCGAAAACTTCTGGCGGGAACAGCACATCAAGGACGGGTACCAGCTTGTGTACTCTCCGCACGTCGCACGCCTGGATCTGTGGAAAACAAGCGGACACGTGGACTACTACCGTGACAACATGTTCGCGTCGATGAAACTGGAAGGCAGTGAGTACCAACTCAAGCCGATGAACTGTCCGTACCACATCATGATTTACAAATCCCACCTCCGCAGCTACCGGGAGCTTCCGATTCGCTACGGCGAGCTGGGCACGGTCTATCGATATGAACGCACCGGCGTCCTTCACGGGCTCCTGCGGGTACGGGGGTTTACTCAGGATGACGCCCATCTGTTCTGCCGGCCGGATCAGATGGAGACCGAAGTCAGCCGGGTCTTGGATTTTACCTTCTTCATCCTGCGGACCTTCGGATTCAACGAATTCGAAGTGTTCCTCTCCACCCGGCCCAAAGAATCGGTGGGAGCGGACGAGCACTGGACAATGGCCACGAGCGCGCTCGAAGCGGCCCTGAAGAGCCGCAATACCTCCTTTCAGCTGGACCCGGGAGGCGGCGCGTTCTACGGCCCCAAGATCGACATCAAGATCAAAGATGCCCTGGGTCGCTCCTGGCAATGTTCGACCATTCAAGTCGATTTCAACAACCCGGAGCGGTTTGCATTGAGTTACATCGGCGAAGACGGCAAGGCCCATCAGCCCATCATGATCCATCGGGCCTTGATGGGGTCAATCGAGCGGTTTTTCGGAATTCTGATCGAACATTACGGCGGCGCGTTCCCGACCTGGCTGGCGCCGGTGCAGGCCATCGTTATGAACATCACGGACAATCAGCGGGACTACGCGGCTGCCGTCGCCGCTCAGCTGACAACAGCCGGCTTCCGTGCCGAGGCGGACCTTCGGAACGAAAAGATCGGGTTTAAGATCCGTGAGGCGGAAAAGGCAAAGGTGCCGTTCATGCTGGTCGCAGGAGATCGTGAGGTCGAAGCCCGCACCGTGTCAGTCAGAGGCCGGAGCGGTTCGAATCTTGGAAGCATGTCAGTGGCTGGAGTCGCGGAGCTTCTGCGAGCGGAAGTCGCGCGCCTGCAGCCGGAAGTTCAACACATTCACTGAGAGGTGGCCTATCGTTCCCAAACTGCGCGTGAATCGTGAGATCCGGGTCCGTGAAGTACGGGTGATCGGTCCGGAGGGCGAACAACTCGGCATTCTTCCGACGCCGGACGCCTTCCGCCAGGCTCAAGAGAGCGGTTATGATCTGGTCGAAGTGGCGCCGACCTCCGTGCCGCCGGTGTGCCGGATCATGGACTATGGCAAGTACAAGTACGAGCTCAGCAAGAAAGAGCATCAGAGCCGGCGCCATCAGAAATCCACGCAGGTGAAGGAAATCAAACTTCGTCCGCGGACGGACAAGCACGATCTTGAAATCAAGGTCCGCCAGATGAAGGGGTTTCTCGAAGAGGGGAACAAGACGAAGATCACCCTCACCTATCGGGGAAGGGAAATGGCCAATCAGGAGATGGGGCGAACCCTGATGAACTCGGTCATCGCCCAGATCGCGGAGATCGGTACGATCGAGTATGCCCCCCGCATGGAAGGACGGAGCCTCATCATGATCGTGGCTCCGAAGAATTAGCGCATCGACTGCTGTAACTGATCAACTGAAGGGATCCACTCGATGAAAGTCAAATCGCACAAAGGCGCCAGCAAGCGCTTCGCAAGAACCGGAAGCGGCAAGATTGTTCGACGCAAGGCGGGGAAGCGACACCTGCTGAGCCATAAGAAACGCGACCATAAGCGCCGCTTGAGCGGTGCCCAGGTCGTCGACAAGACCGTAGCCATGTCATTGAATCGACTGCTCCCGTATAGCTGAGCCTGAGACCAAGGCGGCATCGGAATTTCAAAGGAGAGTGAATCATGCCTCGCGCAAAAGGTGGACCCAAGACCAGACATCGAAGAAACAGACGGCTGAAATTGGCCAAGGGGCAGTACGGCGGGAAGAGCCGGCTGTTCCGTTCGGCCACCGAGAGTGTCGATAAAGGGCTGACCTATGCCTACGTGGGACGGAAGGACCGGAAGCGTGACTTCCGCCGTCTCTGGATTGCACGCATCAGCGCCGCGGTCCGGGCGCAAGGGTTGACCTACGGCCGTTTTATCAACGCGCTCAAGAAGGCCAATGTCCTGCTGGATCGAAAGGTGCTGTCCGACATGGCCATCAAGGACGCGCCCGGGTTCGAGCAGCTCGTCGGCCTCGCCAAGCAACAGCTCACCACAGTGCCTGCTTAAGGTAATTCCCTTCACGGCATGGTTCAGTGATTCTCGGATCAGGCGGAGGAGAGCGACACGCTGTCGCTCTCCTGCTTATCTGTGGCCTATCAGTTGCGACAGGTTCACGTCGAACGAGACGACCGGCACGGAGATTTGCCACCGTTCGAGAACTTCCGGGTGGACTTCACCGATGACGCCGACCGGTTTGCCGGCGACGATGATCCGCCCCGCGCGACCTTCGAGGAAAGACGGATGCTGCACCGGCTCGAGGGTATATTCTTTCCCTAGGTGATAGCACAGCACATCCAGGCACGAATGGATCTCCGAGAAATGGGCTGCCACGTGGGCGATCACGGCGCCGAGAACGGTCTCCGTCCGAGCCCCAAGCTCATGCGAGCCGTCGGGAATTGCCACGTCGCCCGCCTCAAACAGGCGGTGCGGGTAGAAGGCCCGGCTGGAAGCCGCTTCGACCCGTAGGAGCGAGGGCAGCATCCATTGCCGCAGGCAGGAGAAGGTCACAGCCATCGCATTCTCCACTTCGACCACCTCGCCCCAGGCCGTGCCGTCGAGACGCATCGCCGTCGAATAGTTCCCCGGCGATCCCAGAATATTGGAGATGATTTCCTGAAAGCCCAGTCCGACCATCAGTTCGCGCGCCCGATCCGACGTCTGTTCGATGCGCGAGAGCCCTCCCACCGTGAACTGCGACGGCATCACAGGCGAAAATTCCCCGTAGCCGCGGCTCATCGCGACGTCTTCGACCACGTCCATCGCATGCATCAGATCCTGGCGATAGGGCGGGAGCGTCGCCGTCACCCTGTCCTTTCCTGCCGACACACGATACCCGTACACTTCCAGCGCCTGTTTCACGGCCTTGATCTCGAGTGCCTGGCCGAGCGCCTGTTCGATCATTCTAATCTGAATGGTCCGCGGCTTGCCGAGGTCCCGGGGTGTCACGACGCGCTTGCCCAGCGGCGTGTTCCGGGGATACTGCACTTCGACCGGCTCGATGATCGCGCCGCGGTCGGCAAGATTCGCTGCGAAGATATTCAGCGTGAGCACAACCATCGCCAGATCCGTCCCCGTTACCTCGACGAAGAGTTCGTCATCACCCACCCGCACTTCACCGATTTCACGACTGTTAATGATCGGCGGAAACGACAGAGGCTGGTGCTTGGCATCACGCAGAATCGGCAGCCGGCTCTGTCCGGCAAGAATATGCCCGTGCTCCAACCCCTTCGGATGAACCATGAGGATTTCCGCCAGGGTCATCACCGTTTCCATTCCCAACGGGGTGAACCGCGCCTCATCCGGCTTCACCAGTTCATAGGTGACTGGAAACGTAATCTTCGACAGCTGATAGATCCCGATGGAGACCGTCTTCCGTTTGTGCCCGAAGATGTCCGCCAGCTTCTCCTGTGTCTGAATCAGCTGGGCCAACCCTTCCTCCGTGACGCGATATCCCTTGGCGGCGCAGGCGGCGGCGTAGGGGCGCACCGCGTCAAGGCCGGGTCCGACCGTCAGGCGCCGGGCGGATTTCGTCTGTTTCGCAAAGAAGGCGTAGGGCTTCAGTCTGCCTTGTTGCTTGATACGGATCTGCCGGGCGATGCCCTCACAGCACCAGAGATCGGGGCGATTGCTGTCCTGCAATTCGACGCGCATCTCTCCGGTTTCCGGATTGTGCCCCTTGAGCTCGCCCTTCACGAGCATCAGCCACTCTTCCAACTGCTCGATCGAGACCGTCCGCTTCGTCCGCCCTCCGAGCAGGGATTCAAGATCGCCCTTGAAGATGGAGATGGTGGGCATGGCGTAGCCTAGAAGCTGCCTCTGGTGGTCCTGATCAGGTCCAGGTTCTCCGTGAACAGTTCGCGAATGTCGTGAATGCCGAGCGCCACCATGGCCATCCGGTCCAACCCGAGTCCCCAGGCGATGACGGGCACGGAGATCCCGAGCGGCAGCGTGACTTCCGGACGGAACAGACCGGCCCCGCCGAGTTCCATCCAGCCCAGACGCGGATGGCGGACGTGCAGTTCGACCGACGGTTCGGTAAAGGGGAAATAGGCGGGCAGAAACTTGACTTCTTTGGCCTGCGCGACCTCACGGGCAAACAGGTTCAGCAGACCCAGTAACGTGCGGAAGTTGATATCCTCGCCCAGCACGATCCCTTCGACCTGAAAGAAGTCGGTGGCATGGGTGGCATCGACCTGGTCGTAGCGGAAACAGCGCGCGATGGAAAAATACTTTCCGGGGACGGCGGGAGCCGCGGCCAATGTTCGAGCCGAGACCGCGGTGCCCTGACTTCGTAACACCAGCCGTTTTGCCCGTTCGACATTGAAGGCATACTTCCATCCGGTGGAACCGGTCGTACCTCCATCCTGATGCGTCCTGGCCACGCGCGTGAGAAAAGGTTCGGCGATCGCCCTTGCGTGAGTCGGGTGCTTGACGAAATACACATCGTGAATGTCCCGTGCCGGATGGAACTGCGGCATAAACAGCGCATCCATGTTCCAGAACTCGGTTTCGACAAGCGATCCCCGCATCTCCTGGAATCCCATACTGACCAATTGGGTCTTGACCGTATCCAGGAATTCACGGTAGGGGTGCTTCTTCCCGATCCCGATTCGCGGCGCCCGAAGACTGATCGTGTACTTCCTGAACCGCTTGGTCCGCCAGCTGCCGTCTTTCAGCAGCTCCGGATTCAATTGCGATATCTCCTCGACCACCCCTTCTCTGGCCAGCTGCTCCGCCGCACTGACACCGACCGGAGATAAGGCATACGACCGGGCCACTCGATCGTCAATGCGAAAGGGCTCTTTCGCATTCCCCCGTCTGACTGCATGTTCCTGAATCAGCTGCCGGTGCGGCTCGGGAAAAGCCTCCAACTCGCGAGGGGCCTCGTGCAACTGCTTGAGCAGCACGCGCATCGATTCAGCCGAGGGGCTGGGCCGCCCGGTGGATTCGAGACAGCCGCCTTGAATGACCAGGAGTGCACCTTCCTTTTTCAATCGCCCCACCGCCTTGCTGACGTCGGTCGGGTCCAGCCCCGCATTGATGGAGAAATCCGGGATGGTCAATCGCTTGCCCGAACCGGACGCTTCGCGGGCGGCAGAAAGCACGTGCTCGATGGGGGACAACTGTTCGAAGTACCCCTCCCCGACGCTCGTCAGGGACACCACCGGGGTTCTCATCTCCGATTGGACGGAGAGCAGCCCTTTGGCCAGCAGCCATTCGATCGCCATGCTGAGCTGGGAAGGCTCCAGCGCCGTGGCGGCAGCAAGCTGTTCTGTGGCAAGGGCCGGTCCCGAAGGCGATGATTCAAACGCCGTGAGGACTTTGATCTCAAGGGGATGGAGGCTGTCGATGAGAGAAGAACGTTCCACCCGGATGGCCTATCGATGCACAGGAGCGGGCTGTCCCGCAGCGCGCAGCGCTGCGATCGTCGTGGCATAATCCCGGCTTGAGAACACGGCTGAGCCCGCAACCAGCACGGTGGCCCCAGCGGCGACGACCCGGGCCACATTGTCGACTTTGATCCCCCCGTCGATTTCGAGCAACGCGGGGCTCTTGATCCGGTCCAGCATGGCACGCGCGGCCGTGACCTTATTCAACACGGAGGGAATGAATTTCTGCCCGCCGAAGCCGGGATTGACCGACATGATCAGCACCAGGTCGACCTCGGGGAGAATCTCTTGAAGGGACTGGAAAGGCGTGGCGGGATTGAGCGTCACGCCGGCTTTCACTCCGCGCTCCTTGATCGATTGAATTGTGCGGTGCAGATGGGGACAGGCCTCGACGTGCACCGTCAGATAGTCCGCGCCCGCGGCGGCGAACTCGGGAATGAATGCGTCGGCATTCGTGATCATCAGATGCACGTCGAGCGGGAGCTTCGTGACCTTCTTCAACGCTTCGACAATCGGCGGTCCGACGGTGAGATTCGGTACGAAATGTCCATCCATCACATCGATATGCAGCAGATCCGCACCGGCCCGTTCGACGGCCGCTACTTCGTCGGCGAGTCGGGCAAAATCAGCGGACAGAATGGAGGGAGCGATGAGGATCGGCTGGCCCATCAGGACACCTTTCGCAAACGGACGGCATAGAACCCGTCCATGCCACAGTCATTGCCCAGAGTCGAGACTGCGCCGTTGGCCGTCACGTAGGTGAGGGCGGAAGAAGGAAGCCACGATGCCGCGGACTCACGCGTCCAGTTCGGATGAACGCCGCAGAACTGCGCGATCACATCTTCGGTTTCTTCCGGCTCTGTCGAACAGGTACTATAGACCAGCACCCCACCGGGCCGCAAGACAGCCGCGACCGCGTTGAGTATTTCCTTCTGCACGTGCTGATGTCGGGATATCACGGCCGGCTGTTTGCGCCATTTGGCTTCGGGATGCCGGCGCAAGACCCCCAACCCGCTGCAGGGAGCATCGAGCAGAATGCGATCGACCAACCTGATTGGTGGCGTCGTAGATCTGCCCGGCTGACCGCTCCCCTTGTGGAAGCGAGTCAGTGCGTCCGAGGGTTTTCGCGCATCTGCAACGACCTCCGTGACAATCGTAAGCCCCAGTCGACGGCAATTCTCCCGGAGAAGATCCAGCCTGGTCCTCCGCCGATCCAGCGCCAGGATGTGCCCCTCATTGTTCATCAGCTCCGCCAGATGCGTGGTCTTGCCTCCCGGCGCAGCGCAGGCATCGAGCACAAAATCGCCCGGCTGCGGATTCAGGAGCAGGGGAATGAGTTGGGCTGCTTCATCCTCCACATAGAAATCGCCGTCTTGAAATCCGGGGAGCGCTGTCACGAGCTGTCCCTTCTCAAGAATCACCCCGACAGGACTGATGACGGTGGCACGCGCCGGGATCCCGTCACGATGGAACCGGTCAAGCAAGGCTTCTCTCGTCAACCGCAGGCCATTGACGCGCAGCGTCACGGCCGGTATCCGACTCGCAGCCAGACAGGCGGATTCGGCCTGATCAAACCCCAGTCGATCGATCCACCGTTGACACAGCCATCGAGGGACAGCGTGGCGAATGGACAGGGCCTGGGCTGGATCGATCGCGGGGTCAGGCGGCGCCGGCTCAGGCACCCGGATAAGATTGCGCAACACCGCATTGACGAATCCGCTCCAGTCCCGACTCGGCGTCATCGTCGAGGATTTGGCGAGCTGTACGGACTCATTCACGGCCGCCGAGGCGGGGATCCGATCCATGAAGAGTAGCTGGTAGGCACCCAGGCGCAACAGCGTTTGAACCACCGCCGGGAGCCGAGGAAGGGGTTTGTTGAGAACCGGCACCAGCCGCCAATCGATGGTCTCCAATCGCCTCAACACACCATAGACCAGTTCCATCGTCAGTGCGCGGTCTCGGGAATCCAACCTGAACTCTGCGGCGCGCTTCTCTATCTCATCGTCGAGCGGCCTATCGCCCGATTGACAGGCAAGCAGAACGGCCAGGGCAGCCGCTCGGGCGAAAGATCTTGGCGCATCAGGAGAAGAAGGCCCGGATGGCATAGAAACAGGATCCTGCGAAGCAGACGGCAAGGCATCAGAGCAGTCAGTTGGCGACGGCACCGAATCTTCCGCCGGGAGTGAGTCGATGTCCTGCGAGAAATTGCCCGACCGACATGCGCTTGGAATTCGCCGTCTGGATTTCGAGGAGTTCCAATGTGCCGTTGCCGGTCGCCACCTTCAAGGAATGCTTCGTGACCTCTGCAATGGTTCCCGGCACATCTTGGGCCGGCTCATGCAGGGCAACCGCTCTCCATATGTTCCACCGTTCCTGACCGGAGAACGTATAGGCGCCGGGCCAGGGAGACAGACCACGAACACGATGGGCCAGCGCCTGCGCGTTCATACCCCAATCGAGAAGCCCGTCCTCCTTCTTGAGCAGCGGCGCCATGGTGGCCTGCGCATGATCTTGTTGACGCGCGGCCAGGGTGCCGGCTTTGAGTTGCGCAATGGTCTCGACCAGCAACCGGCCGCCGAGCACCGCAAGACGAGGAGCCAGCGTTCCCGCCGTATCCTCCGGCAGGATCGGGATCCGCTCCTGCAACAAGATGGGCCCGGTGTCCATGCCTTCATCCATCAACATCGTGGTGATGCCGGTTTCTGTTTCACCATTGATCACCGCCCATTGAACGGGGGCCGCGCCACGATATTTTGGCAACAACGAACCATGGACATTGACGCAGCCCATCGGAGGAAGGTTCAAAATGGGGGCGTGCAGGATCCGGCCGAAGGCCGTCACCGCGATCAGATCCGGTTGCCACGAGGCCAACGCATCCAGAAAATCCGGAGTTTTGATCTTCAGCGGCTGAAGCAACGGAAGGCCCTCACGTTGGGCCACGAGCTTGACCGGAGGCGACGAGAGCGACTGCCCGCGCCCTTTTGGCCGGTCCGGCTGGGTGACGATCCCGACGATCTGATGCGCTGACTTGAGTAAGGCCTCGAGGGAAGGAACGGCGAATTCCGGCGTGCCCATGAACACAATGCGCATGCTATGCCTTTAGCACCGTACCTCCACGAAAGCAACGGCGGACGTCGTTGGCTTGACTTGCCATTCCACGCTTTGTTAGCATCCGCGCGCGGGGTGGAGCAGCCTGGTAGCTCGTTGGGCTCATAACCCAAAGGTCAGAGGTTCAAATCCTCTCCCCGCAACCAACTCTCATTTTCCTCCTGACTCTATACAACGTTCCCGGCCCATACGCGTTGCCGGCCGCTCGATCGCCGAGGAAACCGCCCGTTCGAGCCCCAGCCACAACTGCGTCGGCACCACAACCCCTTGAACGTGAAACCACCCGGTGAGACAGCACATCGCGTAAGCACCGGCGCCCCGTTGCGGCCTCTGAAGGGCGCGGTTTTCTCATGAACGCAAGAATCTCCACCCCCAAGCACTCACCGCTCGTTTCGATCATTCTCTGCACATACAATCGCGCGCATCTGGTCAAACGCGCCATCGTTTCGGTGATGGCGCAATCCT
>DASPGL010000144.1:0-24176 GCA_035620635.1 Nitrospira sp. | reverse complement strand
CTGGGCAGACCATACACGATTCCAAGGGGCTTAGCGAAGGGGAAAAAGAAAGGCCTGCCTCCGTGAGGAAGCAGGCCTTGCCTCATCGAGAAAAGTAGCCGACTACCGGCGCTGTGAATCGACCATATTGTCTTCGGCCGTGTAGCCGAAGAGGTAGGGAATACCGCTCGCGATCATGTACAGCGGGCGATTCACCCCATAATCAAGTGCTTGACCAACGGGGTGCAGTATGAATCCGAGCCACCGATAGGGATTGTCGTTGACGGCGGATCCGGCAGCCGGGTCCGAATAGACCAGCGCGGTACTATCCAGAATGTTGTGGATGCTAGTGGGAGGAGTGTACTCTCTGTCGCCTGCACCCTGTTGAGGCGTCGTTCCACAGCCTGCCGTGACCACGGCCAGCATCACCATACCAATAGCCAACGACGTTGCTTTCATCGCCTTACCTCGTTTCGTTCATACCCGTTCTGAACCATCCGTGTGATTCCCCTGAAACCTAGAGGAAGTCTAGCCGACAACCCCGATTCTGTCCAGAAACCGGGGAGTTTTGCCGTTCCTATAAAAATCATGATGTTGGAGAGTGCGGACACAGGGCGGGGAGAATTAGAGGTGGTGGGCGATACAGGTATCGAACCTGTGGCCTCTTCCGTGTGAAGGAAGCGCTCTACCACTGAGCTAATCGCCCATCGAACGGAAGTCTAGCACGGGTTTTTGGCGAGGTTCAATGCACCACGTGCCTTGACTTCATCAAAACTCGGTTTCTAGAATGGGCCCCCTTCCCCTTGTACGATGCCTCGAGCGCATGAGAGATGATGTCGTCATCATAGGTGGTGGTCTGGCCGGATCGGAAGCGGCCTGGCAGGCTGCGAATCGCGGGGCCAGGGTCACGCTCTACGAGATGCGCCCGAAGGAGATGACGAAGGCGCACAAGACCGGCGGTCTGGCCGAACTGGTGTGCTCGAACTCTCTCGGGTCCACCGACTCCCAGAACGCTCCGGGTCTTCTCAAAGAGGAGATGCGCCGGCTCGGCTCGCTCATCATGACCTCAGCCGAACAGGCCAGGGTTCCGGCCGGCTCGGCGCTGGCCGTCGATCGGGATCAGTTCTCCCAGCATATTACCCGCGCCCTGGAGGGTCATCCGAACGTCAGAATTCTCCACGAGGAGATTGCCGACATTCCGACGGATTGTGTGTGCATCATCGCCACCGGTCCGTTAACGTCCGACAAACTTTCCCGGGCGATTCGGGCCGTCACGCAATCCCAGCACCTGTATTTTTTCGACGCGATTTCGCCGATCATCGATGCCGATTCCATCGACATGGATATCGTGTTCCGCGCCTCCCGCTACGGCAAGGGCGGAGATGATTATCTCAACTGTCCCATGACCGACGCTCAGTACGACGTCTTCTACGATGCCCTCATGGCGGCCGAAAGAGTGCAGGCGAAGGACTTCGAGAAGACGCCCTATTTCGAGGCCTGCATTCCCATCGAAGTGATGGCAGAACGCGGTCGGGACACCATGCGGTTCGGTCCGCTGAAGCCGGTCGGCCTCGAAGATCCCCGCACCGGCCTGCGGCCTTCGGCGGTCGTGCAGTTGCGGACGGAGAACGCCCATCGCACCTGCTATAACATGGTGGGATTTCAGACCAAGCTTACGTATCCGGCACAAAAAAGCGTGTTCCGCCTGATTCCCGGTTTGGAACGAGCGGAGTTTCTGCGATACGGGAGCCTGCACCGCAACACGTTCATCAACTCCCCGCAGCTGCTTTTGAACACGCTGCAGTTCAAAGCTCGCGGCACGCTGTTTTTTGCCGGGCAGCTGGTCGGCGTGGAAGGGTACAGCGAGTCGGCGGCGATGGGAGGGCTGGCCGGCATCAATGCTGCGCGGCTGTTGAACGGAGAGCAGCCGGTGACGCCTCCGCCCACGAGCGCGCACGGGTGTCTGCTCTCTCACGTGGCGTCTGCCGATCCCCGCCATTTCCAGCCGATGAACACCAATTTCGGCCTCTTTCCTCCCTTGCCCAATCCTCCCAGGGATAAGGAGAGGAAGCGGCAACTCATCGCTCAGCGGGCCCTTGAGGATTTCGAATCATGGAAGACGCGATCCGGGCTTTCGTGACGTTCCTGACCGTCGAGCGCGATGCCTCGCCTGAGACCGTTCGCAATTACCGGTCGGACCTCCGCCAGCTGGCCCTGTTCCTCCGAAGAACGGAAGACGCGACTGGTTCAATTCAGGCCGACCGGGTGACGACCGAAGAGATCCGGTCGTATCTCCACTGGCTGGATCGGAAGGGCGAGAAGGCTTCGTCTCTGGCGAGGAAGCTGGCCTGCTTGCGGAGTTTTTACCGCTTTCTCGTGCGGGAAGGAATGGCAGGGGAAAATCCTGCCGAAGACATTCGAAGTCCGAAACTGCCGAAACCGCTTCCTCGCCTGCTCACGAAAGACGATGCCAATGCGCTGATGGAATTTCCCGTCGGGCAGTCGTCGCTGGCCTTGCGCGATCGGGCCATACTCGAAACGTTATACTCGACCGGCGCACGGGTGAGCGAGACCGTCGGCATCAATGTCGGCGACCTGAACGGAACCGAAGGGGTGGTTCACTTACGAGGCAAGGGTCGCAAGGAACGGGTAGTTCCGATCGGAGACGTGGCCATCCAAGCCATCCGGGAATATCGGGAGTCATTACGGGCATCAGCGGCCCAGCCCGGCCTGCTGAAATCCTCCACCGGTCAGCCCTCAGCCCCGATCTTCTTGAATCATCGGGGGGGGAGGCTCACGACGAGAAGTGTGGCCAGGATTGTGGCTCGATATTCCAGCCGGCTCGCCGGCGGGGCCGTCAGTCCGCATGCCTTGCGGCATTCCTATGCGACGCACCTGCTCGATGAAGGAGCCGATCTCCGGTCGATTCAGGAAATGCTCGGCCATGCGTCTTTGAGTACGACACAGAAGTACACGCATCTGGCCGCCGATCAGCTGTCGGCGGTATATGATCGCGCCCATCCGCGGGCGCACACGGCCGGTCACGCTGTTCCGCGAAAGGACCAGAAAACATCATGATCATTCGGTCGACCACCATCCTCTGTGTCCGCCGAAACGGACGGGTCGCCATGGGCTGTGACGGCCAGGTGACTGTCGGCACCACGGTAATGAAGCACAACGCCAAGAAGCTGCGGCGCCTCCATCACGATCAGGTGCTCGCCGGTTTCGCCGGGGCCACGGCCGATGCGTTCACGCTCTTTGAAAAATTTGAGGCGAAGTTGGAGGAGTACCGAGGCAACCTGACGAGGGCAGCGGTCGAACTCGCGAAGGACTGGCGGACCGATCGTATCCTGCGCCGGTTGGAGGCGCTGCTTGCGGTCGCCGGTCGGGAGCAGTCTTTTATCATCTCCGGAACCGGGGACGTCGTGGAGCCGGAAGACGGGGTGTTGGCCATCGGCTCGGGAGGCCCCTATGCCCTGGCAGCGGCCAGAGCGCTCCTGGGTCATTCTCAACTGGAGGCGCCGGCCCTCGTCACTGAAGCGATGAAGATTGCCGGCGCCATCGACATCTACACCAATCAACAGATCGTCGTTCAAGAATTGGGAGGCTCATGAGGTTTGGGGATCAGCAGACAGGAGGCATGACCGTGCAGAACATCAACAGTCTGACGCCCCGCCAGATCGTGGAAGAGCTGAACCGCTACGTCATCGGGCAGAAGGACGCGAAGCGCATGGTGGCCATTGCCTTGCGGAATCGATGGCGCCGGCAGCAACTGCCGGCGGATCTGCGGGATGAGGTCATGCCGAAGAACATCATCATGATCGGACCGACCGGGGTCGGGAAAACGGAAATTGCCAGGCGGCTGGCGAGGCTGGCCCAGGCGCCATTCATCAAGGTCGAGGCATCAAAGTTCACCGAAGTCGGCTACGTCGGACGCGATGTGGAGTCCATCATTCGCGATCTGACCGAACTGGCGATCAACATGGTCAAAACCCATCGCCTGGAGGCGGTCCAGCAAAAGGCCGAACAACAGGGAGAGGAGCGCCTGCTGGATCTTCTGCTCCCGCCGCCGCCGCCCAAGCCCGGATTCGTGGAGGCAACCGGTGAATCAGTTGCTCAGACCGGCCGCGATTCCTATGACACAACGAGATCCAAACTCCGGCTGCAGCTACGAGAAGGCAAGCTCGACGAGCGCACGGTCGAGATGGAGGTGAAGGAGCGGGCGCTGCCGGTCGGCGTCATCTCAAATGTCGGCGGGCTCGAGGATCTCGAAGGCAATCTTCGGGACATGTTGGGCGGGATGTTTCAGGGCAAGAAAAAAAAGCGGCTCATGAAGGTGCCGGAGGCCCTGAAGCATCTGACGCAGGAAGAAGCGCAGAAACTCATCGACATGGAGGAGACCATTCGCGAGGCTATCACCAAAGTCGAGCAGACGGGGATCGTGTTTCTCGATGAGATCGACAAGATCGCCGGACGGGAGCGTACGGCGGGGCCGGACGTCTCACGGGAAGGGGTGCAACGCGACTTGCTGCCTATTGTGGAAGGCTGCACGGTGACCACCAAGCATGGACCGGTCCTGACCGATCACATTCTCTTCATCGCCGCCGGTGCCTTCCACGTGGCGAAACCTTCCGATCTGATTCCGGAGCTGCAGGGACGATTTCCGATCCGGGTGGAACTGAGTCCCTTGTCGAAAGACGATTTTGTGCGTATCCTCACGGAACCGAAGGGAGCCCTCGTCCGGCAGTATCAGGCTCTGCTTGCGACGGAAGGACTTCACCTCGAGTTCACAAAGGACGGTCTGGAGGAAATCGCCGCCCTGGCAGTGCAAGTGAACGAGCGGACGGAGAACATCGGCGCGCGCCGACTTTTTACGATCATGGAACGACTGTTGGAGCAGATTTCATTCGAAGGACCTGAGTGGCCGGATAAGGCTGTCCACATCACTGCCGAGTATGTCCGTGAGCGGCTGAAAGACGTCGTGAAGGATCAGGATCTGAGCCGGTATATTCTCTAGGCGAGACTGGCGGGACGGGCGCGACATGCTCTTCTCGCGATTCGCGCCTATCGCGCTTGTCTCGTATGGGGGCCAACACATGAATCGACTCATCAAGAAAGCCAACGTCCTGATCGAGGCGCTGCCCTACATCCGCACGTTTCGAGGGAAGACGGTCGTGGTGAAGTACGGCGGCCACGCCATGACGGACTCCTCGTTGAAGGAGCGTTTCGCTCAGGATGTCGTGTTGCTGAAGTACGTCGGGATCAATCCGGTCATCATTCATGGCGGCGGGCCGCAAATTGACAAGATGCTGGATCGGCTCGGGATCGAAGCGAGATTTCGTCACGGCGTACGCGTGACCGACGCAGCAACGATGGAAATCGTCGAAATGGTCCTGGCCGGGAAAATCAACATGGAGATCACGGATCTCATCAACCGGCATGGCGGCAGCGCCGTCGGGCTGAGCGGAAAGGACGGAGGGCTGATTTTGAGCAAGCCGCTCACCGCGAAAGCCTGGGCCGAAAGCCTGGATCGCGAACTGGATGGGGAAGACGGAGAGGGGGATTTCGGTCTGGTCGGCGATATCGAAAAGGTCGATCCGAGCCTCCTCTATAAACTGCAGGGCGACCACTACATCCCCATCATCGCTCCGATCGGGACAGACCGTGAGGGGAATACGTACAACATCAACGCCGATCTGGTGGCGGGCGCCATCGCGGGGGCCCTCCGCGCCGAAAAGCTCGTCATGATGACGGACATCAAGGGGATTCGCGATGCCAAGGGGCGCCATCTCTCCACCGTGTCCAGGAAAGATGTTCAACGCATGGTCAAGAAAGGGACGATCACAGAGGGCATGCTCCCGAAAGTCCACGCTTGTCTCGATGCATTGGGCGGAGGAGTCGGAAAAGCGCATATCATCGATGGGCGGGTCCCCCACGCCATCCTCCTCGAAATCTTCACGCGTAAAGGCATCGGGACAGAGATCGTGGCGTAAGCGTTCTCGTCAATCGGCAACCGTCATTCGTGAGTCACCACACAACTCCTGCAAAGCCCCGGCTGATGGCGCATCTCCGCGCCGTGGTCGGCGAACGGCACCCGGACTCCTCACCCGACGCTCTGCGGCGCACAGCTGGCTATCTGAGAAATCAATTCGCGAGTCTCGGACTCACGACATCGATGCATGAGTTCGAAGCCTGGGGCGGGACCTATGAGAATGTCATCGGAACGACATCGCGCGGGGCAAGTTCGAAGGCCCCGCTCATCCTCGCCGCCCATTACGACACCGTGTCCGGTTCACCGGGCGCCGACGACAACGCGAGTGGGTTGGCGGTCCTGATCGAGGTCGCGCAGCGAATCAGTCAGACCTCGCTGGGCCGGCCGGTCCAATTCGTCGCGTTCTGCCTCGAAGAGGAAGACCTCTTGGGAAGCCGCGCCTATGTCGCGGATCTCGCTGCCGCGCGCCAGCCCCTATACGGTGCGATCGTGCTGGAGTGTGTGGGGTACGCGCGGGAGGAAGCAGGGTCGCAGAAGATTCCTCCCGGTATTCCCGTCACTGTCCCGACCGTGGGAAACTTTCTGGCCGTGATCGGGAATCAGGCTTCAACTTCGCTGACGATGGCGGTCGAACAAGCAATGAAGCCCCATCTCCCTGTGGTGCCGTTGGTCGTGCCCGGCAACGGCGAACTCCTGCCGGACACCAGGCGCAGCGACCACACAGCCTTCTGGGAACAGGGGATTCCGGCGGTGATGCTCACCGACACTGCCAACTTCCGCAATCCCCATTATCATCGGTCGACCGATACGATTGACACGTTGAACCTCGACTTCCTGACGTCCGTCGCCGATGGCGTCACAGCGGCGGCATTGAGCCTCGCAGGGGCCGAGGGAATCTGATGATAGCACCACGGGCCAGTCGCGAAGCGAAAGCCTTAACGGCGAAGGCCTATGCTCAACTCGAGTATACAACACTGGGCAAAGTCTATTGTTGGGAGGGCGGCGACGAGTTCTGGGATCGTAAGCGGAAACCTTGCCAACAACTGGGACTCAAGGTCGCCGAGGCCCTGCTGCAGAAGTTGCCGCATGGAGGGCGGAGTCTCTACGTGGGCGCCGGCGTGGCGGAGCTGCCAGTGCTACTGGCTGAAGCGGTCGATCTTGAACGGCAGGTTGAACCGTACAATCTTCGGCGGTCGGAGGTGACCGTACTGAATCGCGCCTGCCGCGGGCTTCCGCTCACATTCCGAAACCGTGATGCGGCATCAGCGCAGGGTTCCTTCGATCATCTGTGGATGGTCAGCGTAGTGAACGACCCTGAGCGCTTCCCTCATCTGGCGCCGTTGTCGTACGGACGGGCCGACCCGGTCACGTTCGATCCCGTGCGATTTCAGAAGGAACGCCGAATCGTGCAAGGCCTCGTCGATCGATGCCTGCCGAAGCTCCACCTGCCGGGACTGGTCACCACCTCGGTCGAAGAAGTCATCTGGATTGCCGACTGGTGTCACCGTCACAAGATTCCCTATCAGGTGGAGCGGAAACAGTACCTCACGGCGCTGGTCGGCGACCCGATTTGTTTTATCAGAGTCGGGGAACGCAAGGTCAAAAATAGGAAAGTACGACAGTTGTAAAGTTAAACAACGGGGAACTTTTGACTTTCCAACTTTCACACTTTAAAACCTGCATTTCTTCCGGAATCGTTAAGATACTGGCGTGCATACTGCACATAATTCTCCGCCGACTCCTTGATCCAGGCCAGTTCCCTCTCTGTCACGGCACGCCGGACTCGTGCGGGCGAGCCGAGGATGAGGCTCTTTGGCGGGACGACGGTTCCTTCCACCACCAGGGCACCGGCCCCAACGACCGAATCCTCCCCGATCACCGCACCGTCCATCATAATGGCGCCCATCCCCACAAGTACACGATCCTTGATCGTACAGCCGTGGAGGACCACACTGTGGCCGACCGTTACCTCGCTCCCGATGATGAGAGGATAGGTATCATGGGTAACATGTAGCATGCAGAGATCCTGGACGTTGGTTCGAGCTCCGATCCGGATGTGGTGCACATCGCCCCGGACGACGGCGTTGAACCACACGCTGCAGTCCTCCCCCATGACCACATCGCCGATCACCACCGCGGTCGTTTCGATGAAACAGGAGTTCGGGATGGTGGGCTTGATGCCGTGAAAGGTGCGAATCATGGGGGCACTCTAGGGGAATCGGTCTCATTCCCGCAAGAGCGGAAGCGTCATTGACAGGCTTTTTGAGCGTCCCGTAGACTGCGCCGATGGCACGCAAGACACTTCCCATGGCAGGTACGGAAAAAGAGGACAGGCACCGGCAAGGGCACTGCAGCTCGGCGCAGGGGGACAGGTCCCGGGCTGAAGCAGGTCAGTCCCCGATCAGTCCCCTGCAAACCACCGTCGGTTTCGTCAACCTGGGCTGCTCCAAGAACCAGGTGGATTCCGAAGTCATGCTGGGCATCCTGGCTCAAAGCGGCTTCCGGCTGACCGGCGATGCCGGGAAAGCCGAAGTCGTCATTATCAACACGTGTGGCTTTATCGAAGAAGCCAAACAGGAGTCGATCAATACAATTCTGGATCATGGGAGATTGAAGAAAACAGGAGTCTGCCGCGTCCTCATCGCCGCCGGCTGTTTAGCCCAGCGGTACCAGGGAGACCTGCTCAAGGAACTGCCTGAGCTCGACGGAGTGGTCGGCACCGGGGAATTCGGCAGGATCGCCGACATCTGCCGGGACCTCCTGGCGCCGAAACAGCGGCATCAGCGCCTCTGGATCAGCGAACCCCCCTATCTGTACGACGAGCTGGCTCCCCGTCTCCGGCTCGGCAGGCACCACAGTGCATATGTGAAAATCGCCGAGGGTTGCAATCGCAACTGTGCCTTCTGCGCGATCCCGTTGATGCGAGGCAAGCAGCGCAGCAGGCCGGTGGAGTCCATCGTGGAGGAAGCGCAACGCCTGGCGGAGGAGGGCGTCAAAGAGCTCAACCTCATTTCCCAGGATACGATCAATTACGGGGTAGATCTGGGGTTGAGGCAGGGGCTGGTGGCGCTGCTCCGGGAATTGGTCAAAGTGAAGGGTCTCCGCTGGATCAGACCGTTTTATTTGTATCCGCAGCAGGTTACGGATGAGCTTCTGGATCTCTATGCCGGTGAGGAAACACTCGCGAAGTACATTGATATGCCGCTGCAACACATCAATGACCGAATGCTCAAGCGCATGCATCGGCTGGGTGATCGCGCCGCCATCGAGGCGTTGGTTGAGCGCATCCGTACCCGCATCCCCGGCGTCACTTTTCGGACGGCTTTTATCGTGGGATTCCCCGGCGAAACCGACGAGTCCTTCGCCGAGCTGCGCGACTACGTGGAACAGGCCGAATTCGACCGCGTGGCCGTGTTCCTCTACTCGGACGAAGAAGGCACGCCGGCTGTGGGATTAAACGAGAAAATCGGGCGGGATGTGATGGACGAGCGCCGCAACACCCTCCTGGCCATCCAGGAATCGATTGCCGCGGCGAAGGGAAGGGCCAAGGTCGGTTCGACGCTCGAGGTGCTCGTCGACGGACGGTCGGAGGAATCGGATCGCCTGCTGGAAGGTCGCCACGAAGGGTTGGCCCCGGAGATCGACGGCGTCGTCTACATCAATCGCGGTTCGTCCCATCCCACCCGCCAGCCCAGGATCTCGTCGCACCTGCCCGCACGACGACTGCCAAGACAGGCGCTTCTTCACGAGGACTCGCCCCTTCCCGAGGCGGGCACTCTCGTCAAAGTCGAGATTACCGATGCGGCCGCGTACGACCTCGTCGGCCACGTTGTCGCGTGAGAGGCTCGCATCCCACCTCAGCTCCGTGCCCTGCTACACTTACAGCGGCAATACCTACAGGGGTGTACGACCGATGACCGCGCAGAGAAAAGACTCGATCGTTCTCCTGATCCATTGTAAGGACCGCAAAGGGATCGTCGCCCGAGTGTCCGGCTTCATTCATGACTTCGGCGGCAACATCCTCGATTCGGACCATCACACGGACGAAGAAACGGGCGACTTCCTCATGCGGATGGAATTCGCCACGGAGGGGCTGCAGATTCCCCCGGACGACATCCCGGCGGCCTTTGCCCCGGTCGCCAAAGTGTTCGACATGCGCTACGAGGTCCATCCCTCCCGTCGACGTACCCGCGTCGGGATGCTGGTGTCCAAGCAGGACCATTGTCTGGCCGATCTGCTCCAGCGGCATCGCCGTGACGAGTTGCACATCGATATTCCCGTCATTATTTCGAATCACGACACCTGCGCAAGCTGGGCCGACCTCTTCAAGATTCCGTTCGCCGTATATCCCGTCACCAAGGAGACCAAGCCTCAGCAGGAGCGACAGGTCGTTGCGCGCCTGAAAGAACACCGCGTGGAGTTAGTGGTCATGGCGCGTTACATGCAGATTCTCAGCGCGGAGTTTCTCGCCCAGGCCGGTTGTCCCGTCATCAACATCCACCATTCCTTCCTGCCGGCCTTTATCGGGGCGAATCCCTATCGGCAGGCCTATGAACGGGGGGTGAAGATTATCGGCGCGACGGCGCACTATGCGACCCTGGATCTTGACGAGGGGCCGATCATCGAGCAGGACGTGATTCGCGTGGGCCATCGCGACACGGTGGAAGATTTGGTCCGCAAAGGGCGGGACCTCGAGGAGATTGTCCTCGCGCGCGCCGTGCGCCGCCATATCGAACATCGCGTGCTCGTGTATGGCCGCAAGACCGTCGTATTCGATTGACGAGGGAGACAGCCACCGATAGGAAGAGTGGCAGTTCCCTCACGAGAGCGGTCACACCTTTGCGGTGATGAATAACACCGCGCCGCGCCGGTTGACCAGAAGCAACACGTTGTCGCCCTTCCTGACGGCTGAGGAGACCTTCTCGAACTCTTTGACCGACTTCACCGGCTGCCGGTTGATTTCCTGGATGACATCGCCCGGCATCAGCCCCGCTTTCTCGGCGCTGCTGTCCGGCTCGACCCCGGTGATGATCACGCCCCGCACGTCGCTCTTCAATCCAAGTTCTCTGGCGGTCTCGCTCCCGAGGTCCTGTACGGCCAGGCCCGCAAGGGCTTGGTGCTGCTGAGCGGGCTCGACCTTCGCCATCTTCGTCGGTTCGGGCTGCTCGCCGATCACCACGGTCAATTCACTTTCATGAGCGTCGCGAATTACCCTGATCATGACTCTGGTGCCGACCGTGGTTCTGCTCACCATGCGTTGGAGCGCAACGGCATCCTCCACGTCGGCGCCCTGATAGGAGATAATCACATCTCCCTGTTTGAGGCCGGCCCTGGCCGCGGGGCTGTCCTCTTTTACCTCGCCGACCAGCGCGCCTTTGACACTGGTGATGCCGAAGGATTTGGCAAGATCCTGCGTGAGATCCTGAATCCCCACACCGAGGTGGCCGCGGATCACCTTTCCGTTCTTGATAAGGCTTTCAAAGACGGGCTTTCCCATCGTGGCCGGCACGGCGAAGCCGACTCCCTGATAGCCGCCGGTCTGTGAGAAGATGGCGGTGTTGATGCCGACCAGCTCTCCTTTCGTGTTGACCAGGGCACCGCCGGAGTTGCCGGGGTTGATCGCGGCGTCGGTCTGAATGAAATCCTCGTACTGGGTAATGCCCATGCGCCCGCGGCCCAGTGCGCTGACAATCCCGAGCGTCACGGTGGAGTTCAGGCCGAAGGGGTTTCCCACGGCGAGCACATATTCCCCCACTTGCAGCTTGGCCGCATCGCCCCAGGCGACCGTCGGCAGGTTCTCGCCGTCGATCTTCACGACGGCCAGATCGGTCTTGGGATCGGTGCCAACGATCCTGCCCTTGAATTCCCGCTTGTCCGGCAGCGTCACGGTGACCGCACGCGCGCCATCGACGACATGGTTGCTGGTGATGAGGTAGCCCTCCGATGAGACGATCACTCCGGAGCCCTGCCCGCTGCCTCGATGACCGCGTCGCTCGCCGGGTCCCGGCGGTTCGCGAAACCCGCGCGGCCCGAACGGCCCATTCGGTCCGCCGAAGAATTCTTCCCTGCGCTCACGCAGGTCGTTCGGGACGGAGCGTCTCTCCGATACCGGTTCAGCCGCAACCGTCGTGATGTTCACCACTGCCGGCGTGACGGCCTTGGCTACCTCCACAAAACCGTTCGAGGCCGGCGCGGATGGCAGGACAGCCGGATTCATGCTCGACTGGACCGTGCTGGAGGCGTGGGATGCTGTCAATGATGGGTCGCTCCAGATCAACACCGCTCCGACGCTTGCGGTCGCGATCAAAGGGGCGACGATTGTTCGAACCGATGGTTTCATGATGTCCTCCGGACTGAAGCGATCAGGCGATCGCCGCCTATTTCTCTTCCTGGCATGACCTACGAAAGAGGCTAACAACCGGCGATGAGAAGGAGATTAGGAGGGTATTAAAAGGTACTAAGCCGTTGGCGTCGCTAAAGGGAATGTCACGGTGAAGATCGAGCCCTGACCCACATCGCTTTTCACATCAATCCGGCCCCCATGGGATTCGGCGATCCATGCGCAGATGGCAAGACCGAGGCCGGTCCCTTTTTTCGTATGGGACCGCGCAAGGTCCGTCCTGAAGAAACGGTCGAAGATCCTCGACTGGTCCGCCGGCGCAATACCGATGCCCTGATCGGTCACAGAGAGCCTGGCATGTCGGCTGTCCGTCATGAGGGCAATCTCGACCTTGCCGCCCGGGTGGGAATACTTGACGGCATTTTCGACCAGATTGAGCAGGAGTTCGCGGAGTCGCAATTCGTCACCCTGCACCACCGCCGGCATCACTGTTCCCAGCATCACCTCGATATTGCGATCCTGCCCCAGCAGGGTGGCCTGGCGATGGATATCCTCCACCAGCGTCTGGAGCGCGACCGGGATCGACTCCGTTTTCACCTCGCCCATGTCGGCGCGGGACAAGAAGAGCAACTCGTCGACGATACGGGACATCCGGTCGATTTCTTCCAGATTGCTCTCGAGCACCGACTGGTAGTCCCCGAGCGGACGCGGGCGCCGCAAGACCAGTTCCGTCTCGCCCTTCATCACCGTCAGCGGCGTCCGCAGCTCATGCGACGCGTCGCTGGTGAACTGGCGGATCTGCCGGAAGG
The DNA here is from genome assembly GCA_035620635.1 of Nitrospira sp. Taxonomy (GTDB): domain Bacteria; phylum Nitrospirota; class Nitrospiria; order Nitrospirales; family Nitrospiraceae; genus Nitrospira_D. The sequence goes on along the minus strand of DASPGL010000144.1, from coordinate 11,056 downwards.
AGGCATCCAGCCGGCCGATCATATTGTTGAAGGTTGCGGCCAGCCGGCCGATCTCATCGGGGGCCGTGGACATAGTCAGGCGCTGACTGAGGTCGCCGGCCGCGATGCGCTGGGCGGCGAGGGTGATGGCATCCACTGGGCGCAACGCCCGGCCTGCCAGAAACCATCCCCCGGCCAACGCGACGGCCAGTGCGATGGGCATCGCCACCAGGAGCAAAATCAGAAAACGATGCAGGGTATCCTCGATGGATTCCATGGAGGTGCCGACCTGCACGATGTAAAGCAGTCTGCCCCGGTAGTTGATCGGCACGGAAATGACACGCAACGGGGGTTCGTTGGGATACTTGGCCGATTCGAGGATCGTCCCTCCGTTGAAGGTGGCCTCCAGCGCGGTCCGGCTGAGCGGGACCTCGTGCTGCTTGATATTCGGCGAACGAATCGTGATCGTGCCGGACGGGGTAAAAATCTGGAAGAATTTGTCGATGCGCGTCAGTTCTGGAAACTGCGAGAGTAGTTCCTCTTCATCGATCAGCGGAAGAAACCCGCGTTCCTCAAGTGAACGCACCGCGGCCGTGGCCGTTTCTTCCAGTGATTGATCGATGCCGTCCCGAAGGTTGCGGGCGGTGATGGCGTACAGGACGACGGAGAAGATGATCAACACCAGGGCGAGCGCGGTTCCGTACCAGAGAGTGAGCCGAACACGCAGCGGCATCCCTAACCTCCGAGGGGCGAGAGACCGTCAATCGTCATTCGCCATACGAGGGGGCGCGGGGAATACTCCGGACGTCGTTCGATTGACGGTTGACGAATCACGCCTGACACCGGGAAACCCTTTCAGCCTTCCGCTAGTCGGCCTTCAGCATGTACCCGCTGCCCCGGATGGTATGGATCAATTTCTTGGTTCGGCCCCGGTCGATCTTGTTCCGTAGATAGTTCACGTAGACGTCGATGACATTGGTGAAGGTATCGAAGTCCTGATTCCACACGTGCTCCGAAATCATCGGTCGGGTGAGCACGCGCCCGGCATGACGCATGAGGTATTCGAGCAGGGCGTATTCCTTGAGCGTGAGCTCGATCCGCTGCCCTCCACGGGTTACGTCGCGAGTGGACGGGTTGAGGATCAGGTCATCGACCTGGAGAATCCCGGAGCTTTCAGTGGCGCCGCGGCGGAGTAGCGCCCGCACCCGCGCCAACAGCTCGTCGATGGCGAACGGTTTGGTGAGGTAATCGTCGGCGCCGGCGTCGAGTCCTTTCACCCGTTGATCGATCTGGGATTGTGCCGAGAGAATCAGCACGGGGGCCTGGATGCGCTCGCGGCGGACGCGTTTCAGGATGTCGAGGCCGGACAGCGACGGCAGCATGAGGTCGACGACGAGGAGGTCGTAGTCGGTCGCAAGCGCCATCTCGAGACCTTTGGCCCCATCCTCACAGAGGTCAACGGCGTAACTTTCCTCCTCAAGCGCCCGCTTGATGAAGCAGCCCACTTTGGATTCGTCTTCGATAACCAGGATACGCATGGCACTCCGTACGGGCGGCTGATTATACCAAAATACCGAACCGGAGGACGGGGAGTCTGTTCGAGTGACGGAGAGGACGGGTGACACAAGGAAAATGGAAACCGGACGTGTCTCCTGACTCCGACCGATCAGGTCGAGTCCCCGGGGACGATCTGTTCGAGAGAGATGATCATCGGCTTGTCGTCACGAATCTTGACCACCAGCGTGGCCTCGCCTTCGATGGTGAATTCCCGTTGATCCTGCCGGAGCGTCTCGGTCGATTTGAAGGACACTTTCGCGCTCCGCTCATCCGGTGCCAGCGACACGGTGGTGCTGGTGCGGGTGAAGTCGTTCGCGCTGGGAAAGGCGAAGCCCATGGCCAAGGTTTTCCCGTATTCCTCTCGCGTGAGGGTTGCGGTCTGCTGCTGCGTGCCCTGCCGCATATGAATTGTGATGACGGCATCGGGCGCGAAGTTCCGCAGCACCCCCTCGGGTTCCTTTCGTCGCATGGCCTGATCGAGCGCATCAAGCAGAAGGTCGATGGATTCGCGGGTGAGAAGAGTCTCCGGCCCGGAGATCTTCGACGGCCGGTCTGCCGATTCGGTGCCAGTCTGCGTGGTTGTGGATCTGCCAGTGAGGGGAAACATCGGCAGACCGAAGCCGTTCATGAGCGCGTAACCGAGCGCGACGACGACCATCGCGAGGCCGAGACCACCGGCCAGGATGCGGAACCGGCCGGCCGGAGGGCGCGGCTTCGACCCCTGTGCGCTGCTCTCCTCCGGCCGATTCTTGGTCGCTCTCATAGGATGCTGGTTCCGCTGTGGAACGGGGAATTATCCAACGATAGCGCAAAACATATGAAACGCAATCAAAGCCATGGGACAAACAGAGCTTGACGGACGAAGCCGCGCGTTGCAACCATGATGGCGTGCTGCGCTGTCAACGCGGGCGGTTCGGGGCCGAAAATAGAAGGACCACGGGTCTCTTGGAAAAGGGCCAACGCCATGGTACCCTGCCGATCGATCGACCGGGAGCTTGCAGAGGCCCATCACCCCCCAGAGGGCAAGATTTTCTCATGACCACCCAGAGCTTTCTTGAGCCAAGCGATAGTTTTCTCCCCCGGCATCTTGGTCCGACGGACGCCGACATCAAGGAGATGTTGGCAATATTGGGGCTGCCGTCGATCGAGGCGCTCGCGGATGCCACGGTGCCGGGTGACATCAGACTCCGCACGCCGCTGAACCTCGGCGCCCATCTCGGCGAACAGGCCGTGCTGGCTCACCTGAAAGTCATGGCCTCCCGCAACCAGGTCTTCCGGTCGTTGATCGGGATGGGCTACTACGATTGCGTGACCCCGAGCGTGATCCAGCGCAACATCCTCGAGAATCCAGGGTGGTACACCCAGTACACGCCCTATCAAGCCGAGATCGCACAGGGCCGGCTGGAGGCGCTCGTCAACTTTCAGACGATGGTCGCGGATTTGACCGGTCTCCCGTTGTCGAACGCATCGCTGCTGGATGAAGCAACGGCCGCCGCCGAAGCGATGGCAATGTGCTACGTGATCGCCCGCGGCGCGGGTCAGGAACGGAAGGAATTCTTTGTCTCGCACGATTGCCACCCCCAGACCATTGCCGTCTTACAGACCAGAGCAGCACCGCTCGGCATCGTCATCCGGACCGGCGCTCCTTCCTCCGTCGATTGTTCGAACGGCCGACTCTGCGGCATGCTGCTGCAGTACCCGTCGACGGATGGCTATGTGGGTGATTACAGCATGCTGGTGACGCAGGCTCATGAGGCTGGCGTGCTGGTGGTGGTCGCCACGGATCTACTCGCGCTCACATTACTCCGGTCGCCGGGGGAATTCGGAGCCGACATTGCCGTGGGTTCGACCCAGCGCTTCGGAGTCCCGATCGGGTTCGGGGGGCCGCATGCCGCCTTCCTGGCTACGCGAGAGGACTTCAAGCGGCAGATGCCGGGTCGAATCGTCGGCGTGTCGAGGGATGTCACAGGAAAACCGGCGATCCGGCTTTCGCTTCAAACGCGCGAGCAGCACATCCGGCGGGAAAAAGCGACGAGCAACATCTGCACGGCTCAAGTCCTGTTGGCGGTCATGGCCGGTATGTATGCCGTGTACCACGGGCCGGAGGGTCTGCGCCGTATCGCGGAGCGCGTGCACGGACTTACGTTGCTGCTGGCGGAGGGTTTGCGGCGGCTCGGCTTCGACGTGCTGCCGAAAGTCTTTTTCGACACCATTCGCGTACCCGTCGCCAGGAGCCAGGCTGATCAGATTGCGATGCGCGCGAACGAGCAGGGGATCAATCTCCGGCGCTATGAGGACGGCTCGATCGGACTCTCGCTCGACGAAATCAGTTCGGAGACCGAAGTCCGGCGCCTGCTGGAGATCTTCGTGGGACATGACCGGTTGCCCTTTCGGCTGACGGACCTGGCCGCTGCCGTCGATCTCGGATATCCGGGGTTATTGGACAGAACCAGCAAATATCTGACGCACGAAATTTTTCATCGCTACCACTCTGAACACGAGCTGCTGCGGTATCTCCACCGGCTGCAGGCCAAGGATCTCTCACTGGTGCACTCCATGATTCCGCTCGGCTCCTGCACCATGAAGCTGAATGCCACCACAGAAATGCTGCCGGTGACCTGGCCGGAGTTTGCCCGCATGCACCCCTATGCCCCGGCGGAACAGACCAGGGGCTATCGGGAGATGATTCAACAACTCGAATCGTGGCTGGCCGAGATTTCGGGCTTTACGGCCGTGTCGCTCCAGCCCAATGCGGGTTCACAGGGCGAATACACCGGCCTGATGGTAATTCAGGCCTACCACCGATCGAGAGGAGAGGCGCACCGGGATGTCTGCTTGATCCCGGTGTCGGCTCACGGGACGAATCCCGCGAGTGCCGCCATGGCCGGCATGACCGTCGTCGTGGTGGCCTGCGACCGTCACGGGAATGTGGATTTGGATGACCTGGAAGCAAAGGCGGCCGAACATCGGGACCGGCTGTCGGCGCTCATGCTCACCTATCCGTCCACGCATGGCGTGTTTGAGGCCGGCGTGCGGCGCATTTGCCAGATTGTACATACCCATGGCGGACAGGTGTACATGGACGGGGCCAACATGAACGCCATGGTCGGCCTTTGCCGTCCCGGCGACATCGGCGCGGATGTCTGCCATCTCAATCTCCACAAGACGTTCTGTATTCCGCACGGCGGCGGGGGGCCTGGTGTGGGGCCGGTTGGCGCGGCGAGGCATCTCGCACCGTTTCTCCCCGGCCATCCTGTCACGAGGCTCGGCGGGCCGGACGCGATCGGCCCGGTCTCGGCGGCACCGTTCGGGAGCGCGGGTATTCTCGCGATTTCCTGGGTCTATATCGCGCTGATGGGTCGTGATGGTTTGACGAAAGCCACGCAGGTGGCCATTCTCAATGCCAACTACATGGCGAAGCGGTTGGAGAAACATTTCTCCATTCTGTACACGGGCGGCGCCGGGCTGGTGGCTCACGAATTCATCCTCGATCTTCGGGAGTTCAAAGAGAGCGCCGGCGTCGAGGCGATGGACGTCGCGAAGCGACTGATGGACTACGGTTTCCATGCACCGACGGTGTCGTTTCCGGTCGCCGGCACGCTCATGATCGAACCGACGGAGAGCGAAGCGAAGGCGGAACTCGATCGGCTGTGCGAAGCCTTGATCCTGATCCGCGCCGAGATCCAGGACATCATCGATGGCCGCCAGCCGCGGACGAATAACCTGCTCAAGAACGCGCCCCACACGGCCACCACGGTCGCGGCCACTGAGTGGCAACGGCCCTACAGCCGCGAGCAGGCGGCGTTTCCCGCCCCCTGGCTCGGAAGCAATAAGTTCTGGCCGAGCGTCAGCCGCATCGACGAGGCCTTCGGCGATCGGCACCTCGTCTGCACCTGTCCTCCGATAGAAAGCTATCAGCCGTAGTACGCGCAAGTCGCGCGTCTCTCGACAGTCCCGCTTGTCGCGTGAGAAAGACGAGATCCGTGTCACGAGATATGATCTTGTATCGGACTGTTTCAACCGCCTGTTCGTGATGAGGAGAGGTTCATGACCAGCATCGACCGCCGAGATTTTCTGGTCCGCACGGGGTTGGCTCTTGGCGCCACGCTCCTTGCCCGCGAGCTCCCTCGCGCCGCGGCCGATCAACCGTCGCCGCCAGACCGATTCGACAGCTGGGAAGCCGTCCGGGGGCAATTTCCTCTGTCACCGCATCTCGTCCACCTGGCGGGGTTCTTCTTGGCCTCCCATCCCACGCCGGTGCGGGCGGCGATCGAGCGATACCGGGCCGGCCTGGACGCCGATCCCATCGGCTATTGGTTCGAGCAGGAAGAGCGGCAGGAGGTGAATGTCCTGCGGGCAGCGGCGAACTATCTGGACGTGGATCCGACCGACATTGCCCTGACCGACAGTACCACGATGGGGCTCGGCCTTCTCTACGGAGGGTTACAGCTCCGGGAGGCACAGGAGATTCTCACGACCACGCATGATCATTATTCGACTGAAACCTCCTTGCGGTTGAGAGCGGAGCGGACGGGCGCGAAGGTGCGCCAGGTCCCCCTCTATCGTTCGCTCACGACCGTGTCCCGTGACGAGCTGGTCGAGTCTCTCCTCCGGAGCATCACGGCCGCCACGCGGATCATAGCCGTCACCTGGGTGCATTCGAGCACAGGGCTCAAACTGCCGGTCCACGAGATGGCGCTCGCGATTCACACGATCAATCGCCAGCGGGCCGAGGAGGATCGGGTGATCTTCTGCGTCGACGGCGTGCATGCATTGGGTGTGGAGGACTTCCGCTTGAGCGAAGTCGGCTGCGACTTTCTGATCGCCGGGACGCATAAATGGATGTTCGGTCCCCGGGGGACCGGCCTGGTCTGGGGCCACCCGCGCGCCTGGCCGGTCGCCCAGGCCACCATCCCGACCTTCAACACGCAGGCCTACGACATCTGGATGAAGGTCGCTCCCACGAAAGATCTTCCCCAGTCGGTCTACATGACGCCCGGCGGGTTTCACTCGTTTGAACATCGCTGGGCGCTGGATGAAGCCTTCACGTTTCATCAAACGATCGGGAAATCCAGGGTGACACAGCGCATCCACGAACTGAGTCAGCAACTCAAGCAGGGCTTGGCGGGCATGCCCGATATCACCCTGCACACGCCGTTGTCGCAGGACCTGTCGGCCGGCATTGTCTGCTTCGAGGTGGCCGGTATGACGGCGCGTGAAGTGGTGGTGAAGCTGCGGCAACGCGGGATCGTCGGCAGCGTCACCCCCTACGCGACGCAATATGCCAGACTCGCACCGGGACTCTTCAATTCAACGAATGAAATAGACAAGACGCTTGCGGAGATTCGGAGCCTTCGTTCCTAGGGGGAGGCCGATGCAAGTGATGAGAGTTGGTGCCCCCAACGGGATTTCACAAAGAGGGCGACATACCTTTTGCGTTCTGCCTCGATCTTCGGGTGATCGGACACTGAAGCTTCGTGGGAGTCGAGCCCACAACGCTTGATCAACACGGACTAAAAGACCAAGAGATGATAGGAATTCTCGGCGGTTCTGAAGACTGTTTTAGCAAAATTTAGCACAGACCTCGGGGTGAACCCCCTGGTGAGGTCGTCCGAAATATGCGCATGTGACTTTTCTCAGGTTCCCGCAGTAGATTGTCTCAGAGTAAGTGAACGTACAGTTCGGAGTCAATGGTCAGAATATTCCCCATGGATCGATCCTTCCTCCTCGTGTCTCGAATGCCTATAGATCACAGCCGCCGAGTTCGGGTCTCCCCTAGAGAAGCTAACGATGATCCTTTCTCTATGAACTCTGTGACTCCGAGTTCCCGAGCCTGCCTCACCGAGGTTTCTGTAGAGAATCCCGTAAATACCATCACGGTCGCCCCTTGATCCACTGCACGAATACGCCTAAGAACTTCGATCCCGTTTAAGTCGGGCATCGCGATGTCGAGGATCGTGATGTCCGGGCGTTCCCGTCGAAACATCTCAATGGCGTCCTGGCCTCGGGATGACAGAAGCACCTCACGTCCTTCCCGAGTAAGAACCGCTTTGACAAGGTTACGGATGCTCTCTTCATCATCAACGACCAGAACCTTGGACTTGATCATCGACATGCTCCTTTCTGTTTCTGAATCCGCACGACGTCCTGACTCCCTTGCGAGGGAACGGCGTTGAGAGTTAAAGGAGAGTGCGCACCCAGGCGCTAGTCCTCTCTCGGGAAATCTGGACGGCATGCTCTGCTTGCCGGATACTGATATAGGAAGTCGGGATGTCCGCAGAAGTGGAGCCCCGGGCACACCGCGACCCTTTACCAAGCACTGCCATATTTCACTAAGCCGCTGCATCTTGCTCCTGAGTTCAAAGAATAACCCGTCCACTTTGAATGCTGTATCGATAGTCGCTGAGCTTGGCGTGGGATTTTTGCTCCGTAGCCGTTTCGTTGCGGGAGCATTGTCAGATCCTCATGAACTCCTGAAGTTTGAGCTCTGGGGAGCCGTTAACGCCTCATAGGCCTGGCTCACAGAGCCTACCTTGAACACCTGCGTGAAAGCCGGCGTTCTCCCTTTGCCGTCGGTCGTTGACGGCACAAGGACCATCTGTAGACCGGCTTGGCGGGCTGCCAGCACCTTCAACGCCACTCCACCGACTGGCCCAATTCGGCCGTCTGAGGTGACGGTACCCGTGATGACGCGGTTACGAGGAATCGATTCGCCCTTCGCCATTGCGACGACTGTGAGACCGACCATGGCAGACAGACTGTCACCTTCGATGATGACGCCCGGGTCGTGCACGGACAGCCCGACGCTCCAGGAATCAGTGGACAAGCCGAGTGCCCGAGCCGTGCGAGCGATCGCTTGCATCGTGGCAACTTGCGTCGACTGTGAAAACCGGCCTGGGCCGTTGATGAAATGGACATCGAGACCACCGGCGTCGCCCCGCTTCGTGAACAGCACCATGATGTAGGTGATCGTGCCGGTTGGCTTCTCGCCCGGCGTGACGCACAGCACCGGGATGTACTGCTCACGCGGGTTGTCCTGAGCCCCGGCCGCATCGACAAAGGCCGCAAGACACACTACTGCCAGCAATACAACGGCACAGCCCTTCATCAACAGAGAACAGATGTTGCGATGAGTGAATCGGAGGTCTCGTTTCCAAGTGGTTCTCTCGATGGTCATGACTTCCTCCCCTTGATCCCGTGCTTCCTGTGTCTGGCTTAACCTTAGCGGGAGGCTCTTCTTTTCGGCATAAGAAGCGGTCTGATTCTGAGGTCAGACGGTACGGCCGTAACGTGTGCGAACTTGTCTGACAGGACAGCGAGAAGGAAGGACAGAAACGGAGGAAGGACGAAACAGCGCCTATGAGTTCGGAATCTTCTCAGCCAAGGCCCTGAGGATGGCCGGGAGCTGCTCGATCTCGGATGATTTATCCAGGAAATACGCGGCGCCGGCGTCGAGGCAAGCTTTCCGGATTTGAGGGTCTGCCAGACTTGTGAGCACGATGACTGTAGAAGAAAGTCCGGCCTGTTTGATGGCACGTAGCACATCGAGGCCGCTACCTCCCGGGAGTTGTAGATCAAGAGTCACGACATCCGGTTTCGACCAGCTAAGGATGCTCAACGCCTGAGAGACCTCGGTCGCTTCTTCGATACTGGTGGAGAACGGCAGCGAGGGAAGCATGTCTCTGATAAGCTTTCGGATCAGATCCGTATCGTCGACGATGAGCACCTTCATATGCTCCTCCTTTGGTGGCCGCATAACGTGCGATCGGTAGACTCTTGATGAGACTTAGCGTAGCAGCAGTGCGTTTGGACTTCTGCCAGCTGATCGAACTTTTGGGGCCAGATTTTGGCTCGTGCCGGCGTCAGACATTGTCCTACAGCGCGGCGAAGCCAACCAAAGTAATCCGGTCTTGAACTGTGTGAGAGGCGAGAGAGTAGAGGAACGTGACCTGCGGAGGAAGAGGCGTGCCCAGCAGGTGAGAACTATTCTTACTCGACAACTTTCTGCTGCAAAGCATAGCGCATGAGATCGGCATTGTTTTTCATCTTCATCTTCTCAAGAATGCGGCCCCGATAGGTACTGACGGTCTTCACGCTGAGCGAGAGCTGTTCGGCAATCTCGGAGACTGTTGTCCCGGAAGCGATCAGACGAAACACTTCAAACTCTCGGTCCGACAGTATCTGATGTGGTACCTCCACGGCCTTGACATCCATACTCGCGGCCAGTTTCTCTGCCAAGGACGCGCTGACATATTTCCCGCCTGCTACGATCTTGCGGAGAGCCTTGACCAACTCCGTCGGCGCGCTGTCCTTGGTCAGATACCCAGCCGCCCCGGCGCGAAGCGCGCGCACAGCGAATTGGTCCTCGGGATGCATGGTGTGGACAAGTACCGGCAACGTCGGCTGTTCCTGCTTCAACTCGGCCAGCACCTCCAGGCCGCTCCGTCCCGGAAGACTGATGTCCAACACGACGGCATCCCACGGATGTTTACGAACTAAATCCAGCAGCTCATGAGCCGTCGATGCCTCTGCTCCGATTTCCATATCACTCTCGTCGGCCAGTATCTCCTTCAACCCACGGCGGACGACGGCGTGGTCATCAGCGATGACGATCCTAATCATGCCGCCTCCTTGGGAAATGGAATGTAGGCGGTCAGGGTCGTTCCCTGGCCTGGGCAGCCCCGGAGCGTCATCCTCCCTTTCAGCAAGACTACCCGCTCACGAAGCCCCACAATGCCGAAGGACGAGCGACCGGCTGCCTCCGACTCCGTGATCCCTTTGCCGTTATCCTCCACGGCCAGTTGGAGTCCCTTCCCGTCTTCATCCAGACGGATGGTGACCTCCGTTGCCTGCGCATGGCGCACCACGTTGGTCAGCGCTTCCTGCACGATGCGAAACATCGCCGTCGCTCCGGTGGAACCCAGCGTAACCTCTTGAAGCGAAGTGGCGAACCGGCATGCGATTCCGGTTCTCCGGTGAAATTCTTCTGCTTGCCATTCCAGCGCAGCCAACAAGCCCAGGTGATCAAGGACGGCCGGTCGCAACTCCGAGATCAGGCTTCGAAGCCCGACGATCGTCTCATCGATCATCGCGACCATCCCGCGTGTCTTGGCCAGCAACGACGCTGTGTCCCGAACCGCCTGAGGCTCGCCCAATCGTTTGCTCAACCAGGACACATCCATTTTGAACCCGGTCAGTTTCTGCCCCAACTCGTCGTGCAGTTCCCTCGCGATCCGCGTCCGTTCCTCTTCCCGTGCTCGCTCCAGATGTCCGGTCAGTGCCCGCAGCTGTTCGGTGGACTGCCGGAGCTCATTCTCTATCCGCGCACGTTCGACCGCATAGCGCAGGGACCGTGCAAGGCTGTCGCTATCCAGTCGATTCTTGACCAGATAGTCCTGTGCGCCCTGCCGCACGGCCTGGACCGCGAGAGCTTCGTCATCGAGACCCGTCAACACGACGATCGGCAGGCCGGGCCTGTGCCTCCGTACCTTCTCCAACGTGGTCTGCCCTTGACTGTCAG
>DASPGL010000143.1:0-6092 GCA_035620635.1 Nitrospira sp. | reverse complement strand
CGGGATCTGCACCGCCGGTGCTCGCGCATGCGGTGCTGGACCAGGCAGCAGGGACCTCGGTGGTGAGAGCGGCGGCGGAGAGTCTGGAATGGGAGAGCGTCTGTTGCTCAGCGTCCCGCGCGTGGTCTCAGGGGACGCCGTTACGTCGTTATCGCGCCTTCGGATGCGGAGGAAACGTGCCGCGCATACTTGGCCATCACGCCCGAGCGGTAGCGGGGAAGCGGCTGTTTCACTTTCTTCAGCCGGGCCGCAATCTCTTTCCTGGTGAGATCCACATCCAGCCGGCGCTTGGCAATATCGAACGTAATCGTATCCCCGTTCCTGACCGTCGCGATCGGCCCGCCCTTGATGGCTTCCGGCGCCACATGGCCGGCCATCAGTCCGTGAGTCGCCCCTGAAAACCGTCCGTCGGTCAGCAGCGCCACTGACTCACCGAGTCCGGCGCCGACAATCGCTGCGGTCACGCCCAGCATCTCGCGCATGCCGGGTCCGCCGGAGGGACCTTCATACCGGATTACGACGACATCCCCGGCCTTGATCTGTCCCGCCTTCACGGCGACGAAGGCGTCCTCTTCCCGGTCGTACACTTTGGCCGTCCCACGGAATTTCATCATGGAATGCCCGGCAACTTTGACCACGCAACCCTCCGGCGCAAGATTGCCTTTCAGAATCACAAGTCCGCCGGTCGGTTTGATCGGGTTCGATAAGGGCCGAAGCACCTGTTGGCCGGGAGTTTCTTGGGCCAGAGCAGCTTCTTCACCGATCGTCCGGCCCGTGACGGTCGGTTGCTGTGCGTGCAGAATGCCGCCGTCCATCATGCGCTTGGCCACCAGGGCTGTGCCGCCTGCCGCAAACAGATCCACCGCCGTGAAACGGCCTCCCGGCTTGAGATCCGCCAGCAGCGGTACTCTGCGGTTAATCTGGTCGAAATCATCGATGTGGAGTTTGAGGCCCATTTCACGCGCCACCGCCAGCAGATGCAGGACGGCGTTCGTGGATCCGCCCGTGGTCGCCACGGCGGCGATCGCATTTTCCAGTGATTTGCGCGTAATGATCTGTGTGGGGCGGAGATCTTTCTGAATCAGGTCCATGATGAGTTTGCCGCACTCAAAGGCGACATCGTCCTTGTGCTCGTCCATGGCAGGAACGCCGTTGCGGCCCAGGGGCGAAATACCGAGAAACTCGAACGCGATGGCCATGGAGTTGGCCGTGAACTGGCCGCCGCAGGCACCGGGCCCCGGACAAGCATGATCCTCGAGGTCTTTCAAAGCCTCATCGGTCATCTTTCCTGCGGCATGTTTTCCGACCGCTTCGAACACGTCCTGAATCGTGACGTCATGGCCCTGAAACCGGCCGGGCATGATGGACCCGCCGTAGAGCATCAGCGAGGGCACATTGAGTCGGGCGAGCGCCATGACGGTTCCCGGAATCGTCTTGTCGCATCCGGAGAGTGCCACGACTGCATCAAACAAGTGCCCGCGCGCCACCAGTTCGATGGAATCAGCGATAACTTCACGGCTGATCAGCGACGCCTTCATCCCCTCCGTGCCCATCGAAATGCCGTCCGAGACGGCGATGGTGTTGTACTCGACGGGGGTCCCGCCCGCTGCGCGAATGCCGGCTTTCACCCGGTCTGAAAGCCGTCGCAAATGAAAATTGCACGGCATCACCTCGATCCAGGTATTGGCCACCCCGACGATCGGCTTGGAGAGATCGTCATCGGTGAACCCGACCGCCTTGAGCATCGCGCGGGCCGGTGCCCGGTCCGGGCCGGCAAGCAGCGTGTGACTCTTGAGCTTGATCTCTCTTGACATGACGTGGGTTCGTCCCCTTCTGCTGGCGCTCACCTGTACACGCTCTGGCGCCCGTCTCGTTATTGCACCGACATGTTGCTGGGTGAAGCCGGTGCGCCGCCGTACCCCTCGTGGGGGTTCTTTCCGTGAGGATTGGCGCCATGCGGCATCGTCCCGCCGTGGGGAGATCTATAGCCCTTCCCCCCCTCCTTGTGCTGCTGCATGACCTTTTCGTGTTCCGCCTTTTCCTTCGCGCGCTGTTCGGGAGTCAGAACCGCCAACACCTCACGGCGCGTCTTGATGGACGTCATCCGCAACGCCACCTGCAAATCCTCACTCTGTCGCACTTTGGCCTCCACCGTTCCGAGGTCGGAGTTCTCGTCATCGGTCAGGGCCTTCAACTCCCGTTCAGCGATCTGGATATCGGCCTCTGCCTTGATCCGAGCCTTATCGAGACCCAGTTGAATGTCCTTTAGTTTAGCGACCTGATCCGCCGTCAGCCCGATATCGGCTTCGTGCTTGAGCAGGTGTCGGATAAGATGGCCGGCGCCTCGATGCATCATGCCCATGCTGTGACTTCTCATGGAACCGTGGCCGCTGCCGCCATGTCCATAGCCGGGATCATTCGCCCAGGCACCGGAGATGCCCAGTGCCAGGACCATCGCTGAAGCCACGCCCAGGGCGGCTGTCGTGTGTGTTGCACGTGTCATGAATTCCTCCTTTGGTTGATCTGTTCACGGGAGCATCATCGAGAGCGGCTCTTACGCTGGCATCCTGTCCATCGCCCGCAGGGCCAGGGCAGGGGAGTCTCTCTGGTTCAGCATCAGCGGGAAATTCATCAGAGTGGAAATCTGTTGTTTCTCAACCCGGCTCGACTCCGCGGTGTCGGCACCGAGACAGAGTGTCGAATTAGCTTGCCATAGCGATCGGAGCAACGCAAGCAAGGAATCCCGCCGGTCAACGGGCGGGCACTTCCCTCTCCGTCATCCGCGCCGGGCCATGGCCAGAAGATCCGCGCGGGGATCGTGACGGCGCAGCCGTTTCAGTTCTTCATACACCTTGCGCTCATCTTCCATGACCGATGGCGGCATCACAATCCGGAGAATCAAGAAGAGATCACCGTGGCTACCGGAAGCCGTGGGCAAGCCTTTTCCTTTTAAGCGCAGTTTGCCGTCGGACTGACTTCCGGGAGGAATTTTAACGCGAACCGGTTCGCCAAGAGTCGGAGCCATCACATCGGCGCCCAGCGCCGCTTCCCACGGCCACACAGGGAGAATCACGTGAAGATCGCTCCCGTGTCGTTGAAAGACCCGGTCCGGCGCAATGGTCACATGCAGATAGAGATCACCTCGTCGGCCGCCGTTCATGCCGGGCTGACCTTTGCCCGTAATCCGCACTCTGGTCCCGTCCTGCACTCCGGCGGGTATCCGCACTTCGATTGTTTTTGACTCCAGCACAGAGCCGGCACCGGCACAGCTCTGGCAAGGTCGTCCGCGAATCACCCGCCGTCCCTGGCACACGGAGCACAGAACCGGCTCCCGCAGGCTGATACGTTTCGTCACGCCGGTGAGCACTTCCCGCAGCGTCAGTTCCGCCTCGGTTTCCAGGTCCTCCCCGTGGCTCGCGAATCCGCGAGTGGCTCCACCGGCCCCCCCCCGGCCACCGAACAGGTTCTCGAACAGATCCGAGAAGGCCTCAGCGCCGAAGGCGCTGCCGGCCTCGCCGCTGTATGCGCGCGCACCGGCCTGCTGCCGGGCTCGTTCGTAGGCTTCGGCCTGTTCCCAGTCCGCACCGTATTGATCGTATTTTTTTCGCTTCTCCGGATCGGACAAGACCTCGTGGGCTTCGTTCAGTTCTTTGAACTTCCTCTCCATCTCGGCTTTCTTCGTACCGCTATGGAGGTCCGGGTGGACCTGGCGGGCCAGGCGGCGATAGGCTTTCTTGATCTCTTCAGCCGACGCCCCTCGAGAAAGGCCAAGGACCTGATAGTAGTCGCGGGAAGTCGTCGCCATGACTCAGATTACGGTGTCATTCAAGGCTTTGCAAGAGGTCGAAGAGAATAGGGGGCTGACAAGTGATCGCGTGACAAGCTGACAGATAAGGAGGGAAGCGCAGCGGCTCTTGCACCTTGTCAGTGTGCCACGTGTTGCTTCGCCCGCGCCATGAGCTTGCAGTAGGCACAGACTTCCGCGGTAGTGGGCTGGCCGCACTGTGCACAGGGAATCAGGCCGGAGCGGTCCCGTTCTGCCATGGTGGACGTGGATGCCGCCCGTGCGCTTTGCATGTCGAGAAACCTCCAATAGAATGCCTGCTTGGTGCCCGGGGATTCAGTTTCGAGGCGGTTCAAGACCTCCTTGTACAGGAGCGTTCGGGCGCCGTGTGCCATCGGGCATTCATCCACGATGTACTCGATACGATTCAGCACGGCGTAGGCGGCAAGCTCGCGTTCGGTGAGACGGTACAGAGGCTTGACCTTCTTGGCAAAGCCCTCCACCGACGCCGGGAGGCTTGGTGCCTGTTTCTCGAGATACTCCTCCTGCCAGCGTAGGACATTGCCAAGGAGACGGGCTGCTTCGTCGTCGAGGTTGTGGCCTGTGGCCATGACGTCGTACTCATGTGCGATGGCGGCACGATTGAAGTGATAACGCTTAATGGTGCCGCAGGTCGAGCAGGTCGGCCGGTGAACCAGCATCGCCAATTCACGAATGCCGGCCCCTGCATCCTGCTCGACCGTATGGACATGCAGGGTGGCGCCGCGGGGTGCGGCAACGGTCTCGGAGAAACGGTGGACTTTGGCGTGCGATCGCTCGGAATATCCGGCAATACCCAGATCCACGTAGAGGGCATCGGCCCGGTAGCCCAGTTTGAGGAGAATATCCCAGAGGGCCAGACTATCCTTGCCTCCCGAGACGGCCACGAGAATGCGGTCATCCTTCCCGAACATGCGGTGCGACTTGATCCCTTTGGCCACCTGGGCATGGACAAAGCCATTGAAGCACCCGCCACAGAAGGAGGCATTATGGCGTGGCAGCTGGATGACCGCCTTTGATTTGCATTTGGTGCATTTCATGATTGTGGCGATCATACGAGGCAGTTCGAGGAGAATGCAAATTCCTTTCGATTTCCTTTCGATCCCAGTAGCAGGCTAGATGGGTTGTTGGGTGTGTGCCTCATGACTTCAGCCAAGAGGTTGCATTGTGAGAGTCGTTGGAGTAAGAGGAACTTTGAGTCCTGTGGAGAAGGATGCCTAAGCGGAAAAGTGGTGCTGTGGGTAGTAATTTGGGGTAGTAAATTTGTGGCGGGGGGCGGCTACAAGTTACCTTAACCATATAGTTGACATAATCATTCTTATCAGACTATGAACCTGGAGCTACTCGGTCGCATTCACAAGGAACTCTCTATCACCGGCAGTGCTCTCTATGAGGTGGTGCTCGCCGTCTCTGAACGAGTCAATCGCAAGGTGCAGATCATTCGCCTGCACTGGCACGCCTCGATGCTGCTCCATCAGATGGAGCAGCATGCGGCAGAGCTCGGCCGCCAGGTGGTCAATCAGGTTGCCCGGCGGTTCCTCACGGCTCACCAGCCTGAGTCCGCCCACGCAGGGCTCGATGCCGCCTGCGCCCGCACAACGGTACGCATTCAAGAGTTGAAACAGGCGCTGCTGCAGGTCGATGCGCAGATCCGGGAGCTCAAACTGGAAACCATCCATGAGGATCTGCTGCAGCTCCAGCGTGACCTGAGCCTCCGTTCCGCCGGCATCGAACGCCTGACCGTCACCCGTCGCGCCGCCGCGGTCGGACAATCCGTCAGCGCCATGCCGAGACCATCCTCGGTTCATCTTGCCACCGTTCTGCGTGGTCCCTTCCTGCTCCCCCCTTCCGACGACCTTGTCTTTCGACCGGACGATATCGTCTTGCTGGTCGGGCGCCAGGCGGATCTTGACCAGTGTGTGACATGGTTCGCCAGCCACCGCCCGGTCAAGACGCTCACGGCCAAATCGGCGTAGACCGATAGGCACGCCTCACGTTATTCGATAGAATAGGGACTGAACGTAGAAACTCATCCGGTTGCATAAGGCCCGGCCTATGATCCGATATCGACCCGGTCTGCTGCTCCTCTCGAGTCTGGGGATCTGCCTGTCTTCCCTTCTCTTCGTGGAGCGGGACGCGCCGGCCGCCGTAACGGACTCGCCCGGCCTTCGCATCCTGGAAGAGATCCAAACCGTCATCACCGAGTTGGCCGAACAGGCCAAGCCCTCGGTCGTGAATTTGTTTCCGGTCCAGAGCCAGAGCCGCCTTC
>DASPGL010000142.1:0-3447 GCA_035620635.1 Nitrospira sp. | reverse complement strand
AGCGCGGTGTGACAGGACACACAACCGGAGAGCAGATGCGCTTCCATCGCCTGTCGTTCGACCCGCTCTAACGCGCCGACAGCGTACAGCGGGACGGCGTCTTCCAATTCTTCATGCGTCATGTCCGTTCACCCTGCTCCCAGCACGGCCGCAACAGCTCGCGGAGCTTGGACATGCCGAGCTTGATGCGGGTTTTCACGGTGCCCAACGGCTGATTCAGCCGCTCGGCGATTTCCATATGGGACAAGCCCGAATAGTAGGCCAGCTCGATGGTCTGTTGCTGCGCTGACGGCAGGCTTGCCAATGCGCTCCGGATCTGGTTCCGCAACTCCTGATCGGCCTGCGCTTCAAAGGGGCCGGGCTGCCGGTCGGCGACCTGGCCGGCGGCTGCGCCGTCGAGCGCCTCGCCGGCCTGATGGTGGGTCCGCGAGGCTCGTGCACGCAGGCGATCGATGGCGCGACTGCGGGTGAGCGTGATCAGCCACGCAATCGGCGTTCCCCGGCCTACATCATACCGGGCGATCTTGCGCCAGACTTCGAGATAGACTTCCTGCAGGAGTTCTGCCGCTTCCTCACGGCTGCCGAGAATACGCAGCGCCAGACTGAACAGGAGTGTGCTCGATTGATCATAGAGCTGGCTGAATGCCTGCTGGTCTCCCTTGACCACGCGGGCGAGTAATTTCGGGTCGATGGTTGAGGCGGCGAGTTGCGGTGGAGCGTCCATACGATACGGTGACACCCAGACGAGCTGAGAAGATCCGGCAATCCGCCACAACTATAGCATTCTACGGAGGGAGCGGGCAAAAAGATGTGCAAAATGCGAAGACGGCTTTGCATGAAAAACCAACGAGTTAGCCTGTGTCAAGCAGCCTGTCGCTGGACCTGGTGGCCGACGGTGCAACGGCTTCCTGGCCTTTCGTGCCAGGCTTCGGGTTTGGATTCGAAGGGGCCCGGGCCATCTCGCACGATCGGACCACTTCACGTGGTGCCGTGCAGGAATGTTCCGATGAGTCGGGCTGCGTCCTCTGCACCGGTGATCGGAGGTGGAGGGAGTGTCGGGAGTGGCAGTGTCGTCACCTGCTTGAGCGCCGCTTCCCAGCGGCCTTCCGTGAAGTCCTCCAGAGAGAGGTGCACACCGCGTCCGTACCGATGGAGGTAGTCGACCAATGATGGTTCGTCGCCGAAATTGAACCGTCTGACGTAAACGAGGGGGCGTTGTAAGGCCACCGCTGTGACCAGCGTACCGTAGCCCGGTTTGGTCATGACGACATCAACGGAGGCCAGCAGGGTGTCGAAGGAAAAGGGCAGAGCCGTGCTGGACACGAAGCGATGGCTTTCCGGAGGCGTCGCGGCATCAAAAAGAAACCGGAAGCCGGTCAGTGGCTCCAGAGCCGGGAAAGGGAGCGAAGTCAGTGGAATTCCGCCGAAACCGACAAGGACGGTCTGTTCCCCTGGCGCCAGCCCGAGAACCTTACCGAGTTGCTCACGGGCGGGGGGAGCGGGTTCGGCGATCGGACCGATGTCAATGACGCGCCCGAAGCTCTCGATCTTCGGGGCAGGAGTGATCCGAAGAGCGAGGTCGGCCCGCGCGTAGGCTTGACGGATGGATTGAAGGAGCGCCCGACGGTCGATCTGTGGTGGAGCCGGATAGTCGGAGAGGATGAAGTCCCAGGTGAGGCTGACGAGGGCGATGGCGGGAATGCCGGCCTCTGCTGCCGCTGCCACGGCCAGGTACGGTGTGTCGGCCAGGATCGCATCGGGCCGCGCCGCCCGCATCGCCTCGACCTCGGTTTGAATCCGCTCCGGCCATGTCGCATGAAACCGTGCATGCTCGCGCCAGGTGGCCTCGGTATCGATGGCCAGCGGCCCGTTCTGAATGCATCCGACGTCCTGTTGGACAGCGCTCAGCTCCCAGGGAACTGCGAGGCGGTCCGTGAAAAATGAAGCGGGAACGGTTGTTCGAAGGAGCACACGCAGGCCGGGCACGAGCCTGCCCAAGGCATTGAGCACCGGCACCACCTGCGCGGCGTGCCCGAAGCCGTGGGCTGAGATGGCGGCCCAGATCAGGGGCATAGATAAGAAAATGTAAAAGGTAAAAATGGAACGTTGAAAGGGAGAGACTGATCGGTTGCCGTCTGATTAGCGAGTGGATTCAACTGTTGGAGTGGTCCGATTCCATCGGGGCGATGTTGTAGGTCAGCTCAAGATCGAATTCTTCCACCAATTCGTTGAATGCGCCGGACCCCAGGTCGGACCGGACTTCGGCCATGACCAGGTCAATGGCCGGCGCGGCATGCTGGCCGAACTGAGTCACGGCCGATTCGATACGTTTTCTTGCATCGTCCAGATTCATACGCGGCTCCTCCTGGTTGAAGCCATCACTATAGCATTGGAGGAACCGAATCAGCCAGATGGGATCAGAAAGGGGCGGCAGGTGTGCTAGGGAACCGGAGCACTCGACACCGGGACGGCGGGGACAGACGGTGTTCCCGTCACAGACGTGCGTGCCTTGACCGTCACGGAGCGAATAGCGGGATCGGGGAGGGGGCTGCTGCCCACGGTGTACAGGTCGGTATCGCGCACGAGCTGGTGCATCAGGTCATTCAGACAGGTTTCGATCACCTGCCCCTTGAGTTCGTCGAGCATGATCGGTGTGGCGCCGAACAACTGGTAGCGGACCGTACCGGACGAACGGGCTTCGTAGCGCTGGACCTGGCCGTCCCAGTGCTCCAGTTCGAGACTGGCCTGTGTGGCATAGCCATAGTCCAGTTCGATCACCGGCGCGAGGAGAAACATCGACGCGCCGACGAGAAACCCCTTCCAGGCCGCGGCACCGGAGCGGGGATCGATCGTTTCCTCCAGCGTGAGTCGGGCGGTGACGGTCTTGTCGCCGAGCGAACCGGCATGGGCTCCGAGCGGAACAAGGGTCGAGAAGAGGCGGGTCTCCTGGACGGTATTCAAGAAGCGCCGCTCGATCTCGGGAGACGGATTCTGAGGGGCGCCGTTCTGCACGAGGCGGAAACCCTCCAGGACAAACGGGACCCGTTCCTCCTTGGGGACGGAGCGTGTGACGGCGTCCGTCCGATCGATTGAAGAAGGCACGACCTCGATCCATCGGCTGCACCCCAGCGCCGTGACGGCGAATCCGGCGAGCCCCAGCATCGTCCAGCGAAGGCCATGAAACATCATGATGACGGTCTCCTCAATAATAGAATGAAAACCCGCCGAACGGCAGGCTCGCGTTCAGTCCGAGATTCGGATAGTGGGTGCCCGCGTTGGAAATATGATGAAACCGGTACCCGGCGTTGAACGATGTCTGCGGCGTGATGAACCATGAGACGCCGACTCCGCCCGTGACGACGAAGTTGAACTGGGTGGACTCCTCCGGAATCCGTCCGCCGAGATCGGTCCAGAAAGGCCCTCCGGCGAATTCCACATAGGGGCGGA
>DASPGL010000141.1:0-3479 GCA_035620635.1 Nitrospira sp. | reverse complement strand
CGACTCGCACTCACATCACCCACCGCAATGCCCTGCGGCAGGAGATCCCTGGCAAGGACAGCCGACTCCTGAAACGGGCTCTCCGGCGGCAGCCCTTCACGGGATGGCGAGGTACAGCTGAGCGAGACAGATACCAGCAGGCAGAAACAGGTCAGCAGAAACGGGACGTGCATGGGGCAGTCCTACCCCATGAGGGATGGCGGGTCAAGGTGCGAGCCCTTGAAAAGGAAGGAAGCCGACCGGCATACTGATCGGCATCACGCGAGGATCGCCATGCACGATACCGGCTGTTGTGTCCCAAACTGCCAAGCTCACGCCTATGCCCCGGCCGGCACCCGTTTTGTGTGCAAAGATCATTTTCTCAGCTTCCTCACCTGGCGCCGCCGTCGTGGCCCGCAGATGTTTCACTCCTACGCCGCGATGACGATGGAACAGCGCGACACCATCGCCGCCGAGTGGATCAAGACCATCCGTATTGATGACGTACCGGCCACCGCGCAAAAACTCTGACTCATGACAGCCGTTCACGCTCGAGCGACAATCCGTACACGTAAAATTCTTCGTCTCGTATCCACCCCTTGGCTTCGTACAGCCTCTGAGCCGCCACGTTCGTGACTGCCGTCGCCAGTTCCAGTCGAACCGCCCCCGCGGCACGAGCAGTTTCGGCAGCGGCGTTCAGGAGCAACGTGCCAACCCCGCGACGTCTCGCGGCAGGCGTTACAAAGAGATCGCTCAGCAAATAGATCGGTGCGGTAAGAATCGACGAAAAGGTGGGGAACAGCTGCACAAATCCCGTGGCCACCCTCTCACGATTCTCGGCGATCAGTACGACCGACTCACCGCGAGCGAAACGATCGGCCAAGAACTGCCGCGCAACAATCAGATCCGGCTTCTGACCATAGAACTGGCGGTAGCCGTCGAGCAACGGGACCAGCTGATCGAGATCATGCAACGTTGCTCGACGCACGGTGTCGGTCATGAATTGGCTGTGCCCGGCTAGTGGTCGCACACTGCTAGCATGCACCCAGCCCCATCGGTTCGATTTGACCGTTCCACTTTTGTGAGAGCAAGGGGATCATCTGACGGAACTGTGGGACGTGACGATCCTGAGCAGCCAACAGGAAGAGAACATGGGGCGTGCGAAACGCTCCTGTCAAACACGCTCCAGTCTTTTCGCGTAGCTGCATCATCATTCGCTTTGCAAACGCTGCCCGCTGCTCATGGCGGAAATGCTGGTAGACCAGAATAGAGCAACCGACTTGCCAAATTTCTTGGATCTCCAGCCAGGTAACGTACTTCGATGAGCCTTTGCGACCGAGGAGTTTCGAGGGCACCTCGATTCCGTTGTCAGGATCGACAAACACTAGATCGGAACCTCGAGTCGCACAGAGCAGACCTTCACACCAGGCTTCGCGGTCCTGACGCGCATCCGGAACCACTGCCGAGTAGTAAGTCGTCCTGGGCAAAAGCTGTGAACCTTCAATAAGCGATACTTTGGAGGCGGGTGCCGGTCGAAGTATCTCTTCGATGCCATCGAAGAGTTCAGGATCGTATCGTTTCCAAGCATCAGGATCCTGGAGATAGGAGCGGAATCTTCCGTCTCGACTTTTATCGTCGGATGTCAGCATCCATGCGACAAGAAGCTTACCCGTGCCAATTGTTTGAATCGCGCGTAATAACCCGTACTGACGATAGTCGTGGACGTCACCAAAGTACTGGTTCTTCATCCCATAATCCTATTGTCAGACCTGCTGCGCAGTGGTTACC
Organism: Nitrospira sp.; assembly: GCA_035620635.1. Classification (GTDB taxonomy): domain Bacteria; phylum Nitrospirota; class Nitrospiria; order Nitrospirales; family Nitrospiraceae; genus Nitrospira_D. Next base: position 1,712 of record DASPGL010000141.1, on the reverse strand, counting down.
AACTGATCGAGAAGCACTGTAAGAATTTAATACTCTATCACTTACCATCACATTTCCCCTCTCAAGCGGGTGATCTTGCAGTCTTCCCCTGCGGGCATTGAGCGAGCACCGCTCATTTTCTTTTTCACTCTTCCTCGCGGGGCCTGGCCGAGAACGGAGCAATTCACCGAAGGAGCGGGGACCCGTCGAGATTCAGCCAGGTAGGAAAGCGGAAACTGACCGAGTCTTCGAGGGAATTTCCGAAGGCTTCCGCCTGGCTGATTCCGAACGGGTTGCTCCGAGAGGTGCGGACGCGATCGCCCTCGGCCAGGCCCGCTCCTTCCCTTGCCCACAACCCAGAGCTAGCGCGGAGGTGTCTCCAAGTGCGCGCATGCAGCGAGCACTGCTTCTTCACTTCCCCTCTCGGGCGGGCGGTGGGGTGGTTTTCTACTGCGCGCACTCACCGAGCATCACCCGCGCTTTTTTCACTTCACAGCGGGCGGTCTCGGAGTCTTCTCCTGCGCGCATTGAGCGAGCACCGCCCACTGCTCCCCATTCGATAAGACTTGTGTGCGCGTTGCGCGAGCACAGGAGACTACCAGGCTGCCCGCTCTTCCCACCCACTCTTATTCTTTCCCTCTTTTCAGCGGGTGGCGCCGACCAGGTGCCTGGCCGCCCGCAGCGGGGTCCCTACACCGGGCGGGGTGCGAGGACGGCCAGGCTGGCTGGCGACAGGACCCGCACCGTTACCCCGCCACCGGCGACCCGTGATGATGGATCATCAACCACTCGTCGCCGATCCGCTCGAAGAGATTGGTGGCGAGCACCTTCGCCTGCTGCGGTTCGTCGGATTGCTGGGTGGTGATATTCTCGACGCAGATGACCCAGGCCATGTCGCCCGCCACCTGCACCATCACGTCGGTGAGTTCGAACTTCATGGAAAACGTGTTGTTGAAGATCAGCACCCAGGAGTCACGGACGCTCGGCCAGCTGGACCTGAGCGTCCAGCCGGGATGTACGCAGGTGACATACTCCTGATGCGCCCAGACGTCATCCATCTCGGCGATGTCCAGGCTCTCGAAGGCGTCGTAGAACGCCTGGTTCGCCTTCGTCACTTCTTCGATGCGTTGTTTCAACATGGACGGTCCTCGGGAACTGACTTGCACGAAGCACGAAATACGCTCACCGCATTTTACGCGCGTGCCGGCTAGGACGCGAGTCGGGCGGTCTGACGATTGACCGCCCACACGCCGGCCAGGATGAGACCGATGCCGATGACTTCGATGAGGCCGACCGACTCGTTCAGAATGAGGGCGGACAGCCCGATGGCGGCGACCGGCGTGAGATTGCCGAGCACCGACGCCCGCGAAGGCCCGATGCCCTGCACGCCGAACAACCAGGCCTGCTGGGCCACCGCCGTGGCGAACACCACGAGATAGGCGAGTGCGAGCCAATCGGACGTCGTCACCGATGCAACACCTGCATCCATCATTTTTCGATCGGTCCAGAGGAGGGGGATCTGCAAGACCGTCGCGACCAGGAGGGTGGTCCAGTTGACGGTCAGTGCCGAAACCCGCTCCATGACCGCGCGGCTGCCGATGCTGTAGAGCGCCCAACTCACCACCCCTAGAAAGACCAGCGTGCTGCCCAGCAGGGGCTGTTCGCCAGCTGCCTGAAAACCCGCCACAGACACCAGTCCCACCCCCGCGAAGGACAGGAGCGCCCCGGCCACA